>PMVZ01000350.1 GCA_003166375.1 Acidimicrobiaceae bacterium | reverse complement strand
GACCGGCGTGCGGGCGTGGCCGGCCGGCCGGGCGGCGTGACCGACTTCACCGACATCCCGGGGGGCCTTCCCGGCATTGAGACCCGCCTCGCCCTTGTCTGGCTAGGTGTGCGGGCGGGCCGCATAACCACGGCCGACTGGGTGCGCCTGTGTGCCGAGGCCCCCGCCCGTACGTTCGGCTTGTGGCCGGGCAAGGGCTCGCTGGCAGTCGGTGCCGATGCCGACGTGGTCGTGTGGGACCCGCAGCGGCGCCAGCCGCTCGGAGCAGCCGATCTCGACATGGCGGTGGACCACTCGCCCTATGAGGGCACTGTCGCCGTGGGCTGGCCCGAGCTCGTCCTGAGCCGGGGGCGGCCGGTGGCAGTCGACGGCCGCTTCATCGGAGAGTTGGGCTGGGGACGCTACACATCCAGGGCACCGCTCCAGCTCGAAGGCGGATGAGGTCGGCGCATCGGCGTGTCTCCTTCGTGACGGCGAGCAGATGCGGAATGGCGCGAAGGACAGGTTCTGGCAGTCCGCGGACGGATTCGGGGTCGAGCTACTTTCTCGAGGCCGGAGATGGGGTTCGCGCTTTTGACCCGCGCATCACGAGGGCAGCCTGAGGTCGCTTCCCGCGTCGCACTTGCTCGCAAGGCCACTTGAGAGAGCAGGTCAATATGGGTGGGGCTCGTCACCACGGTTCTCACTGAAGCGCTCGTCCTCCGAGCGAGGGAAATGGCGTTCGCTGGATGCCCTCGCTCAGCCTTTCATGGAAACCGTTGAGCAGACTCTGATTTGTTGGGCCCGTCGCGCCGGCGTGGCCTTGTGGTCCCACCCCCCGCGCTAGTCGTCGGGAGCACGTAGGCGGGCGGTGCGCGTGAACGCGAGTCCTGGCCAGTTGAGCGTGGCGGGAAGAGGCACCAGAAACGCATGATCGAATCGCAACCACAGGCGCCGAAGATAGGGGCCAAAGACCCTACCGGGTGCGCAGACGCGACCCTAACGTCTAGATCAAAGTCGAAAACATCGCGTGAGAGGCCGGACCTGCACATAGAGGCCGAAGACTCTACTTAGCTCAGGCATGTAGGCCTAGCCTTCCGGGCAGGCTCGAGATCATCAAAGAGGAGATGGAGACACCATGTTGCTTGAACCACCCACTGTGGTTTCGCAGAATGAGATCACCCTGAACGTGCGCGAGATCGAGCCGCTGCTGCAGGCGCCGCCGATGGACGTTCCGCATTGGCCTGGCGCCACTATTACCCTCAAGGACGGCCGCACCATGTACATCCGTGAGGCGACCCTCGAGGAAGCCCCGGCAATGATGGGCTACATGAAGCGCGTCATGGAGCAGGATCACGACTTCTACGACGTAGTCGGAGCTCGGGTCCATGCAGAGATTGCCGGGTGGTACCGCAAACGGCTGAAGGATCCCTACACGCTTCTCGGGCTCATCGACGGCGAATGGGTGGGATTCGCGAATGGGCGGCTGATGAACGAGGACATCAACATCAGCTTGCACACGATGGCACTGGCCCGCGGTGGCCGCATCGGCGCGATCATGTACTACGTCAAGACGTACTACGCCTTCGAGATCCTCGCAAGCAAGGAGTTCTGGGCGACGTACGAGAGCTACAACGGCTGGCACCGTTGGGGGCTCGGGATGGCGCAACCCTCTTACCCCTGGCCTGAGTACCAGCACGAGCTGGGAGGGGCACGCGTGTACTACGTCACGAAGAAGTACTGGGACGCGGTCGTCAAGGACTACGTCCGCCAGATGGTCGGTGCCGACCTCGTGTTCGACGTCCCAGCAGACATCGTCAAGGCGAACGAGCAGCTGAAGATCCCACAGGACGTGACCGTGTGATCATGGCCGCGGGACAGCCGCCCGGGGGTGAGCGCAAGGACGTTACAGAACCGGACGTGACGATCGAGCGTGAGATCGCCGAGGTCGTTCGCGGTAGTTATGCACGAGTCACCGGCCAGCCGACCAGGCGCCGGATCGGTGCCCGCGAGCTCTTCTCGGAGGTCCTCGATCCGGACAGCTTCCGGAGCTGGGACACCGTCCTTGTGACCGTGCCCGCCGGGTCCGGGTACCTGGATCAGCTGAGCGAAGCCCGTCAGGCCTCCGGTGAGGACGAGGCCGTGATCACCGGGGAAGGGAAGATCCTCGGCCGTCGTGTCTGCTTGGTTGCTTGCGAGTTCGCTTTCCTGGGAGGCACGATCGGGGTCGCGGCAGCCGAACGGCTCACCCTGGCGATTGAGCGCGCCACCGCGGAACGACTTCCGCTGGTGGCCTCGCCCGTGTCAGGCGGCACGCGTATGCAAGAGGGGACCGTGGCCTTCCTGCAGATGGTCAAGATTGTCCAGGCGCTCATGCAGCACCGCAGGGCCGGCCTTCCCTATCTGGTGTACCTGCGCCATCCGACCACCGGTGGGGTTTTCGCCTCCTGGGGGTCGCTCGGACAACTGACAGGAGCACAGCCTGGAGCGCTGATCGGGTTCCTCGGGCCGCGGGTTTACGAGGCGCTCTACGGAGCCTCCTTCCCTGAAGGGGTCCAAGTGGCCGAGAACCTCTATCGCTTGGGCCTTGTCGACGCCGTGCTCGCGCCGGCGGACCTCGCGGAAATAGCGGCCAGGGCGCTCGACGTTATGTGCACGGCGCCCAGCGAGGTTCCCGCCGCGAAGGCGCCGCCGGACGAGCTGATCGACGACGTCCCTGCATGGGAGTCGATCGAGCACACCCGCCGGCCCGAACGCCCCGGAGTGGAGGCACTTCTGCGCGCCGCTTCGCATTCGGTAACGATCTTGAGCGGGACCCAGGAGGGCGAGCGCAGCGGCGGTCTCATCTTGGCCATGGCCAAGTTCGGGTTGGCGCCGTGCGTGGTCGTTGGACAGGATCGGCTCTTCCCCCGAGAGGGTCGGCCGCTCGGGCCGGACAGCCTTCGCGAGGCGCGGCGGGGGATGAGCCTGGCCGCCGAGATGGGGCTCCCGCTGCTCACGATCATCGACACTCCCGGAGCTGCTCTCTCCAAAGAAGCGGAGGAGGGCGGGCTTGCCGGGGAGATCGCCCGATGCCTGGCCGACATGGTGACGCTCCCAGTGCCGACGCTGTGCCTCCTGCTCGGAGAGGGAGCGGGCGGGGGCGCGCTTGCTCTCCTGCCGGCCGACCGTGTGGTGGCGGCGCAGCACGGGTGGGTGGCACCGCTGCCCCCGGAGGGTGCCTCGGAGATCCTGTACCGGACCGTCGATCGAGCGCCCGAGCTTGCCGCTGCGCAAGGCGTGCGTTCGATCGACCTCGCCTCTGCAGGCATCGTCGACCGGATCGTGCCCGAGCGACCTGACGCTGCCGAAGAGCCGCGGGAGTTCCTCGTACGACTCAGCAGGGCCCTCGAGTTCGAGCTGACCTCCCTGATTCACCAAGAAAAGGCGGAGCGTCTGGCCGCCAGGTACCGACGGTACCGAAGCCTGGGCCTACATCCAGAGCAATAAACGAAAAGGAGTTCGAACAACATGCTGCAGCCCATCGAAGTCAGGAAGGTTCTTCTTCAGAAGGTAACCGACGCGTCAGGGTTGGAGGAGCTGATCGACGAGGGCGTCTTCCGTGCCGATGACGTGGTCGGTGTCGTCGGCAAGACCGAGGGCAATGGGGGGGTCAACGACTACACGCGCCTCCTCGCCGATCGCGCCTTCCGCGAGGTCCTCGTGGCCAAGGGGACCCGCAGCTGGGAGCAGGTCAGGCAAATCCCGCTCGCATGGTCGGGCGGCACCGACGGGGTGCTCAGCCCTCACGCCACGATCTTTGCAACGGTTCCCGCGGAGAGCGCACCGGTTAGCGATGAGCCCCGCCTCTCGGTCGGTGTTGCCATGAGCGACCAGATACTGCCCGAGGAGATCGGCCGGACCGCGATGATCGAGAAGGTCGCCGCCGGAGTGCGCAAGGCCATGGAATCCGCCGGTATCACCGATCCGGCGGATGTGCACTACGTCCAGACCAAGACGCCGTTGCTCGTCCTCGACACCATCAACGACGCCAAACGGCGCGGGCACAAAGTGTGGACCGAGGACACCCTGGAGTCGATGGACCTGTCCAACGGAACGGCGGGGCTCGGGATCGCCGTGGCGCTTGGCGAGATCGAGATGCCGACGGACGACCAGGTGATGAACGACCGTTCGCTCTATTCGTCGGTCGCGTCGTGCTCTTCGGGAGTTGAGCTCGACAGGGCACAGATTGTCCTTGCCGGCAATGTCCGGGGGATCGGCGGCCGGTACCGGGTTGGCCACGCGATCATGGAAGACGCCCTTGACATGGACGGGGTCTGGCAGGCCATCCGCAACGCAGGACTCGACGACCTTCCCGCCGACTGCCCCCATCCGCGCCATTTGAAGGGGCGGCTCGTCAACCTGTTCCTCAAGTGTGAGGCCGACCCCTCCGGTCACGTTCGCGGCAAGCGCAACATCATGCTCGACGACTCCGATGTCCACTGGCACCGGCAGATCAAGGCGTGCGTTGGTGGCGTAGCGGCTGCGGTGTGCGGAGACCCTGCCATCTTCGTGTCGGTGTCGGCTGCACACCAGGGCCCGGCCGGTGGTGGCCCTGTGATCGCGATTGTTGACCTGGGATAGACCTACTCGCGAAGACAGTCGGGCCCGGTGGGCCCGACTGTCTGTTTCGGAACTGGAGAAATGATGGCGCAGCCGCAGGTATCGCCAGCGTGGGCGAGCACCGCTGTCGGCGATTTGCTCTGCGGTCGGAGCCAGGATGCCGTCGTCCTCGCCGCTACCAGGGCGGCGTCCTATCTCAGCGTGCCGGAACCTGGGTCGAGCACGCCGGTGATAGCGCTCTTGACCGAAGAAGCGGTCCGCCTGCCTATAGGTGTCAGCGTGGCAACGGGGAAGCTGCCGGAAGCCGGGAGCACCGTTCGGATAGGCGACGGCTCGATCGTCGCCGGAGACCACGTCTGGCGGCCGGCACGGTGGTGGGACCCGCGTCCTCGTCTAGCAGCCGACGACCTGTTCCGGCATGGATCGGAGCTCCTCGAAGTGCTCGGGGAGCAGCCAGATTCCTCGTTCGGGCTCCCACTCGCCGACGCGCTGGGCGTAGCTGTTGCCCTGGCAGCCGGGGACTTCGGGGCGGCGCTTGAGGTGATCGGGCTGGGCCCGGGCCTCACGCCTGCTGGCGACGATGTCGTGGCTGGGGCGCTGGCGGTGCTCGCGCTCGGTGGTCGGCTCAACGAGCGGGCAAGAGACGCCATCGACGCACGCGCTTGCACTCACACCACCGCCCTGTCGGGCGCCCTGGTGGCCGCGGCGGGCAAAGGACAAGTGATACCGCAGGCCGCGGCCGTGCTCACCGTCCTCGCGACGGGCGGGCCATTGGTTCGCCTCCAGTCGGCCGCCGCAGAGCTGTTCAGTGTCGGAGCGACGTCCGGCCACGACTTGTGCGCCGGAATGGCGGGTATCCTCGCTGGATCCGTGTTGGACAGGACGTCCCGTTCAACCGGCGAGGTCACCACGAGCCCGAGGAGCCCGCGATGAGTGCACGGGTCGAGCTGAGACGTGGCATCTATCGCGATTCGGTGGTCCTGATGCAGGTGAGCCAGGCCGTCGCCGCATGTCGCGGCGTCGCCGCCGCGATCGTGGCCATGGCTACGCCGCTCAACATCGAGATCTACGAGCGATTGGGATTTGATCCGGCTGCGGTGGAGGGAGCCTCCCCCAATGACCTGCTCGTCGCGGTCCGGGCCGAGGAAGACGCGCTCGATGCGGCGACAGCCGAGCTGGAGCGGCAACTGGCGCCATCCGCGACATCGCAGACCGGCGGCTTCGGATCACCCCCTGCCCCCCGGACTCTTGCGTCCGCGCTTCGCCATGGCGGCTCGCTGGCGCTGATCTCGGTGCCGGGTCAACACGCGTTCGTGGAGGCGATGGACGCCGTTCAAGCGGGCGTCTCTGTAATGCTGTTCTCCGACAACGTGCCCGTTGAGCAGGAGATTGCACTCAAGGACGAGGCGGCGGGTCACGACGTGCTGGTCATGGGTCCCGACTGCGGGACTGCGGTAGTAGGCGGGCTCGGCCTTGGGTTCGCCAACGCGCTCCGTCCAGGCCCGGTCGGCATAGTGGCCGCTTCGGGAACTGGTGCGCAGGAAGTCACGTGCCTGCTCGACGCGGACGGCGTCGGCGTCACCGCCGTGCTCGGCGTGGGTGGGCGCGATCTGTCCGCCGCCGTCGGCGGCCGTTCGACCCTCGCTGCCATGAAGGTGCTCGATGAGCACCCGGCTACCGAATTCGTCGTCGTATTGTCGAAGCCGCCTGACCCCAAGGTCGCCGAGATGGTGTGTGCCGCGGCCGGGCAACTGAGCACCCCTTCGCTTGTGGCATTCGTCGGGATGGGACAGGGCGACCTCACCGCTGCCACAGCGCAGATCCTGGCGGCGCTTGGCAGGTCTCCGACGGCGCCGCCGGAGTGGTCGGCAACTTATGAGCGGACCCCCCGGCCCGGGTTCATCCGCGGCTTGTTTTCTGGAGGGACGCTCTGCGACGAGGCCATGGCGATCGCCGCAGAGCGCTTGGGGCCGATCGCGTCCAACACACCTCTCCAAGCGGCATGGGCGCTCGGAGAGGACCTGCAGGCGCCGGGCCATCTCATGATCGACTTCGGTGACGACCGCCTGACCGCGGGAAGGCCACATCCGATGATCGACCAATCGCTGCGGCTCGAACGGATCGCGCAAGAGGGTTCCGATCCTGCTTGCGCGGTGCTCCTGCTCGACGTGGTCCTCGGCTATGGAGCCCATCGGGACCCGGCGAATGAGCTCGCTCCGGCCATTGCCGCCGCCCGCGACAGCGCGAAGCGCGGCGGCCGTGACCTTGCCGTCGTCGTCTCGCTCGTCGGCTCGCGGTCCGATCCGCAGGGTCGCGACGCCACGGCCGAGACATTGGTCGCAGCTGGCGCAAGTGTTCACTTGTCAAATGCCGCTGCTGCGCGGACAGCGGTTGGTCTCGTCGAGGGAGCAGGACAATGATCCAGCTTGACGAATCGCCCGCGATGGTCACCGTCGGCGCGTCCCTGTTCGCCGACGCGCTCACGGCGCAGGTTGCCACCCCGCGTCAAGTGCAGTGGGCCCCGCCCTTTCCGGGCAGCGAGGCTGACTTGGCGTCCATCGCCAGCGACGTGCGGACGCACGCGGCGACCGCCGACTCTGTCCGGCGGCTGATCACCGCCCGTCCTCAGTGGGTGGACGTGCTCCCTGCCCGGGAGGCGCTGGGCCTCGGGCCCCGTGAGTTCCTGCATGCGGGACCACCGGTCACCTGGGCCGATGCGTCCGGTCCAATACGTGGGGCGCTCGCTGGCGCCATGATCTACGAGGGGCTGGCCGAGANNCTCGGGAAGGTCCTACGGTACGGGGCGTACTCGGCCGAGGTAATCGATCGGCTTCGCTGGCTGGAGCGAGTGCTCGGCCCCCTGCTGGGCACAACCCTTCGCCAGCGGGGTCCCGTTGACGTGCGCAGCATCATCGCACAAGCTCTCCAGATGGGAGACGAGTGCCACAACCGCAACCGTGCCGCCACCTCGCTGTTGTTGCGGGAGATCACTCCGGACATGCTCGAGAGCGACGCTCGCAGCGAGGACATCGTGGCGGCGTTCCGGTTCATCAACGGTAACGACCACTTCTTCCTCAACCTCTCCATGCCGGCCGGCAAGGTCGCAGCCGACGCCGGTCGCGACATCCCGGGATCCACCATGGTGGTGGCGATGGCCCGCAACGGGACCGAGTTCGGCATCCAGGTCTCTGGGACCGGGGACGAATGGTTCACGGCTCCTGCACCGCCTGTGAAAGGGCTGTATTTCGCAGGGTTTGGGCCCGAAGATGCCGGCCTCGACATCGGTGACTCGACGATAACCGAGACGACCGGGACAGGTGGTTTCGCAATGGCCGCGGCGCCGGCCATCGTGCTCTTCGTGGGCGGCGAGGTGTCCGACGCGCTGGCGAACACCCTGCGGATGTACGAGATCACCCTGGCCGAGCATCCCTTCTACAAGGTGCCAATACTCGCTTTCCGCGGCACACCTACAGGTATCGACGCGACGCTCGTTGTGCGAAGCGGCGTGCTGCCCGCCGTCAACACCGGGATCGCTGGCCGCGAGCCGGGCGTGGGCCAGGTAGGAGCCGGCCTTGTCGTCCCGCCGATGTCAGTGTTCGTCGATGCCGCGCGAGCGCTCGCCCAGCGGGCTGAGCCTCGAGGTGCGCCTAAGGCGATCGGAATGAAAGAGCCATCATGAACGACCTTTTCAAGTATCGTGCCCCTACCTCACGGGCGGAGCTGTTCAGCCTGCTGGCGGCCCACGGCGAGGGCGCGAGGATCCTCGCGGGCGGCACCGACCTGCTCGTCGACATCCGCAGCGGGCTTGTTCGACCCGAGTTGGTGATCAACCTCAAGAAGGTCGAAGACTTCTCGGAGCTCACGTGGAGCCAGTCCGAGGGGCTGATAATCGGACCCGCGACGACCGTCAACGATGTTCTCCACGATGCCAAAGTCCGCGATTGCTACCCGTTGCTGGCCGACTGCGCCCTGACGATCGCCTCCCACCAGCTCCGCAATCGGGCGACGGTGATAGGCAACATCGCTCATGCTTCTCCCGGTGCGGACATGGCGCCCGGGCTTCTCTGCCTGGGCGCTCGGGTACAGATCGCGTCCCAGCGGGGCCGGCGCGAGGTGCCCCTCAAGGACTTCTTCACCGGGGTGAAGCGGACGGTGCTGAGCCATGACGAGATCGTCGAGGCCATCACCGTTCCTCCCGGCACGGCCGGGTCCCGCGGTTCGTACCGCAAGCTGAAGCGGATCGACGGACACGACCTCGCCTTGGTCGGCGTCGCCGTCACGAGCAAGGACGGCGCCGTGCGGGTGGGGATCGGCTCAGCCGCCCCCACACCCCTGCTCATAGAAGGGCTCACTGATGCAGACCCTGCAGATGCGGTCGTGGCCGCGGCGCGCGAGGCGATCCGTCCCATCAGCGACCTGCGGTGCAGCAAGGAGTACCGGGAGTACATGATCGAGGTCTTCGTCCGCAGGTTGCTCGAGGAGGTGCGGTGATGTGGATGTCAGTTGAGGTCAACGGTCACATCTACGAGCGCGAGGTAACCGAGCACTGGACCCTGCTGCGCTTTCTCCGGGAAGACCTGGAGTTGACCGGGACGAAGGACGGCTGCTCGGCCGGCGAGTGCGGCGCCTGCACGGTGATGCTCAACGGGGAGGCCGTGAACGCGTGCATGGTCCTGGCGGCGGAGGCCGACGGCGCGACGGTCGAGACGATCGAGGCGGAGGCCGCCAAAGGCGAGCTGTCCGAGATACAGGCGGCTTTCGCCCGCAATTACGCAGTGCAGTGTGGTTACTGCACCGCCGGGATGGTCATGTCGGTCCGGGAGCTCCTGCGACACAACCCCAAGCCGACGGTGGCCGAGATCAAAGAGGGCATCGAAGGCAATCTTTGCCGGTGCACCGGTTACCAGCAGATCATCGAAGCTGTGCTCGACGTGTCGGGTCAGATCACCAACGAAACCAGGGGGGGATTGAAATATGTCTGATACCACTGTCTCATCGGTGGCCACCCGCGTGGGCGACAACGTCCAGCGGGTCGACGACACCGCGAAGCTGACCGGCGGGGCCATGTACGCGAGCGACTTGGTATTTGCCGGCATGCTCCACGCCCAGGTGAAAAAGAGCCCTCACGCCCGGGCGAAGATCGTGGCGATCAACACCTCCAAGGCCGAGAACCTCCCAGGCGTCCACGCGGTCCTCACCGGCAAAGAGCTCGACTACCGCATCGGCTTGTATGTCGCGGACAAGGACATCCTGGCCAAGGACGCCGTGCGGCACTTCGGCGAAGCTGTCGCCGCTGTGGCGGCGGAAAGCCTGGATATCGCCAGCCGGGCAGTCGACCTGATCGACGTCGAGTACGAGGTCTTGCCGCCCGTCCTCAGCCAGATGGATGCGCTCGACGAGAGCTCCCCGCTGGTCCATCCCGATCTCGGCAGCTACGACTACGTCAAGGCGTCCTTCAGCCCGCAGCCGGGCACCAACATCCCCAACATCACCAAGATCCGCAAGGGCGACATCGATGCAGGCTTCGCCGAGGCTAAGTGGATCGTCAAGCGCGAGTACACGAACCCCTCCGTTCAGCACGTGCCGCTGGAGACCCACGTCGCCATCGTCGAGTGGAAGGCGGGGGACGAGGTGACCATCTGGTCGAGCGCTCAATCCCCGTTCACCTTGAGGGACCTGTTCTGTCGCGCGTTCAAGCTGCCGCACAACAAGGTAAGGGTGGTCATACCTCATGTCGGAGGTGCTTTCGGCGGCAAGGCGGGGATCCACCTCGAGCCTCTCCTGGCCTGCCTTTCCCGCAAGGCAGGGGGAAGGCCGGTGAAGTTCCAGGCCACCCGGGAGGAGGAGTTCAGCCTCCTGCCGTGCCGGAGCGCCCTCACCTACCGGATCAAGACCGGCGTCGATGCCGACGGCCGCATCACCGCGCAGAAGCTGCTCATGTACTGGGACTCCGGCGCATACGCCGACTACGCCGTCAACGTCACCCGCGCGTCCGCGTACTCGGCGGGGGGCCCTTATGACATCCCGAACGCCTGGGTGGACGCCTACACGATCTACACCAACAAGCCATGGGGCACGGCCTACCGCGGATTTGGCCACGTCGAGTTCTTCTGGGGCCTCGAGCGGCACATGGAGCTCGTCGCCCAGGTCATCGGGATGGACCCTTTGGAGTTCCGCAAGAAGAACCTCTTGAAGCCAGGCTCGACCACGCTGACGGGCGAGAAGATCAACGAGCACACAGGCGATCCCCTCAAGTGCCTCGAGGCGGCGGCCAAGGCCATCAACTACGGCCGACTCACCCCTGAGGAGGAAGAGCGTCAGGCGCGTACGGGGCGCAGGATCGGCAAGGGGATCGCGACACTTCACAAGGCTCCGGCGATGCCGAGCTTCACGACGACAGCAGCAGTCATCAAGATGAATTCGGACGGGTCAGTTGTCGTCAACATTGCGCTCACCGAGATCGGCCAAGGCACGGCGACCGTTGTCGCCCAGATGGCGGCGGACCGTCTGCGCTTCCCCGTCAGTCTGGTGAAGGTCGCGGTCGAGAGGGACACGGACAAGGACCCCTTCGACTGGCAGACCGTGGCGTCAAAGGGGCTCCTCCTCACCGGCAACGCGGTCATCGCCGCCTGCGACGATCTCCTGCGACAGGCCTACTCGGACGCGGCCCAGGTGCTGCGCGCCCAAACGGCAGACCTTGACCACGACGCCGAGAGGATCTTCATCAAGCAACGGCCGGAGGAGTCGGTGACCTTTGCCGCCTTGTCGATCGGGTACGTCTACCCCAACGGCAACGGGATCGGTGGCCCGCTGATCGGTTTGGGCCGCTACACCGCGCAGGGCTTGACCAGCCTCGACAAGGAAACGGGGCAAGGCCTCCCCGCCCTGGACTGGACCTACGGCGCCCACGGCGTGATCGCAGAGGTCGACCCGGAAACCGGGGAGTACAAGGTGATCAAGATCGCGTCGGCCTTCGACGTGGGCAAGGTCATCAATCCCGGCACCATGCGGGGCCAGTGCATCGGCGGCATGATCCAGGGCCTGGGAACGGCCCAGTGCGAGAGCTACATCTACGACGGCCACGGCCACTTGCTCAACCCGTCGCTCACCGACAACAAGATTCTCACCTCGAAGGACCTTCCCGAGGAGATCGAGTGCATCGCGGTGGAGACTCCCCAGCTCGATGGGCCTTTCGGCGCGCGCGGAGTCGGTGAGCACCCGATGATCTCAGTAGCGCCGGCGCTCGCCAACGCCATCCACGACGCGACGGGCGCCGAGCTGACGCACATGCCCGTCCGCTTCGAGGACGTGTGGCGAGCGATTCACAATGAGCAGCCGATCGATACCTGGGTCACCAAAGCGCCGGCTGTCTAGGGGCGCGGTTTTCGGCCGACGTTCATCCGCGGTGGTGCGCACACGCTTGTGAGATGTTCCCTGAGAAGAAAGGAGTGGATCATGCCAGCAAGTGAAGGCTCCTACGGATCGGGGGGCCAGTCATGAGCACCACGCCTGCCATCGACGAGCAGGTCGTCGAGCAAGTTGAGACCATTCTTCTGCCGGTGCCGGACAACGCCCGCACCTCGACGGCCGGTCACCAGTTCTGGATCTGGTCCGGAGCGAACATCGCGCCGATCAACTGGGTGCTCGGCTCGTTGGGCATCGAGATCGGCCTGAGCCTGTTCCAGACGGTCTTGGTGCTGGTCATCGGCAACATCATCGGCATGGCCGCCTTTGGCTTCTTCGTCCTGATGGGCCAGCGCACGGGTGTCAGCCAGATGGTGATGGCGCGCAGCGCCTTCGGTCGCCGCGGCGCCTACCTGCCGGCCGCGATCCAGGGACTCATCTCCGCCGGATGGTGCGCGGTGAACACGTGGATCGTGCTCGATCTGGTCCTCGCCCTGATCGGCAAGCTCGGCTATCACGGCGGCACAAACCTGAAGATCGTCATCGTGGTTCTGATCATGGGTCTGCAGATCTGGCTGGCTGCAAGGGGCTTCAGGTCGATCGCGAAGTTCGAGCGGTACACCGTGCCGGTCACCTTCTGCGTCTTGATAGCGATGACGATCGTCGCCTGGTCGAAGAACAGTGTGCACTGGGGCTACGCGGGCGCCCACCTGCACGGTTGGGCGCTGCTTTCCGCCGAGAGCACGATCATGACCGCGATCGGGATCGGCTGGGGCTGCACCTGGTTCGCCTACGCGTCGGACTACTCCCGGTTCCTGCCGAAGGCGATGTCGCGTTCCAAGGTCTTCTTCGCCAGCGTCTTCGGCCAGTTCCTCCCAGTGGTCTGGCTCGGGATCTTCGGTGCGACTCTCGCCACGGTCACCCAGAGGGTCGACCCCGGCGCGCTCGTCGTGTCCAACTTCGGGATCCTGGCTGTCCCGGTGCTGCTCCTCGTGCTGCATGGCCCGATCGCCACCAACATCTTGAACATCTACAGCTGCTCGTTGTGTGCGCAGACCCTGGACTGGAAGCTCAACCGGCGCAAGATCGCGCTGCTCGTCGGCGCCATCGCGCTCGCGTTCACCATCGTCCTGGTCTTCCAGAAGAACTTCGCCAGCACCTTGGACAGCTGGCTGTCCGGACTGGTGATGTGGATCGCCCCGTGGGCGGCCGTGACATTGATCCACTTCTATTACTTCGCGCGCCAAGAGGTCGATGTGGACCTGCTGTACGACCCGCCCGGGCACTCCCGGATCGCTGACGTGCGCTGGTCGGCGGTCTTCTCGTTCGTCGTGGGCGCCTTCGCCGCCTGGTGCTTCGAGTACGGCGAGGTTGGCTGGCTGATGGGCCCGGCCGCGACGGCCCTACACGACGTGGACATGACATGGCTGGTCGGATCGGTGGTCGCAGGTGCCATATATCTGGTGATCGGCCGCCCGAGTAGGTCACCACTGTTCTCACCGACCTACGAGCCGGCTCCGAAGGAAGTTGGTGTGTGATGCAACTTGTGATCCGCAATGGCAGGCTGGCCGTCCCTGGCGCTTCTCCCGAGGGGCTGGTCGACCTGCTCATCGACGAGGGCCGTTTCGCCGCGGTGGAGCGGGCTGGAGTCCGGGTCGACGACGTGGCCCAGGAGATCGATGTGAGCGGGGCCATGCTCAGCCCGCCTTACGTCGAGCCACACGTGCACATGGACACCTGCCTGACTGCGGGTGAGCCGAGGTGGAACGAGAGCGGCACCTTGTGGGAGGGCATCGCGTGCTGGTCCGAGCGTAAGGCGATGCTCACCCATGACGACGTTGCCGCTCGGGTCAACGAGGTGTTGCGCTGGCAGGTCGCCAACGGTGTCCTGCACGTGCGCAGTCACGTCGATACCACCGACCCGTCACTCATCGCGCTCGATGCGCTGATCGAGGTCCGAGAACGGGTGCGGGACGTGGTCAACCTTCAACTCGTGGCGTTTCCTCAGGAAGGCATCGTCTCGTTCCCAGACGGCGACAAGCTGATCGCGGAGGCCGCCCGCCGTGGCGTGGACGCGATCGGGGCGATCCCGCATTTCGAGGACACCCGCGACGACGGGGTCCGGTCCCTCGAGATCGCGGTCTCGACCGCGCTGGAGGCAGGGTTGCTCATCGACGTGCACTGCGACGAGATCGACGACGAGCAGTCGCGCTTTGTCGAGGTGCTCGCCACGCACGCGATGCGCACCGGGCTGCGGGGACGGGTCACGGCCAGCCACACGACCGCGATGGGCAGCTACAACGCCGCCTACAGCTACAAGCTGCAGCGGATCCTGTCCCGGGCCGGTATCAACCTGGTCTGCAACCCGATGGTGAACCTCCACCTCCAAGGCCGCTTCGACGCCTATCCCAAGCGGCGAGGGTTGACCCAGGTGAAGGAGATGCTCGGGGCCGGAGTCAACGTGGCCTTCGGCCATGACGACGTGATGGATCCCTGGTTCCCGATGGGCACCGCCAACCCGCTCCAGGTTGCGCACGTCGGTGCGCTGGCCACCCAGATGACCTCGCCGGCTCAGATCGCCGAGTGCTTTGCCATGGTCACCACGCGAGCGGCTGAGGCTCTTTCGCTGGGCGACTCCTACGGGATAGCGGTCGGCCGGCCTGCAAGCCTCATCGTGCTGCCGGCGACCGATCCCTTCGACGCCGTGCGACGCCAGGTTCGGCCGTGGTACGTCATCGCTCACGGCCGGATCGTGGCCGAGACTCCTCCTGTGGCCGCCACCTTGACCTGGCCGGGAGAAGCCGCCGCGAAGATCGACTTCGTGCGTCAGCGCGACCTCGGCGAGGCAACCTGGCCGCGCTGAGCGGCACGGCACCCCTGAGGAGATGAAGGCCGCTCCTCGGGCAAGAACTGACAGAGCGGAGGCGTAGGGCCTCCGCTCTGCCGGCATCTTCATACGTCCTCGCAAGGCCTCTCGGTGCCTCCACCAACGGCTCGACAACCGAGCTCGGCTCTCAGGTCAGGCCCGGCCGGGTCGTCAGGTCGACATTTGTGATCCCGGCTCGGGCCTCGCTCGGGCGCTCAATACCTCGCGCAGCATCACCCCGGCCACTTCTCGGCGGTACTGGGCATATGTCCGGAAGTCGTCGATGGGGGAGATCTCGGACCGCAGCGCCGCCATCGCACGATCGACCACCTGGTCGTCAGGTCGCCGGTCCTCGAGCTCGGCTTCGGTGCTCCGCGCCCGGACCACCGTGGGGGCGACCGCCCCTAGCGCCACCGAGACGTCGTGAAGCCGACCGTCGGCGGTCCTGCGCCAGCGCCAGGCAAGGCTGACGACCGAGACCGCGTCGGCCTTCCGCGTTCCGAACTTCCGGAAGCCTTCTTCTCCGGCAGGCAGTGGGACTTCGATCGTCTCGATCCACTCGTCTCTCCGGATCACTGTCCTGCCGGGCCCTGTGGCGAGCTTGCCGACTGGCACGCGCCGGATGCCGCCGGGACCGTTCAGGACTGCAGTGGCACCGGCCGCCACAAGAAGCGGGATCGTGTCGCCCGCGGGCGAGGCGTTGGCGAGATTCCCCCCGATCGTGGCCGTTTGCGGATCCGCACGGAACCGAACACTGAGGCTGACGCATCGAGAGCCGGCAGCACGTGGTCCAGCTCCCGCATCACTCGTGCGAGCGGAGCCAGCGCCGAGATCTCGACGAGCTCGTCCGCGCGCCGCGCTACAGGCGGGCCATCGAGCAACTTCGAAACGTCCACCAACCGGGCTGGCTTCCGGCCCACTTGGATCTGAACGAGCAGGTCCGTGCCTCCGGCCAGCAGGTCGCCCGTCGTCACGAGCTCCCGCAGATCGGCCTTCGTCCAGGCAGTCACCAACTCGGTCACGCGAGTCCTCCTCCGCCCCGAGGCAGACTACGGGTCCGTCGCGTCGATGACAAGCGGGGTCAGAGGCGGTTGTGGGCTCGCTGATAACCTCGGTTTCCAAGCGCCGGAGAGAACAAAGGTGGCCTGAGTGACCGTTACGTTCGGGTTGGCAGTCGAGAACTTCACACCCATGTCGAGCAAGCCCACCCTCGACCGGCTGGTCGCCTACGCCACGCGGGCTGAGGAGCTCGGGTTGTCGTCGTTGTGGGCGTGGGACCACCTGTTCCTCGGTTCAAAGCGCGCCTTCCCGTTCTTCGAGTCGTTGACGACCTTGTCCGTGCTGGCGACACACACCCGGACGATGACTCTCGGCACCGGGGTCCTCGTGCTGCCGATCCGTGACCCCGTGCTGTTGGCGAAGACGACCGGGACGATTCAGGCTATTTCCGGGGGGAGGCTGTCGCTGGGCATGGCCGCAGGTTGGTACGAACGGGAATTCGAAGCCACCGGCGTGCCGTTCTGGGGCCGCGGCAAGGTATTCGAACGCAATCTCGAGATCCTCCACCGCCTTTGGGAAGAGGACATGGTCACCGGCAGCTATGACAATTTGAACCTGCGCTCGGTGCGGATGCTCCCCCGCCCGATGCCGAGGCCCCAGGTGCTCATCGGAGGCTACGTGGACCGTGTGCTGCGTCGCGTCGCCACCAAGAGCGACGGTTGGCTCACGTATTTCTACACAGCGGACAGTTTCCGCCGCTCCTGGGAGAAGATCCGCGGCTTTGCCGAGGAGGCCGGCAGGGATCCGAGCGAGCTCAGGAACGTCGCCCAGTTGCCGTTTTGCCTCGCCTCGAGCTACGAGGAAGCGGACAAGAAGGTCCGGCAGTTCCTGGGCGAGTACTTCGACGTCGCGGAATGGAGCGAGTCCACTCCCGAAAGCGCCATCCGCGGCACGCCCGAGCAGTGCGCCGAGCAACTGGCCGAGCACGTCGCGGTGGGTTCCGAGCACATTGTCCTCGTGCCCTACAACTATGAGATCGAGCAGGTCGAGGCGTTCGCCGCCGAAGTGATGCCGAAGATCGGACATCGAGGAAGCGAGCTCGCGTAGTGACCGCCACGGTGCGTCAGGCGTGGCTCGACCTCGAATCGCACGAGCGGCCGGTCCTCGACAAGCCGCGTCAGCGCCCGTGTGCCCCCTGAGCGGATCGTCGAGTTCGCCGTCGCGACCCTAGGTGGCCTGGACATCGAGCTCGCCTTCGTCTCGTGCACGAACTTTCGGGCGATGGAGGCTGTCCCGGGACTCAGCGCACGGCTGGGCCTGCCTGTCGTGACGAGCAACCAAGCGGTTCTTGCTGCCACGATCGAGCGGGTCCTGGGCCTCTTCGCGCTCTGAGCCGCTGGACCGGGCTCCACCTCAGGGTTCAGTCGGTGTTGGCAATCGCGATCCATCCCGCCCAGCGGTTCGCTTCCAGTGCGAGGTGGGCGTTGTCCATCCCCATGCCGGTGAGCCACAGGTCCGGCGCCTCGAAGCCGTACATGGCGAGGTTGCACTCGACAGGCGGGTTCTTGAGCTTTTTCACCAGCACGATTCGCTCGATGTTCTCTGCGCCGTAGCCGTACAGGTGCCGCTCGGTGAACTCGGTGGTGCCGCCTTTGTCGACGAGGTCGTCGAGCAGTACGACATGGCGTTTGGCCAGCACCCTGTAATCGGGAGGCAGGTCAGTCACCAGGTGTGGCGTTCCCGGCTCGCGGCTCGAGCCGTACCGGCTGACGATCATGGACTGGACGTTCGGATGAAAGTGCGGGTCATGATGCTGGATCGCACACATCAGCTTGGCGGTGAAGGGCAGGGCACCGTTCAACAAGGCGACGAAGAGCGTGTCGGTGCCCTTGTAGCTCCGGGTGATGTCCACCGCCATCGCCGCGATCCGGGCGTCGACCTCGGCCTCGGTGTAGAGGATCTCTTTGTACAAGGATGCTTGGGTCATCTCTGGTCCTTGGACTTCGGGCACATTGCTCCTTGGGTACTTTGCGTGGTCCCTGCCGGCTCTCGATCGGAGCTTGCTTCACTGATGTCCCCGCCCGGGCCCACGAGGAGCCTGCGCAGGTGATCCTACGCGGGGATCGCCTGACCGGGGGCGAGCACGCAGCCCGGTCAGTAACGGAATTGTAACTTTGGTAATGAAACTGTAATGTTCTGCCATGGAACGCGTTCCCGGTGAGTCCGCAACCGAGCTGTTCGCTTTCTCCGCCGATCTCCTCGGGACCGTCCCACGAGAGGCCGTCCCACGAGAGGTCGTCGGTTGACCGCCCTGTCGACGCGCTCCGGTACGCCGCGGCCGACACTTCGGCGAGCTGGCACTGTGGTCCGAGTGTTGCTTGCGGTCGCAGGGCTGGTCCTGACCCTCTACGCCGTCTCGACACGCGTCTATATAGGCGGTTCGGACAGGGCGACCGCGATCCTCGAGGGTCAGGCCGTGGGCAGCGGCAACGTGCTGCTACACGGCTGGATCCTGACCCACGACTCATTCTGGACCATCGACGCGTTCTTTTACGCGCTGGCGGTGCGCGTCGGTGGCCTCAGGCCCGGCCTTCTGAACTTGGAACCAGCTCTTGCGGTCGCGATCGCCGTTGTGGGCGGCGCGTTTGTCGCCAGCCGGGGGCACCGGGGGGGTGCCGCCATGGCCGCAGCTGCCACTGTCGTCGCGTTGCTCGCGTTTCCCACCCATGCGATGGCGTCCTTCCTGCTCGGGGGCCCTGACCATGTCAGTACGGCCGTCTTGGCCTTTTTCGCATTTGCTGGGCTCAGGCGAGGCCGCTTCGACTGGCGGTGGGCAGCGGCAGTCGCCGCGCTGACCTTCGGAATGCTCGCCGACCTCTTGATGGTCGCTTATGGCATCGCGCCGGTGTTCGGCGCGGGCATCGTCTCGATGTTGCGAAAGCGAGAGTGGCGGGCGGGCATCGCGGCGGTAGCTGCGTCCGCCGCCGCAGTCATTGTCAGCGAGCTCGTCAGTTGGTTCGCCCTAGCGATGGGAGCGTTCAAGTCCGTTGACGGGGTGTCCGTCGCGACTCTTGCCCAGATGGTCGTGAACGCGCGACACGTTCTGAGCTACGGGGCCGGTCTCGTAGGCTTCACACACCAGTTCGACACCGGGGGAGTCCCTGTCGTTCTGCAGGACGTTCACGTCGTAGGTGCTCTTCTGATCGTCGCTTGCGCGTCGGCGGCGGTGGTGAACCTGGTGAGGGGCGTCGTCCGCGGCCGCCGAGAGGCGTTCGGGCCCCAGATGGGAGCCGAGCGTCGGTGGCTCGACGACGCGCTGGTCATCGCGATGCTCGGCTCTGTCGCGACCTTCGTCGTCCTGGCCGTCAACGGGGTGCCCGGCGCCCGCTATCTCGTCGCGACGGTCGTGTTCGCCAGCGTGCTAAGTGGCCGGATCGTCGCCCAGGCCTGGCAGCGGCTGCGACCGGGTCGAGCAGCCCGAGCGATGTGCGTCGTCGGTGTCGCTGTCGCGCTGTGCTTCGCCGCGGGCCTCGGCTACACCATTGCGCAGCCTGTCCCGGTCCAGAGTGCGACAACGCTCGCCACCTGGCTCGAAGTGCACCATCTTCGAAACGGCGTCGGCGGATACTGGGCATCGAGCATCACGACCGTCGAGAGCAGGGGTGCGATCACGGTGCGACCGGTGTGGGCGAACCCGGATGGCAAGCTTGGCCGGTACATGAAGCTGTCCTCCGCCAGCTGGTACGCCGGACAGCACTTCCAGTTTCTCGTCTACGAGACGCCTGTTTACCAAGGCGTCGACACGGTCTCGGCGACCAAGACCTGGGGGCGTCCGGCCCACATCTACGTCGTCGGTGACTATCACGTGCTCGTGTGGCCTGTCGGCTTCGGCGTCGCAGCCCGTCCACCGTAGAGCGGTCCGGCTCAGGCTCCAGTCCCAGACGATCCGACCAGCACGGCAACGTCGCCCTGACGTCGCGCAGTGGCCGAGCGGTGCATGGGGAGCACGTCGCCCACGTTTACCTGCGAGCATTCTGCAGGCCTATGGTCTAAGTGGTTAGGTCGACTGACCGGGGAGCTGACGCAGGTCGATGCCCCACAGGGGAAGGAGACACTGTGACCGTCGTTCTTGATGGAAGCTCGCTGACGATCGAGCGCCTGCTGCGCATCGCGCGCGGCGGCGAGGAGGTCGAGCTCGACACGCGGGCGCTGGAGCGCATCCGCGCGTGCCGCGCCATGCTCGAAGACAAGCTCGCCGCCCACGAGATCATGTACGGCACCAACACAGGGATCGGCGAGTTCTCCGAGGTGGTGCTGAACGACGAGCAGGTCGGGCTGTTCCAGCGGGCGCTGGTCTACAACCATGCGGCCGGCATCGGCGATCCCGCGCCGCCGGAGGTCGTGCGCGCCGCCATGGCCGGCCGCATCAACGTCCACGCCCACGGCAACTCGGGCATCCGGCCCGAGATCACCTTGACCCTCGTCTCGATGCTCAACCGGGGCGTGACTCCGGTCATCTGCCAGAAAGGCTCGGTGGGCGCCTGCGGCGACCTTGCCCCGATGGCCCAGCTCGCACTCTCGCTGATGGGCGAAGGCGAGTCCTTCTACCAGGGCGAACGTTTGCCCACGAGCGTCGCCATGGCGCGCGCCGGTATCCCTGTCCCCGGCCTGCAGGCCCGCGACGGCCTCGGCACAATCAACGGCTCCAACGTGCTCACGGCCATGAGCGCTCTGCTGCTGGGAGACGCCGACCAATTGCTGCGCCAGGCCGAGATCGCCTGCGCGATGTCGCTCGAGGCCCTGATGGCCAACCTGAAGCCCTACGACACGCGTCTCCACGAGTTGCGCGGCTTCCCCGGGGCGGTGCGCAGCGCCGCCGCGATCAGGCGCTGCGTCGAGGGCGGTGACCTGGCGACGGGCAGGATCAAGACCAAGGTGCAGGACGCCTATTCCATGCGCTCGTCTCCGCAGGTGATCGGTGCCGCCCACGACGCCGTCGCCTGGGCAGTCAGCCAGGTCGAGATCGAGTTGAACGGGGTCGGTGACAACCCGATCTTCATCCCGGAGGACAAGCTCACGCTCACCGGTGCGAACTTTCAGGGCACGCCGGTCTCGCTGCCCATGGAGATGGTGGGCCAGGCGATCACCATGGTGAGCGTCCTGTCGGAGCGGCGCATGAACCGGCTGGAGAACCCGGCCCTGAGCCAGGGGCTGCCTGCCTTTCTGACTGCCGACCCGGGCTTCTACAGCGGCCTCATGCTCAGCCAGTACACCGCCGACACGCTGATCACCGAGCAGCGCATCCTCGCCGCCCCGGCCTCTACCATGTCCATCCCGGCCGCGGCTGACCAGGAGGACTTCGTCTCGATGGGCATGAACACGGCCCTGAAGAACTGCCAGATTCTGCAGAACGCCTGGGCTGTGCTCGGCATCGAGTTCATGGCCGCCGCCCAGGCGCTCGACTTTCGCGAGTTCACGCCAGGCAAGGGCGTGCGAGTCGCGCACGAGGTCGTCCGCCGACACGTCGAGCATCTGGCCGAAGACAGGCCCCTGTATACCGACCACAACGCCATGGCGGCCCTCGTGGAATCGGGGGAGATCCTCGAGGCTGTCGAGGCCGTTGTCGGCCCGCTGGAGTAGACGAACATGGCGCCTGCCCATCGCGGCGCGTTGTCGCGGCGCGTTTCACATCCCCTGACACCTGCTGCTGTCAAACAGACGAACGGTGTTCGCTGGTATCGCGACATCTCTACCAGGGCTTATTCTGAGCCCGAGATGGAGCCCGAGATGGGATTCGAANNCTACCACTGAGCTACCCGGGCGGCTCTGCTGACAGCCGGGCGCCGGTGTCGACTGGAAGCACACCGGCCCTGGCCTGGTCATCGTAGGCGCGACCGGCCTCGGCCGGACACTTCGCTGTCGGCGAGGGCTCGCTACCAGCTGCGGGTGGTCAGAGCGCTCGGCGCCTGTACCGGCGGACGGAGACCGGCGCCAGTACGGCGAGGATTCCCAGCGACCACACGACCGCCCAGAAGACGGTGGAGCTCGTGCGACCGGTACTGACGATGGTCGTGAAGGGTGGGAAGACCAGGTCCGGCTTGGGCGCTCCCGACATGAGATCGCGCGCGGCGTTCACGAGGATAGTCACCGGCTGATGTTGAGCAAACGCCTGTAACCAACCCGGCATCGACTGCAGCGGCACGAACGCCGAAGACGCGAACGTGAGCGGGAAGAGCAGCGGGAACGACATCAGCTGTGCCGTCTCGCTGTTAGGTGCGGAAAGTCCGATGAAGGCGAAGCCCCAGCTGAGCGCGTACGCGAAAAGCAGGAGAAGGACGATCCCGAACAGGTACTCGCCCACGTTCGTCCCGATGCGAAAGCCTACGGCGTATCCCACTGCGGTCATTAGGGCCATCACGAACAGATTGCGACACAAGTCGGCTGTCGTCCGGCCGGCGAGCACGGCCCAGCGTGACATCGGGAGCGCACGGAACCGCTCGATCAGGCCCTTGTGCAGGTCCTCGGCGAGGCCAATGGAAGTGCCGATCGACCCGAAGGCGACGGTCTGGACGAATATGCCCGGCAGCAGGAACTGTACGTAATGGTAACCAGGCGTCGGGATCGCACCCCCGAACACGTACCGGAACAACAGGACGAACATGATCGGCTGCACACTGGAGAAGAAGATGGCTTCGGGCACACGCGTGTAGCCGATGAGATTGCGCTTGGTCATTGTCAGCATGTCGGCGATAGCCCAGTAGAGCCGACCGCCCGACGGTGACGAACCGAGAGCAGGGGCGTGCGGCGCAGGGATCGTGGTCGTGGTCGTGGTCATCAGCTTCGGCCTCTCCTGTGTCTTTGTCGGCGTCCATTCGGGCTCGGGGGAGTCTCCACTCCTTCGGCCAGTTCGGCTTCGGCACGATGTCCGGTGAGAGAAAGGAACACATCGTCGAGACTCGGCTCACGCAGAGCGAGTGTTGTCGGGGCGATGCCTTCCGCCTCGAGAATCCTCAGTGCTTCGGTGACGATGCGAGGGCCGTCGTTCACGTTGACCTCCACCGTGCGGCCGTACACGACCGGGGCCTTTTCGTTCACCGCCTTGAGCGCCTCCGCGGCTCGAAGCGCGGTTCTCTCGTCAACAAGACCGAGGTCGAGAACAGTGACGCCCATGTTCGCCTTCAAGGTGGCCGGAGTTCCAGCCGCGATGACCCTGCCGTGGTTGATAACCACCAAGTGCTCGGCGAGCCGGTCCGCCTCCTCCAGGTATTGGGTCGTCAGGAGTACTGTCGTGCCCTCGGCGACGAGACCTTCGATCATGGTCCACACATCCGCACGGCTCGCCGGGTCCAAGCCGGTGGTCGGCTCGTCGAGAAAGAGCACTCTCGGGTGGGCGACAAGTGAGGCGGCGACGTCAAGGCGTCTGCGCATTCCTCCGGAGTACGTCTTGGTTGGCCGGTTCGCCGCGTCGGTGAGGCCGAACTGTTCGAGAAGCGAAGACGAGCGCTCCTTGAGCGGCGCCTTGGACATGTGGTTGAGCCTTCCGACCATCCAGAGGTTCTCCGCGCCGGTAAGGTTCTCGTCGACTGCCGCGAACTGACCGGCGAGCCCGATCAGCCTGCGCACTACATCAGGCTCGGCTGCGACATCGTGACCTAGCACGCGGGCCACACCGCTGTCGGGTTGGAGCACCGTCGTGAGGATCCGCACGGCGGTGGTCTTCCCAGCTCCGTTCGGGCCGAGCAGCCC
The DNA here is from genome assembly GCA_003166375.1 of Acidimicrobiaceae bacterium. Classification (GTDB taxonomy): domain Bacteria; phylum Actinomycetota; class Acidimicrobiia; order Acidimicrobiales; family Bog-793; genus Fen-455. The sequence goes on along the minus strand of PMVZ01000350.1, from coordinate 65,729 downwards.
GAAGATCGTGCCCTGTTCCACGCCGAAGCTGACTCCGTCGAGGGCCCGCACAGTATGGCCGAAGGTCTTGTGCAGATCCTCCAGCTGGATGGCCAAGGTCATGGGTGATCTCCTCGTGGCGAGCCAACCGCCGTCGAACGGTCAGCGACGATCAGTCCTCCGATATTTAGTGGTAAATATCATAGCGAAGAAGACAGGTGGCGTACGCGAAACAGCGCAAGGGCAGTGTAAGAGTTGTCCCGCGCACTTCGTTCGTGTTCTGTGATCAAGAGTTGAGAGGCCGTCCGGCTGCCAGGTTGGCGAGCAGGGCGACGAGCTCGGTCCGGGGGACCTTGCCGAGCACCTCACCCAAGATGCTGCCGCCTGCGCTGACGAAGACGGTGGCCGGCAGGTCGCCGACGCCGAAACGGGTCGCCAAGGAGATGCTCGCGATGCCGGGTGCCTCCGCAACCGGATACTCCGCGCCGGCTCGGCGCACCATGGCGAGTGCCGCCGCGGGCGAAGCGTCATTGATGTCGATCCCGAGGAAGTGGATCGTCGTCTGCTCCTTGTTGGCGACCGAGGCGAACGTCCCGAGCTCGGCCTGGCAGGCGACACAGGTGGACTGGAACCAGTTCACTACGGCCGGACCGTTGCCGAGCACTGCCGAGGTGACCCTCGCTCCACTCCCGAGGCGTGCGAGATCGAAGCTTGGAACCTTGGCCGGAGACGCGTAGAGGACCAGATTCGCGTACTTCGGCGTCGGGACCTCCCGGGAGATCACCGTTGCGTATGCCACGAACCCGGCACCGGCCAGCACCAATGCGGTGAGACCGGCTGTAGCGACATGCCTCCGGCGCCGGGCGACGTCCTCGGGCCGGCGTCGAGCTGATCGGCCGGCAGCCCGGTCATCGGGCGTTTGCTCCCCTCCGGGTCGACCCTGACGGCCCATCGCCGCATGGTACTTCCGCGGCTCGCGCCTCCGGCATTCGGGACCCGGGTTCCGCCACCTCTTATTGTGGCGTTGCCGCCATCGAAAGAGGCGGGCGGGGTGGAGGAGAGAGGAGGCAAGCGATGAGCGTATTAGCCGTCGACGTGGGGACAAGTGGCGTTCGTGCTGCCATCGTGCGGCCCGACTCCTCGGTCGAGCACGTTCATCAGCTTCAGGTGCTCCCGAGCTCGCCCTCGCAAGGCTTCGTGGAGTTCGACGCGGCCGAGATCGCCCGGGCCGTTCTCGAGGTGTCGACCGCGGCACTCGCCGGAGGCGGAAGCGTCGACGCGGTGGGAATCAGCAGCCAGCGGGCGTCGACAGTTGTCTGGGACCGGGCGACCGGCGACCCGGTCGGGCCCGGCATCGGGTGGCAGGACCTCCGTACTGTGGGATATTGCCTGGCGCTCCAGGCCCAGGGGATCCGCCTCGCACCTAACCAGAGCGCGACCAAGCTGGCCGTGCTTCTCGACATCGCCGATCCAGGCCGGTTGCGCGACCTTTGCGCGGGGACCGTCGACACCTGGGTCGCTTGGACGCTGTCGCGAGGCCGCTTGCATGTATCGGACCGGAGCAACCTCGCGGTCACCGGCTTGCTTGACGGCAATGCCGCGGACTGGGACGAGGAGGTGCTCGAGGCGCTGCGCATCCCGCACGGAGTCCTTCCGTGTCCCGTGGACTCCCTCGGCGTTCTTGGCGAAGCGAGCGCGTTGCCGGGCGCACCGCTGATCGCCGGCTTGGCCGGCGATCAGCAGGCCTCGCTCGTGGGTCAGGGCTGTGTCCGGCCCGGCCTTGCCAAGGCGACATTCGGCACGGGCGCAATGCTTGACCTCTGCGTCGGCGACAAGCGACCGGCCTTCCCTCGACGCGGGCCGGGCGGGACCTTCCCGATCGTGGCCTGGAGTCAGGGCGGCAGCATCACCTGGGGAATCGAAGCCATCATGATGTCGGCCGGCAGCTGCGTCGAGTGGCTGCGGGACGACCTCCGCATCGTGTCGTCGGCCGCGGAATCGGATGGACTGGCGGCCTCGTGCGTCGACTCGGGTGGAGTCTGGTTCGTGCCGGCGCTCCTCGGTCTCGGCACTCCGTTGTGGGACTACGGTGCGCGCGGCACGCTGCTGGGGCTCACTCGGGGCTCGGGGAGAGCCGAGGTCGCGCGCGCGGTGTTGGAAGGGATAGCGCACCGCGGCGCCGACCTTCTCGAGGCGGCAGAGACCGACTCGGGACTCTCTATCGGGTCCCTCCGCGTCGACGGGGGCATGAGCGCGAACCGAACGTTCATACAAGCGCTCGCGAACGCCATCGGCCGTCCGGTCGAGACCTCCGCCGTCACCGAGGCGACAACGCTCGGCGCCGCGTACCTGGCCGGAGTCGGGGTCGGCACCTGGGCGAACCTCGAGGAGGCAGCGGCCGAACTTCAGCCGAGGGCCGTCATCGAGCCCGCGCGGCGCGTCGACCGCCAGCGCTGGCTCGAGGCCCGCGACCGAGCGCTGCGAACAGTTCCCGAGCTATCCGACCTGGACTTCTGAAACGGCGCCACAGGCTGATTCGAGGCGATTGGCCGCCTCAGAGGGCTCAGTTGAGGGCCGTCTCCGCTGTCGGTCCAGTGCTGTCGGGCCCAGGCTTGATCCGTGGTGCCGTGTCGCTGCCTGGTACAGCCCCGTTTCCTGACACGACCCCGAGTTTCGCGGTGGCCTCGATACCTGACGCAGCCCCCACCGGTACTGCGGCTCGGGTCTTGGCCCTGGCGCGTGTCGCGCCCCCGCGTCGCTTCCGGCGTTCGTTGCGCAGGCCAGGGCGGAACAAGGTGAACAGCAACAGGCCGAGCACGATCGCAGCGAACGGGATGATGGCGTTGGACTCCGGCGCGAACAGCGGGAACAGCACGAAACCGGACAGCGCTGCGGTCCAGGTCCACAAGATCACAACCGTTCGGCGAGGCCCGTGCCCGAGCCGCACGAGTCGGTGGTGAACATGGTCGTTGTCCGGGGTGTCGATCCCGGTGCCCTTGGCCACGCGCCGGATGTACGCAAAGGCCATGTCGGCTATCGGGACTCCGAGGATGAACAGCGGAAGGAACAGCGGCGCATAGAAGAAGTACGTCTGCCCGCTCACTCCCTCGGTTCGGCCTCCGATCTCCATCGTGGCGGCGGCCATCAGCAGTCCTAGGAACAATGCGCCGGCATCACCCATGAACACCCTCGCCGGATTGAAGTTGTGCGGGAGGAAGCCAATGCAGACGCCGCAGGTGATCACGGCGATGAGCGGCCCGAGGTTGGTGGACTGCAGCACGCCGAGCTCGACCAGCCGCACGCCGTAGACAGCGAGCGCGCCCGAGGCGATTGCGACGATGCCGGCCGCGAGCCCGTCGAGGCCGTCGATGAGGTTGATCGCGTTCGTGATGCCGATCACCCAAAGGGCAGTGATCAGCGGAGTGAGGTCCGAGGAGAGCACTACGGTGCCGGCGAGAGGGATCTTCAGCCAGAACATCGTGGCGCCGAGGAACACGAGGAACATTGCCGCGAGCACTTGGCCTGCCACCTTCGCCGGAGCGGAGATCTCACGGGCATCGTCGAGCAGCCCTACCCCGAGGATGACAGCAGCGCCGAGCACGACACCGAGAGGCTCCGAGGATCCTTGGAAGATCCCGTTCAGGTGCCCGATGTGGTCAGCGACGATCATCGCGGCGAGGAAGGCGAGGAACATCGCGGGTCCGCCACCGTAAGGGATCGGATGATGGTGGAGGCGGCGCTCGTCCGGGTCGGCGACGAAGGATATGCGAGCCGCGAAGCGCCGGAGCGGGAATGTCAGCAAGTAGCTGCACACCGCGGCGATCCCGCCGACGAGGGCATAGTCGCCGATCGGTGGCACGACCAGCCCTAGCTCAGACCACGACCGGCTGGGTCGTTGTCGTTGTGCTCTTGAGGATCGTGGCCAGTGGTACCGAGAAAGCCGGGGGCACGACGCGGACGGCCTTTCCCCAATTGCTCACCACGAGATTCTCCACGAAGCGGGTCGCGTTCGCCGTCGCGGGCATCACGCCGTTGAACGCGATCGGGAGCGACGCGACCCCTTTGGTCACCTCGAGCTGACCCGTCGCGTGATCCTTGGCTGTGATGCCCTCGCCTACCCAGGCGCCGGAGATCTCGACGACGCTTCGACCGCCGTCGATGGCGGTTCGTTCCCCGCTGATGGGCGGCGAGAGGGCGAGCTCCGATATCACCGAGCCGACGGTGAGAGCGGCGGCGGTGCTCTGGTAGACCGAGTCGGCCGGCACGACCGAGACCCATTGGCCGGCGGCAGCTGCTGATTGACGCGCCGTCAAGTTGACGAGCACTTCGATGGCCGCGGCCTGCCCCCGGAAGTACGCCTCGTGGCCGACGAGCTCGATGACCATCGTGGCCTTGACCCCTCGATACGAGACGACGATCGTCTGGGTTCCTGAGGTCTGGTTGACGTCGCCAACAATGGTGGTGGTCAACCCGTCGCCGACCGAGGTGGAGACGTAGTGCAGCGAGCGCCGCGATCCCCCGTGCCGAAGTGCTGCCTTCATCGCCTGTGCAGCCGCATTGCTGGTCCCGGTGACGGGCACGGCCGGGAGGGTTGTCGTGGACGCCTCAGTGCTGCTGGCGCCCGACGTCGTCGTCGATGTGGCCGACGGGGTGCTGCTGCAAGCCGATGCCCCGATGCCGGCAGCGACAACACCGAGGGCGACGAGCAGCTTGCGCACGCTGAGAGGCTACCTCTGGAGGCTCCCAGGAGCCCTTGCGCCCGTGATCGACAGGTGGCCATGCGGTCACCACGGACGGACACTGGACGCCGCTCAGCTCAAACCTGCCCGCTTGCAGATGTGGTCGGCGATCGCGAGCGACGCTGTCGCGGCGGGAGAAGGGGCATTGCGAACGTCCAGGATGCTAGCCCTTGAGTCGAGCCAGAAATCGTCGACCAGTGACCCGTCACGAAGCATCGCTTGGGCCCGGATACCTGCCACGGCCGGCTCCAAGTCGTCAGCGGTCAGCTCCGGGACGTAGCGGCGAACCGCGGAGGCGAAGCCTCGACGGCTCATGGCGTGCGAGATCTCTCGCACGCCCGCGCGCCAATTCGATCTTGCAAAACGGGGAAATCCCGGCCACATCAGCGTGTCTCGAACGTCCCGCCACGCGAAGGCCGATCTCGCATAGTCGTCTCGGGAGAAACCGAGAAAGGCATTCGGCCCGACGAGTACCTCATCGTGCACAGTCCTCGTCAAGTGAATTCCGAGAAACGGGTATCTGGGATCGGGCACTGGGTAGACGAGTCCTCGCACCAGATGTCGAGCTGCAGGTCGCAGCCGGTAGTACGACCCGCGGAACGGAACGATCCGAGGCTCTGCGTCAGCTCCGGACCGGAGGGCCAACCGGTCCGACTGAAGGCCCGCGCAGACGATCGCGAAATCGCAGTCGAAATATCCGGCATGGCCTCCAGCCAGCTCCAGGCGGACGAGGCCATCCGATCGAGGCAGAACGGACATCACTTCAGTTCCGAGCCAGAGTTGGCCCGAAGCGGCTACCTCCTCTGCAAGGGCGCGGGTAACGGCACTGAAATCGACGACTGCGGTCGAAGGAGAGTGGATGGCTCGCAGGCCGACGACGTGAGGTTCCAGCTCGCTCAACGCGGACCCTTCCACGAGGCGGAGCCCTGGCACGCCGTTGCTCACACCGCGCTCGAACAGCTTCTGGAGCCTCGGCAGCTCTGAATCGTCAACTGCGACGACCACCTTGCCGCAGGTCTCGACCGGAATGGAGCGCTCCTCGCAATAACTCTTCAAGAGCCGGCCGCCCGATACGCAGAGCTCCGCCTTCAATGAGCCGGGCGCGTAGTAGAGGCCGGAGTGGATCACTCCGCTGTTGTGGCCGCTTTGATGAGAGCCGACCGTGTTCTCGCGCTCGACCAGCACGACGCTTGCCGCCGGGTTCGCGCGGAGCAGCTGGCGGGCTACGGCCAAGCCGACAATCCCGGCTCCTACGACGGCCAGCCGTCTCACTTTGCCAGCCTCGACACTTGATCGCCCTTGCGCCCATTCGCTTTGATCCCACGATTATGTCCCAGCCGCGCGTTCGCCGCGTCACGTCTCTTTGAGCTTCCAAGACACTTGGCATGGTGAGCCTGTACGAGGGCGACCCCTGAGGCCTCCAGGTCCGAGTGGTTACAGTTGCGGTGTGAACGACCTCGACCTCGGCAGCCTTTTGCGGCAAGCCGCAGGGGGAGACTGGCGATCTTGGGACGCGCTCGTCGATCGTTTCGCGGGCCTCGTCTGGGCAATCGCGCGTGGTCACGGGCTCAAGCAGGCGGACGCCGCGGAGATCAGCCGGACGACCTGGATGAGGCTCGCCGAAAATCTCGATTTCATCAGTGCCCCCGAACGGCTCGGGGTGTGGCTCGCCACGAACGCACTCCGCGAGTGCCTCCGCTTGATGCGGCAGCGGGAGGGCTGCACCTCAGCTGAGCAGTTGACCGAATCGACGTGCGGGGACCGAGCGCTTGAAATGACCGACGATCTGGCAAAGCGCGGACGGGGCGCTGCGCTGTGGAGTGCTTTCGAAGCCTTGGCACCGGACTGCAAGGCTTTGCTCCGCGTGCTCTTGGCCGACCCGCCTCTGAGCCATGCGGAGCTGAGCGAGGTCTTCGAGATGCCGATCGGCAGCATCGGCCCCGTCCGCGCCCGCTGTCTCGACCGGCTAGGTGACCGAGCTGCGCTTCACCCGCTCCATTCTCAGGGTCGTCACGCGGTTGCGGGCACGACCAAGGGGAGAGTCTCATGAACCCAGACGACGAAGCGGTGGCCAAGGCGTCCCGCATTGACGGGGCCGCTGTCCACCTTGAATGGCCGGATGCCGCAGAGGCTGCTCGCGAGGCGACCTTCAGGAGGCTCCAGTCGTTGGTGCCCGAGAAGGACCCAGTGCCAGCAGAGGTGCTCGCCAGCGCAAGGTCGAGCTTCGGACTGCGTTCCGTTGATGACGAGCTGGCTGCGCTCGTCTACGACTCGATGATCGACGACGGGCTTCTTGCGAGTGTCCGATCCGGCGGACGGACGGCCCGACAGCTGAGCTTTGAAGCCCGTGACCTTGTGCTCGAGATGGAGATGTCCGGCGCCAGGTACCTGGTGGGGCAAGTCGTGCCAGCGCAGGCCGCCGTCGTCGAACTGCGCCACCGAGGTGGAACCACGCCTGTGGAGACCGACGAGCTCGGCTGCTTCCACATCCCGGTCGTGCCCGACGGGCCTGTGAGCTTTCGCTGCTGGCTCGCGAGCTCTGCCGCCCATCCGGTCGCCACGAGCTGGATCACGCTCTGAGCACGCCCGGGGTGTGGCCTAGGGCCTGATCTGATGGCGCGCCCCACTGTGAACGCGTCACTCGACGCGGCCGAACGCGCCCTCGCGGCGGTTGCTGATGACCCGCTCCGGGCCGAGGCGGCCGCGTTGGCAGTGCTGTCTGATCCTGGCGTTGATGCGGAGGCAGCCTCGGTGGCCCATCGAACGGTTGGTCTCGTGGCTCGTGAGACCGGCCGGCTGAGCGCCGCCCGGCGTCGCCTACGGCGCGCGATTGCCGTTGCCGAGGCGGGGAAGTTGGACTTTCGCGCGATTGAAGCGCGCCTGAGCCTGGTCTTCGCGCTGTTGCAAGCCGGGTGCCCGGACGCGGCGCTGATCGAGCTCGATCGCGCGGCCGAACATGCTCCCCGAGAACTGCGCGGTCAGGTCTTTGTACAGCGTGCCCTCATTCACATCCGCGTCGGTCGGTTTGAGGAGGCGCTCGACGACAGCCGCCGAGCCTTGCCGCTGCTGCGCCGTGCCGGCGACCGTTTGAACGAGGCGAGGCTTCTCTCAAATCGCGGTGTCCTCCACGCTTACCGCAGCGAGCTCGCTCTCGCGGAGACGGACCTCAACAAGGCCTTGAACCTCTACCGCTCGCTCCGAGGTGAGATCGCGGCAGCGCAGGTCCTGCACAACCTCGGGTACGTCTCCGCGCTCAAAGGCGATGTCCCTGCCGCGCTACGGCGGTACGACCAAGCGGCGCGCCAGTTCGCCGAACGGGGGCTGAATGCTCCGGCGCTGTCGATCGATCGTGCCGAGCTGCTGCTTTCCGCGAGGTTGCTCCCCGAAGCCCGCCGCCACATCGAGGACGGCGTGGCGAGTTTGGAGGCGACCGGGACCTCGCTCGACTTGGCTGAGGCCAGACTGCTGCTGAGCCAGATAGCTCTCGCCGAGGGAGACCTGGTCGTCTCCGGCTCGGCGGCTCGCACGGCGCGTCGTCAGCTCGTACGCCAGAGACGGTCCCGGTGGGCTGCACTGGCCCGGTTCGTCGAGGCGCAGTCACGGTGGGCCGCGGGCACGGCGCAGGCCCGCATCCCGGCGGAGGCTGGCGTGCTCGCAGAGGCTCTCCGCGAACAAGAGTGGCTGTTGCCGAGCCTCGAGTGCCGCTTGCTGGGCGCACGTGCGGCGCTGCGAACTCGAGACATGGACACTGTGCGGTCACTCGTGGCCGGTATCGACGGGCGCACGCGTTCCGGGCCGGCTGCGCAACGCGTGCGTGGCTGGTACGGCGAGGCGCTGGGCCGCCTTGCGGCCGGCAACCGTTCCGGTGCCCTGTCGGCACTCAGGTCCGGGCTCGAAGTCGCCGAGGATCACCGGGCGACGCTTGGGGCTACCGAGTTGCGAGTTCGAACTGCCACGACAGTCTCGGAGATCGCCGACCTCGGCCTGGACCTGGCATTCGAGTCGAGACGCGCAGTGGAAGTACTGCGCTGGTCGGAACGGTGGCGTGCGGGCGCGTTGAGGGCGCCCCGCGCGACCCCTCCGACGGACGAGAAGCTCGCTCGGATGCTCGCGACGCTGCGGGACACCGTCGCTCGCCTCGAGCGCGCCTCGCTCGAAGGTGGTGACGTCTGGCCGCTCGTTGCGCAGCAGCGGAGGATCGAGGCGGCGATCCGCCAGCGCAGTCGCGCCGCGGAGGGGGACTTCGCCAAAGCTCCGAGTCTCCCGAGCCCAGCCGAGCTGCGAGAGGCGATCGGCGAACGGGCCCTTGTCGAGTACATCGAGCACGACGGGCGACTCCATGCTGTGACCGGTACCCGGAGGCGGTTCAACCTGCGGTGTCTTGGCAGCGCGGCAGAGGTGGCAACCGAGCGCGCCATGCTGCAGTTCGCGCTTGGTCGCCTAGTGCTCCGGCGTAGCTCTCAGCCCAGTCTCGAGGCGGCAGCGGTCCTCCTCGAGCGGTCTTGCAACCGTCTGGCGGACCTCCTCGTCGGGCCGTTGGCACGCGAGTTGGATGGCCGTGACCTCGTCGTGGTACCCACCGGCGAGCTTCACGCCCTTGCCTGGGCCCTGCTCCCATCGCTCCGAGACCGGGCCGTGACGGTCTCGCCATCGGCGTCGCTGTGGTACTCCCGCCAGTGCGCGGATCTCGGCGCGCCAAGGCTCGCAGCGGCGGGCGCTGGTGAGGTCGTCCTCGTAGCAGGGCCCAGGGTCGCCCACGCGGCGGAGGAGATCAACCGGATCCGCTCGGCTTTTTACCCGAAGGCGCGGACCTTGCAAGGACCCGCCGCGACTGCCCAGGCGGTCGCACGGGCCTTCGAACGACGGCGCCTCGCCCACGTGGCTGCTCACGGGACGTTCCGTGCCGACAATCCGCAATTCTCGTCCCTTGAGCTGGCTGACGGGCCGCTCACTGTCTACGACCTCGAACGCATGGTGCGGCCGCCCGAGTGGATGGTGCTATCTGCCTGCGACGCGGGACGCTCGGAGGTCCATCCCGGCGATGAGCTCATGGGGACGAGCGCAGCGCTGCTGGCGCTCGGGACGCGGGCCATCGTCTCGAGCGCGGCACCTGTGCCAGACGACGGGGTGATCCCGGTCATGATCGCCCTCCACGAGGAGCTCAATCGTGGGAACGGCTTGGCACGGGCGCTCGCGACTGCCCAGGCACGTGCGCTTCCCGGGCCACTCTCGTTCGGCGACCTCGCCTCCGGTGGCCAAAGCGCCCGCGAGGCGTTGGCAGCGGGAGCCTTCGTGTGCCTGGGTGCTGGTTAAGCTACACAAGGAGAGGGGTTTGACGAGCACGCTGACCGGCCGCGAACAGAAGCGACCCAGCTGCTGGGATGATCTTGTGCGGCGGCATCTCTCGAGCTCGGAGGTGAGGTGGCGAGGATGGATCTCGGTACCCGTGCCGGGCTCGACCCGGACGGTGCCCTGATGGATGGCGAGCACCCGGTCCTAGTCGACGCGTCTGGGGCGTCCCGCTTGTTCGAGCGGATCGTCGACAACATCGCACGGGTGGTTCAGGGCAACGACGAGGCCATTCGCCTCTCGGTGACGTGCCTGGTCGCAGGTGGTCACCTCCTTGTCGAGGACGTGCCCGGCGTCGGCAAGACGAGCCTTGGCAAGGCGCTGTCGGCCTCGGTGTCGTGCCGTCACCGCCGGATCCAGTTCACTTCCGATCTGTTGCCCTCCGACGTGACCGGGGTGAGCGTGTTCGACGCCACGAAGACCAGTTTCGAGTTCCGGCCCGGGCCGATCTTCGCCAACATCGTGCTCGGCGACGAGATCAACCGGACACCTCCGAAGACGCAGTCCGCTTTGCTCGAGTCGATGGAGGAGCGGCAGGTCACCGTCGACGGCAACACCTACAAACTTCCCGATCCGTTCATGGTGATCGCCACGCAGAACCCGATCGAGCACGAGGGGACGTTCCCGCTCCCCGTGAGCCAGCTCGACCGTTTCCTGCTCAGAATCGAGATCGGATATCCCGACGCCGAGTCCGAGGTCGTGATGCTCGAGACCCATGGCGTGCGCGAGCCCCTCGAGATGCTGAAGCCGGTTGCCACCCCTGAGGATGTGATCGCGCTCGCCGCTCGGGCGCGGGCAGTCCACATCTCACCGTTGATCCAGAGCTATATCGTGCAGATCGCCAACGCGACCCGCGTCCACCCGTCGGTCGCGCTGGGGATGTCGCCGAGGGCAGCTCTGGCCCTGCAGCGCGCGGCGCGGGCCCGGGCGGTGCTCGTGGGCCGGGAGTTCGTTGCCCCTGACGACGTCAAGGCCATGGCGCCCTCGGTCATCAGCCACCGTCTGGAGCTGCGGGCGGCAGCCGGCCGGGGTCGCAGCGCTGTGAAGGCCGTGCTGGACGAGGTGCTCGGTCAGGTGCCCGTGCCCGATCTACCCACTGGACGCCGATAGCGAACGGGATGCTGACCGCCCGAGGCCGCCGGACGATCACACTGGGGCTGATCGCGGGCGCCGTCGGCCGGATCCTGGGCATCCCGGAGCTCTTCGGGCTCGCCACCGCTGTCGTGATCGTGGCGCTGGCGGCACTCGTCCGGGTGCGTATGACCAAGGGCACCGTCACGGTCGTTGCACGTGCAGTGCAACCTATCGTCAACGCGGGCGAACCGGCTGTGTTCGAGGTCACGATCGGGGAGTCCGGCCTCTCCGGATGGCGCTCGACTCCGATCACNNCGGCTCGCGCGCGGCGACCGGGCACAGGCGACTTTCGGGCTCCTTACCGAACGGCGCGGGCCCGTCGATGCCGGAGCCTACGAAGCGACGATCTCCGACCCGCTCGGCCTGGCCCGGCGGCGTCTGTCGGTCAGCCGGCCGGCTCGATGCATCGCGCTCCCGCACATCGAGCCACTCACAACGGTGGTGCCCGAAGTGCCCGGCTGGCTGGCGGCCGAGAGCACCCTCTCGGTTGCGGAGCGGCTCATCACCGGGAGCTCGATGCTCCGACGTTACGCGCAAGGCGACGACTTTCGGCGCGTTCACTGGCGTACGACTGCGCGCGTCGGCGAGCTCATGGTTCGCGACGGCGGGGACCGGGACGAACCGGACCGGATCGCGACCACGGTGTTGCTCGATGTGGGCGACGACGCGACGCCGGTGGACGAACTGGACCGGGCCGTCGAGGTCGCCGCGAGCGTGTTGTCCGTCGCAGCCGACGAGTCGAGCACCGGAGCCTCCGGCGCTTACCGCCTTTTGACGACGACGAATCTGGACACCGGTGGTCAGCGGGGGCAAGAGAGTCTCCAGAACGTGCTCATTGCCCTCTCCGGCATTGCTGCAGTGCCCACACCGGCGCGCCAGCGGTTCAGCGCCGCCGTCGAGCGGCTCGGCCGGCCCGACCGTGACGAGGTGCTCGTCATCGTCGGTGCTTTCGGGGAACGCCCACCGGACCCAGAGGTTCTCGAGGATCTCGCCCGGGCGTACTCGGCGGTCGTGCTCGTCCTCGTGGGCGCCGCATCGCCGTCCACGCGAGACGAGCTTGAGGCCAGGTGGCAGGCCGACGACGACGCAGGTTCGCGTGCCGTCTCGAAGACCGGGCCCCGTTATCCGCAAGGGCGTGTCGGAAGATCCAGATCCGGGGTGCTGACGGTGCCGCTCCCGCTCGGGAGGGCACTTGCTGCCGCCTGGAGCCTCGATCTCGAGGGACCGGACCTGGTCGACGAGGTCACGGGCTGGTCGGGCGGGGCGATGGAGGTTGTCCGATGAGTGCGTGGCTCGCCCTCGTGCTCACCGACGTGATCGCCGTCGCCAGCTTGGCACGCTGCTTCACCGGCCCGGGAGAGCTCACCGCGGCGTTGACCAGCCTCCTTCTCGTGCACCTTGCCGGCTTCGCGGCGCGGGGTGGAGTCTCCGGCATCCGCGCGACCTCCCACATCGAACCCGCTGGGAACGACGGCAGGATCAGCGGAGCTGCCGGGCAGGGTCACCGTTCCGACGAGCCCGCACGGCGTCGCTTCCGGAGCGGTTGGTGGGCACTTGGCCTGGCCGTGGCCGCGTTCCTGCCCGCGGCGATCGTGCTCGGGCCCACTTTCCTCTGGGCAGTACCCGGCCAGGCCACTTGGCACGCCATGGTCAAGGACCTCCAGGCCGCTTGGACCGCCTTCTCCTTCAGAGTCGCTCCGGTGCCCGAGCTGCCGGGACTCGTTCTCGCCACGGCATGGGCAGCGGGCGCTGCGGGGCTCCTGGCCGAGCTGATCTCGTCCAAGCGGACGATCCCGGCTGTCTTCGCACTCGCGCCGGCCTTCGGGCTGTACCTTTTCGCCTCTGCCCTGGGCACGGACAACTGGCGGGTGCTCGGCCTCGCCTCCATGGCCGGGTCGGCGTGCTGGTACCTCGTCGCTGTCGTCCGCGAGCGCGAGCGAGCCCAGGAGGTCCTCATTGCTTCGCCGGACACAGGACTGAGCATCGGCGACCGCGCCACGTCCTACGGCGCGGGTGCGGTGATGCTGCGCATGGCGGTCCTCGCTGCCCTCGCGGCAGCGGCAGTCGGCCTGAACCTCCCCGGTGCGCGCAGCGTGGGCCTGGTCGCTTGGCATGGCACCACAGGATCGAGCAGCGGGACCGCCGCATCGATTGCGGGGGGCAACCTGACCCAGGGCATCGAGATCAGCACGCTTGTGCAGGTCGCCCGGGAGGAAGTGAGCGCTCCCTCCGCCGCCTTGTTCGTCGTGCACACCAGCACGCCCACCCGGGAGATAATCGCGACGCTGGACGAGTTCAACGGCAACAGTTGGAGCGCGACCACAGCGGGCACCGCGACAGCGCTGGGGTCGTTCTCGCCACCCCTTGGCGTCGATGAGCGCCAGCCGCCGCCCGCCACCCCGGACGGGTCTGGCCACGAGCAGTTGGTTCAGGTCTTCGAGGTGTCAGGGCTTGGCGGTCACAGCATTCCGAGCTGGGGCTCTCCACTCGCAGTCGCCGACGCGGGTCAGGTGAGCAGGAACGGTCCGGGCGGCTCGGTCGTTTCGGGCACCCTGCTTCAACGAGGATCGGTGTACGCCGTGGACTCGATTGTGGCCGATCCGTCGCCGGCCCAGCTCGAGGCGGGCTCTCCGAACATCTCCAATCTTCAGGACCTGCAGCTCCCTCGGCCGGTGCCGTCACGGCTCGTCCAACTCGCCAACAGGCTCGTGGCCGGCGCGACCACGGACTATCGCAAGGCGCTCGACCTCGACGCGTACCTGACTTCTCCGAGGTTTCACTACCACCTTCCCGAGCGCACGAAGTCAGGGGTGGTAGCCCCGTCTCCCGGGTACGGAGGCCTTCTGAGCTTCCTGTTCAAGTCTCCGACTGGCTACTGCCAGCAGTTCGCGACTGCCTTCGCAGTGCTTGCTCGCATCGACGGGCTTCCCACCCGCATCGCGGTCGGGTTCCTCCCCGGGACCCAGGTCGGACATGACGAGTGGCAGGTCGAGGGGACCGACACCCACGTCTGGCCCCAGGTGCAGTTCGAGAACTACGGCTGGATCGACTTCGAGCCGACTCCCGGCACGAGCGTGAAGGGGTCTTCGGCTCCGGCCTTGCCGACGGCGGCCACGACGACGGTTCTGTCCGCAACCCCGACCAGCTCGGGAAGCGCCCATAACCTCCGTTCTTCGCCGAACGGCGGAGCTGCCGAGCCCAAGCCCGGTCGTGGCGGGGGTCAGGCTCGTCGACCCGGCAGCTTGTTCGCACCCTGGCTTCTCGTCCTGCCCACCGGCATGCTTTCTTGGGCCGGAGGCCTTCTGTTGTGGCGACGGCTGCGGTTGCGGCGTCTGCGGCGCGAGACGCGTGCGGGGGTTCTCGCCGCGTGGGGCGAGGCGCTCAGGACGCTCGACCTCGCCGGCATCCGCCGCCGTCGGGCCGAGACCTATCTCGAGCTCGCGAGACGAGTCACTTCGACCGGAGTGTTGTCCGACGAGGCCGCGCTTGCTTTTTGGAACCTCGCTCGGCTAGCGACGGCTGCTTCGTACGCCGGATCGCCACCTGGGGATTTCGGAGCCCGTCAGGCGACTCGCGACGCCACGACGGTCGTTCGCAGTGCCCGGCGGAGGATTGCCCGTTGGCAGCGGATCGCGGCGTCGCTCGACCCGAGGAGCCTTCCAAGGTGAAAGGGCCGTTCCCCGGCTGTGACAGCCGGGCGCTAGGGTGCGCTCGTGGCTGACCAGGCGACGTTCGCGGAGGACACCACAGGTTTCATGGACTCGCTCTACACGGCCGCGCTCCGGATGACTCGCAGCCCGTCGGACGCTCAGGACCTGGTTCAGGAGACCTACCTGAAGGCCTACCGCGGCTACGGCGGATTCGAGGCCGGTACCAATCTGAAGGCCTGGCTCTACCGCATCCTCACGAACACGTTCATCAACTCCTACCGGTCACGCAAGCGCCATCCCGAGGAGACAGAGCTCGACGACGTGGAGGAGCTCTACCTGTTCCGCCGCATGAGCGGCCGCGACGGCGCCATCGGCCGGAGCGCGGAGGACGAAGCCTTGGATTGGATCACCGACGACGAGGTCAAGGGCGCGCTGGAGTCGTTGCCGGAGAGCTTCCGGATGACCGTTCTCTTGGCGGATGTGGAGGGTTTCTCCTACAAAGAGATCGCGGAGATCATGGACGTTCCGATCGGAACGGTCATGAGTCGTCTCCATCGCGGAAGAAGGGCGCTCGAGAAGGCGTTACACGACTTTGGAGTGGCGCGGGGTTTCGTCGCGGCTCAGTAGGGCTGAGATATCGGATGGAGCTTGCATGAAGGGCGAGAAGGACGACAGGAGGATCAACTGCCGGGAAGCGCTGCACCGCGTCTACGACTTCCTCGACGGCGAAATGACGCCCGAGCGACGTGACCAGATTGCTCGCCACCTGGACAAGTGTGCCCCGTGTCTCAAGGCGTTCGGCTTCGAGACCGAGATCCGAAGACTTGTCGCCGACCGGTGCCGGGACAAGGTGCCTGAAGAGCTCAGGACCCGTATCGCGGCTGTGATCGACCACGAGCACAAGAACGGGGACAGCGCCCACGGAGTCGCCAAGGGCGCGGAGCACTGACCGTTTCGGTCCTTGCGGCCGGACCGCCCTACCATGCTGAGATGACGTCACCTTCTGAGCCGGTCGCGTGGGACGTTGCCGAACGGGTTGCCGGACGGGTCGCGCGACGTATCGACACCCGTATCGACTGGGCGACGCTTCGCTCTCTCGTGACGGACTTCGAGGAGGTCACCGCCCAGGCGGAGGCGCTCGTCGAGGAGTCGACGGGCCTGCGTTCGTCGGCCGGGCCCGCACGAGCCCAGGTCGCCACGCGGGAGGAATGGATCCACGCCAACGTCTCCTCGTTTCGGCGGTTGCTCGGCCCGGTGCTGGCACGTGCCGGCAAGGGCCAAGGCCTTCCCGGCTTCCTCGGCCCGGTTGGGAGGGTGGCCGCCGGAGCCGAGATGGGGGTCGTGCTGGGGTGGATGTCCGGGCGGGTGCTCGGCCAGTACGACTTGTTGTTCGCGGACAGCGGCTCACCGCAGGACGCCGTGTACTACGTGGGGCCGAACATCGTCTCGCTGGAGCGTCGGCACGGGTTCGAACCCCGCGAGTTCCGGCTCTGGATCGCGCTGCACGAGCTGACTCACCGTGCCCAGTTCACCGGCGTGCCCTGGCTGCGTGCTCACTTTCTCGACCTGGTCGAACGCAGCGTCGCCATCGCGTCGCCCGACCCGCGCCAGGTGCTGGAGGCACTCGGCCGCATGGCTGTCGACATCCGGTCCGGCAGGAACCCACTTGCCGAGTCCGGGCTCGTCGGTGCTCTCGCGTCGCCGGAGCAGCTGGAGACGCTCCGCTCGATCCAGGGGATGATGAGTCTCCTCGAAGGTCACGGCGACGTCACGATGGACCGTGCCGCCCGGGACCTGATCCCGAACGCCGAGCACTATTCGCAGGTTCTTCGTGCGCGGCGCGAGTCCGCCAGCGGGCTCATGAAGTTCTTCCAACAGCTGATCGGGCTCGAGGCGAAGCTGCGCCAGTATGCGGACGGGGCGCGCTTTGTGAGGGAGATCGAGAGCACCGGCGGTCCGGAGCTCCTAGCGCTCGCCTGGCAGGGCCCCGAGAATCTGCCGAGTGCAGCAGAGATCCAGGCGCCTGACCGCTGGGTGTCACGCCTGCGGGGTCTGGCGCTCGAGCCGGCGTGACGCGCCCACTGCGGACACTGGCGCACGAGGCCGCCGCTCCGCTGATCGGGAGATGCTCGTTTCCCGACCACGGCGCACCGCTTTCATGCGCCGTGTCCGGAGGCGCCGACTCTCTCGCCCTGCTCGTGCTCGCTGTAGTCGCCGGCTGTGATGTGACTGCACATCACGTCGACCACGGCTTGCGTGAGGACTCCGCCGAGGACGCTCAAGTCGTGGCCGCGATCGCCGGAGCGCTCGGGATCGAGGTCGTAGTCCACCGGGTGAACGTTGGTGCAGGGCCCAACCTCGAGGCGCGGGCGCGTTCGGCTCGGCTCGGGGCTCTCCCGCCCGGTGCCGCCACCGGCCACACGGCCGACGATCAGGCAGAGACCGTCCTCCTGAACCTGCTCCGTGGTGCCGCTACTGATGGACTCGCGGCGATGCGCTCCGGGCCCCGGCACCCGATACTCGGGTTGCGCCGGGCCGAGACCCACGACTTGTGCTCTCAGCTCGGCCTGCACCCAGTGGAGGACCCGACGAACCGCGACCCGGCACACCTGCGCAATCGGATTCGTCACGAGCTTGTCCCCGTGCTTTGCGAGCTTGCAGACCGTGACATCGTGCCGATCCTCGCTCGTCAGGCGAGGTTGTTGGCTGACGACGCGGCCCTGCTCGGTGAGCTTGCCGCGACGCTCGACCCGACCGACGCCAGAGCGATCGCGAACGCCCCCGTTTCCCTGGCGCGCCGGGCGCTACGCGAGTGGCTGCGGTGCGGTTACCCACCTGACCTGGCGACCGTGGACAGGGTGCTGTCGGTCGCCTTTGGATCCACGCGCGCTGCCGACATCGGCTCAGGCAGACGCGTGCGCCGGTCACGGGGCCGATTGTGTCTCGACCCGGCGCTCGAGCCCGAGCCGGGACAACCGCTCGGACCGCAGGACTCCGACGTTCTTTCGTGCGGGCCCGGCGTGCCCGACTAGTGTCGGCGCCAGTGGGCGATCTTGCTGGCCAGGGGGCTTCTGGGGCAGACTTGGGAGCGTTGTCGGGATCGCGCGGTGTCTTGAGCGAGTGGGACGCCGACCCGGCTCTCGGGAGGGTCGTCCTCTCGGTCGAGCAGATCGCAAGACGGGTCGCTGAGCTTGGCAAGATGATCACGGCCGACTACGCCAGCCGGCCGCCCTTGCTGGTCGGGGTGCTCAAGGGCGCGTTCATGTTCCTTGCCGATCTCGCCCGGGAGATCCAGCTGCCGCTGGAGCTCGACTTCATGGCCGTGTCGTCCTACGGCAGGGCGACGAAGACGAGTGGCGTGGTGCGGATCCTGAAGGACCTCGACATCGATCTCACGGGTCGTCATGTCCTCGTCGTCGAGGACATCCTCGATAGCGGCCTCACCCTCTCGTACCTGCGTAAGAGCCTTCTCGCCCGCGGTCCGGAGAGCCTCGCCGTCTGCTCGCTGCTCGTCAAGCGAAGCGTTCAGCCGCGTCCGGATCTCGAGCTCGCCTATGTCGGATTCCATATCGAGCCTGAGTTCGTGGTGGGTTACGGTCTCGACGTCGCCGAGCGCTACCGCAACCTTCCGGACATTCGCGTTTACCTCGCCGGAGAGCCCGCGTGACCCCGTTGCCGGTTGAGGCGTCTTCTTGCCGCCGCCCCCGTCCATGAGCGGGCCGGGCGACGTGCCCGAGCCCGCGCCTGACATCCGCCGATCGGTCGACCGGGAGCGAGTCCGCCGGGCGGTCCGCGAGCTCTTGGCCGCCATCGGTGAGGATCCCGACCGGGAGGGCCTTGTGCGCACTCCGTCGCGGGTGGCGGAAATGTACGGCGAGCTCTTCGACGAGGCCGGTGAAGACCCGGCAAGGTTCCTGACTGTCACCTTTGCCGCCGAACATGACGAGATGGTCATGGTTCGCGATATCCCGTTCGCGTCGTTGTGCGAGCACCACCTGGTCCCGTTTCTCGGCAAGGCTCACGTTGCCTACATCCCGAGCAAAGACGGGCGGATCACCGGCCTTTCGAAGCTGGCTCGTGTTGTCGATGCCGTTGCGGGGCGCCTGCAGGTCCAAGAGCGCATGACGACCCAGATCGCCGAGGCGATCGAAGCGGCGCTTGCTCCGCGGGGCGTGTTGGTGGTCATCGAGGCCGAGCACTTGTGCATGTCGATGCGCGGTGTTCGAAAGCCCGGAGCCATCACGGTCACCTCGACGGTGCGAGGACTGTTCCGGACTGACCCGAGGACCCGAGCAGAGGCCATGGGGCACGTGCGAGGTAGGGGCGGCTGAACCTCTACTCTTGAGACGTGGTCCCCCTCGTGATGGGCGTGCTGAACGTCACATCCGATTCGTTCTCCGACGGCGGTCTCTACCTGGACTACGAGGCTGCCGTGCGCCGCGGGCGCCAAATGGTGGCCGAAGGTGCGGACGTGGTCGACATCGGGGGTGAGTCGACGCGGCCCGGTGCCGGAGCGGTCGCTCCCGACGAGGAGCTGCGCCGCGTAGTGCCCGTGGTCGAGGCGCTCGCCGGGGAGGTCCGGGTCTCGATCGACACGGTCAAGGCATCTGTCGCTCACGCCGCCCTTGCAGCGGGGGCGACTCTCTTGAACGACATCTCGTCGAGCCTGGTGGCGGTTGCCGCCGCGCATGGCGCCGGCTTCGTCGCGATGCATTGCAAAGGAACTCCCGCGGACATGCAGCTCGATCCTCGTTACGACGACGTCGTCGGAGAGGTAAGGGCATTCCTCGAGCGATGCGTCACGGACGCTCACGGCGCCGGCGTCACGGAGGTCTACATCGACCCTGGGATCGGGTTCGGCAAGTCGGTCCGACACAATCTTCAGCTCCTGGCCGCGCTCCCGGAGCTCGTGGCGACCGGGGCTCCTGTGCTGGTTGGGACCAGCCGGAAGAGCTTCATCGGCCATCTCGGTGCCGGCGGGTCTCCAGACGGGCGGGTTGGTGACATTCCGCCGCTCGGGTCCCATGACCGGCTGGAGGGCTCCCTGGCCTCGGCGGTGTGGGCGATGGCCTGCGGGGCTGCGGTGGTGCGGGTCCATGACGTTGCAGCCACCGTGCAGGCGGCTCGACTGTTAGGTGAAGTAGCGGCATGAGGGGACGATGGGCCGCCGGGATCGTCCCGAGGAATTTCTGCTGGATCATCAAGGATCATCTGGCGGTCAGCGAGCGACCGGGCGGCTACGCGCCGAACCATCGCAAGGTTCGCCGGCAGGAGGAGCTGTTGTGGCTCCGCGCCCAAGGCTTCACGAGGGTGGTGTCACTGCTCGCTTCGACTCACAATCTCCATGCCTACGACGAGCTCCGCCTCGAGTGGTCGCGCTTTGCGATGCCGGCTGCTTCGGACACTCGCGACGTCCTCGCCGAGCTGTATCCCGCCTTGCACGGGTGGCTGCGCAGCGGTGAGCGTGTGTTGCTCCACCAGGAGGAGCTCGGCGACTGCGTGATGGGCGTAGTCGCCGGCTACCTGCTCTGGAGCGAGATCCTCCCTGACGGACCGCGTGCCATCACGGCCATGGAACAATTGCTTCGTCGCCAGATGGGTACTGCCGGGCGCGTGATCGTCAGCGTCGTGGAAGAGCTCCCGTCCCTGGAGAGCTTCTCCTCTCCCGACGACGGAGCGGGCGGGCCAGAGGGCAGATCAGCCTCGCCGGAGGACGCCGAAGGCGGCGAGGCAGACAATGGGCACGCCGGGCCGGACGGTCACACAGCCTCGCCGGAGGGTCATGGCGACGAGACAGAAGAAGTGGCGGCGGCATCGCCGCAGAGCCAAGGAGCCGGCGACACGGAAGTTCGAGCGGCTGTGTTGGCAGAGGGCCTGCGAGCGGGCGAGGGTGAGCCGTTCAGCTCGGACCATGGCGAGAGCCCGGTCTCCGGGGTTTCGTAGATGCCTGATCGGATCGAGCTGCGAGGGCTTCGAGTGCTCGGGCGCCACGGTGCCCTCGAGGGCGAGCAGGACGCGGCGCAGCCCTTCGAAATCGATCTGGAGGTCGAAGCCGATTTTCGTGGCGCAGCTCGTGATGACGACCTGGCCAAGACGGTCGACTACTCACTGGTCGTGGAGAAGGCCACCGAGATAGTCCACCGACGCCGGTACCGCCTGCTCGAGGCGCTCGCCGGGGCGATCGCGACGGAGGTCCTCGAGATTCCTGCCGTCCGAGCGGTCACGGTGACGGTTCGCAAGCTCCGGCCTCCCGTCGCGGCGGACATGGCGTCGGCCGGGGTGAGCCTGCGACGCGAACGCGTCGACGGGCCTCCATGAGCGCGGAGACGTTCTTGGGCCTCGGCTCGAACATGGGCAATCGCCTGCGTTATCTCGAGCTGGCCGTGAAGGTGCTCCGCGGCGTCGATCCTGATCTGACGGTCTCGCCTGTGTACGAGACGGCTGCGCTCGGCGGCCCGGAATCCCAGAGCAGGTATCTCAATTGCGTCGTCCGGCTCGAGACCGACCTGACTGCCCGCCAGCTCCTCGAGGTCGCGCACGGGCTCGAAGAGCTGGCGGACCGGGTTCGCACCGTGAGGAACGGGCCTCGCACGCTTGACATCGACATCCTTTTCGTCGGAGACCTTCAGATCTGCGAGCCCGACCTCGTGGTGCCACACCCGAGGATGTCCGAGCGCGGCTTCGTGCTGGCGCCGCTCGAGGACCTCGACGCGTCGCGCGTTCCGACGAATTGGCGTAACCGGCTGGCCGAAATGGACCCGGCGTCAGTCGACCTGCGCCTGGTTGGTAGGCTTGGCTGACACTGAGACACGAACGGCACCTGGCGACAGGGCCGGAACGAAGAGAGCTCATCATGACCACGGTTCGCATCATCGGACCCGGGCGTGCCGGTCGATCCTTTGCGTCGGCATTTGCAGCTGCCGGCGTCGAGGTCCGAGACCTTCTCGGGCACGCCGACGACGTTTCTTCAGCCGCCGTTGACGTCGACGTGCTGCTGCTCGCGGTTCCCGACCAGGCAGTCGCCGGTGTCGCTTGGGCAGTCAGGCCGGTGCCGTCCACCGTCGTGGCCCACTGCTCGGGAGCACTCGGCCTGGAGGTGTTGGCGCCCCATGAGCGCGTCGCCGCACTACATCCGCTGGTGACCCTTCCCGACCCGGCCGTCGGAGCCGCGCGCCTTGGCTCCGGCGGCTACTTTGCCGTGGCCGGGGACCAAGCCGTCACCGAGCTTGTCGTGGCGCTCGGCGGCCGCACGCTCGCGATCCCGGCGGACGCGCGGGCCCGGTACCACGCTGCAGCCTGCATGGCATCCAACCACCTCGTCGCGCTCCTCGGTCAAGTTCAACGCGTGGCCGCATCCGTCGGACTTCCCCTCGAAGCCTTCCTGCCGCTTGCCCAAGGTGCCCTCGACGACGTCGGCAGGCTCGGGCCCGCCGCGGCGCTCACCGGTCCGGTCGCACGCGGGGACCTGACCACGATCGAGCGTCACCGCCAAGTGCTGGACCCGACAGAGCTGGGCGGTTATGACGCCGGCGTCGACCTCGCGCGTCGGCTCGTGACCGCGGGCCGGCAAAGGTGAAAGGGCCCGAGCGACCGCCCGCGGGCCCCGCGAGCCGCGGGTTCGGTGCCCTCGGCGATCGGATGGGAAGCGCCGGAGCCGGCTCGTGGAGGTGATCGCCGCCCGCGACGAGTTCCGAAAGGCGACGTCGGCCGTGCGCGCAGCAGGCTCGCGACTTGGCCTCGTGCCGACGATGGGTGCGTTCCATGAGGGGCACATGTCGCTCTTGCGGGCAGCGGCGTCGAGCTGCGACGTGGTGGCGGCGAGCATCTTCGTGAACCCGCTCCAGTTCTCGTCCGCGTCTGACCTGGCACGGTACCCGGCCAACTTGGAGCGGGACCTGGCCATGGCCCAAGCGGTCGGCGTCGGGCTCTTGTTCGCTCCTCCGGTGAGCGAGATGTACCCGGGAGGAGAACCAGAAACAAGAGTCGAACCAGGAGCGCTCGCCGATCGCCTCGAGGGCGCGTCCCGCCCTGGCCATTTCGCCGGCGTGGCGACGGTCGTCACCAAGTTGCTGTCGCTCTGCGGAGGTTGTCGCGCCTTTTTTGGAGAGAAGGACTTTCAACAACTGGCCGTTGTGCGCCAGCTGGTTGCGGACCTTGATCTCGACGCCGAGATCGTCAGTTGCCCGACGGTGCGCGAACCCGATGGCCTTGCATGCTCGAGCCGCAATCGCCGGCTCGGCGCCGGCGACCGGCGCGCGGCAGCGGTGCTCTCAAAGGCGCTCGGGGCAGGGCGCGCCGCCTTGGCCACAGGTGCGCGCCGCAGCGCCGAAGTGGAAGCGACGATGGCAGCGGTGGTTGCGGCTGAGCCCCGGGCCAGGTTGGATTATGCAGTTGTGGTGGATCCCGTGACGTTCGAATCGCCGGCATCGCTGGCCGGTGAGCTTCGGCTTCTCATCGCGGCTCACGTCGGGCCGGTCCGCCTGATCGACAACTTGGGGGTGGAGACATGACACCGGGGTCGTCCTTCCTGTCTCGGCGAGCCGACTGGTGCATGTGGACGTGAGCCCGCTCGAGCGGCTCGACGTCCTCGTCATCGGGAGCGGGGTGGCTGGCCTGTCCGCGGCGGTTCGCCTTGCCCAGCTCGGCGGCGCCAGGGTCGGTGTCCTCACCAAGGGCGAGTTGGAGCAGTCGACGACACGTTGGGCGCAGGGAGGCATCGCTGCGGTGCTGCCCGGCGACGAGGACTCGACCGACCTCCACCTGGCGGACACACTGCGCGCGGGAGCCGGATTGTGCGACCACGCTGCGGTTCGTGTGCTGGTCGACGAGGGCTCCGAGCGGGTCCACGAGCTCATCGCGCTCGGCGCTGTCTTCGACAGAGGCCCTGGCGGTGGGCTGTCGAGAGCCAGGGAAGGCGGCCACTCGACCGCGCGCGTCCTGCACGCGGGCGGCACCGCCACCGGTGCGGAAGTGGAGCGTGCCCTTGTCGAGGCAGTGCGTGACAGTGCCGCAGCGATCCTCGAGGATTGGTTCGCACTCGATCTTGTCCTCGAAGGCGGCCGGTGCGCCGGCGTCGTCGCGCTCGACCCTACAGGCGAGCCGCAGCGCGTAGAGGCCTCCCACGTTGTTCTCGCGTGCGGAGGCGCGGGACAGATGTACGCGGTCACGACCAATCCCGTCGAGGCGACCGGTGACGGCATCGCGATGGCACTGCGTGCCGGGGTTCCAGTCGCCGACGTGGAGTTCGTCCAGTTCCATCCGACAGCGCTTCACCATGCCGCCATGCCGCGCCCGCTCATCTCCGAGGCGCTTCGCGGCCACGGGGCGGTGCTGCGCGATGGCGCAGGCAATCGTTTCGTGGACGAGCTTCTCCCGCGCGACCTCGTGAGCCGGGCGATCGCCGTCAAGTTGGCGGAGGAAGGCAGCGAGCACGTGTGGCTGGACGCGACGGCTCTCGAGGACTTCGGGCGAAGGTTCCCGACGATCGCGGAATCGCTGGCGGAGGCCGGGTTCGATCCGGTCCATGACTGGCTGCCGGTCGCGCCGGCGGCGCACTACCTGTCGGGCGGCGTTCTCGTGGACCTAGACGGCGCGACGGCCCTTCCGGGGCTTTGGGCGGCAGGCGAGGTCGCCTGCAGCGGGGTTCACGGGGCCAACCGGCTCGCCTCGAACTCGCTGCTGGAGGGCATGGTCTTCGGGGCCCGCTGCGTCGACGCCATCCTGTCAGGTCGCGACGCAGCTGAGCCCACAGGCGCGCTCGCCGGCCTGGTGACTGGGACGGGCGCAGCCCGATCGAGCGATGACCGGGCAGGGCCGATTGCCGTCCGACCAGTCGCGGACTGCCGCTGCGGAGCTGATCACCTGGGAGCTGCGTCCGGACAGGTCAACGCCTCGCCGGGCACCGCCGCGGGCGCCGCGGCACAGCGCGCCGCTCTCCAGGCAGCCATGACCAATTGGGCCGGCGTGGTCCGTGATGCCTCCTCGCTCGCGCGGGCCTCCGAAGCGCTCACCGGCGTCGAGGTGGAGCTTGTTCCGAGGCTGGACCGTGCCACTGCCGAAGTGCGGAACCTCGCTGACGTCGCCAAGGCATTGCTGGAGGCCGCGACCGAGCGCGAGGAGACGCGAGGTTCGCAGGCACGCTCGGACTTTCCCGACACCTCGCCGAGCTTCCGCTGCAGGTTGTCGCACGGGGCGAGCCATGGCTCGCAGCCAGGCGCCCGGCGTCAGCACGGGTCAGTCGTGCTCGAGGCATGACGGGGTCGGGCCCGATGTACCGCGACGACGTTCACCCCCCGGCTGTGGCGGTTCGCCAAGCAGTAGCGATCGCGCTCGCCGAGGATCTGCTCCCACTCGGCGACCTCTCCGCGGCTTTGATACCCGAGGGCTCTCGTGGACGGGCCGCGTTCGTCGCGCGGGCACCAGGGATCGTCGCCGGTACCCGTTGCGTCGAACAGTCCTGCATCCAGGTCGATCCTGGCCTCGAGGTGACCTGGCTCGTGGGAGAGGGCTGCGAGATCGGCCCGGGCGGTGTGATCGGGCGGCTCGAGGGCGAGTTGCGCTCCTTGCTCAGCGCGGAGCGGACCGCGCTCAACTTTCTCTGCCACCTCTCGGGTGTGGCGACGGCTGCACGGCGCTACGTCGAGGCCGCCCACGCCGCCAACCCGTCGGCGAGGATCTGGGACACGCGAAAGACCACACCTGGACTGCGATCGCTCGAGAAGGCGGCCGTGAGGGCAGGCGGCGCGGCCAACCACAGGGGCAGCCTCTCCGAGGGCGTCTTGATCAAGGACAACCACCTCGGCGGGCTCTCGATCGGCGAGGCGGTCCGCAGGGCCCTCGAGCGGTGGCCGGGTCGCATGGTCGAAGTCGAGTGCGAGCACCCCGGTCAGGTGACTGAGGCCCTTGATGCCGGGGCGACGCTTGTCATGTGCGACAACATGTCCCCGGACGAGGTCCGGGCATGCGTGCAGCTCGTGCGCGCCCACCCGCGCGGGGCCACCGGCTCGGTCCTGGTCGAGGCCTCGGGTGGCGTCAACCTCGACAACGTCGCGGCCTACGCGAGAGCCGGCTCGGACGTGATCTCGGTCGGCGCCCTCACCCACTCGGCCGTGGCGCTGGACATAGGGCTCGATCTCGAGAGTGTGACCTTCGGTGCCAACTGACGCGCCCCAGTGAGCGACACTTGGCGCCAGCCGGGCGAGCTCCGGTGTCCGGTCAGCCAACGTGGCCTGTGACGTACGCCTTCGTGCGGGCGTCGTTGGGAGTGTCGAACACCCGGTCCGTGGGGCCGACCTCAACCAGTTCGCCGACACGGTCATCGCCGAGGAGGAAGACGGCGACGTTGTCCGAGACGCGCGCGGCCTGGAACATGTTGTGCGTGACAAGGGCGATCGTCACCTCACCTGAGAGGTGTCTGATCAGGTCCTCGATCTTTGCGGTAGCCACCGGATCGAGCGCGGAGCACGGCTCGTCCATCAAGAGCACCTCGGGCTCGATGGCGAGGGCGCGCGCGATGCACAGGCGCTGCTGCTGTCCACCTGAAAGACGCACTGCGGGTTGGCTGAGGCGATCCTTGACGATGTCCCACAGGGCGGCATTGTGAAGCGCGGCTATGCCCATCTCGCGGAGAAGACGTTTGTTGTGGACACCGTTGAAGCGAAGCCCGGAGATCACGTTGTCGAAGATGCTCATCGTCGGGAACGGATTCGGCCGCTGGAACACCATCCCGATCCGGCTGCGGAGCACTTCCGGCTGAACATCCGGTCCGTAGACGTCGAGGCTGCCGAGCCGGACGGTGCCTCGAACGGCACCTCCGGTGTGGTCGTGGAGCCGGTTGACGGCACGCAGCACGCTCGTCTTGCCACACCCGGACGGACCGACGAGCGCGGTGACCTGACGGGCAGGCATCTGGAGGGTGACATTTCGGACGGCGATGTGGTCACCGAAGCTGATGCTCACGTCCTCGAGCGTCACAGCGGCGCCGTGCGCTCCGGGATCGGGTCGATCTGCCGGCGCCTTCGACTCTTTGGCGAGGCGCCCTGACCGGCTCTCGACGTCGGCGTGCGAGTCGGTCTGGTGGTTGGACACCGGATCGGTGACTTCGTCGTGCCGCTTCATCGTGTCTTCCTGTTGAGTGTCCAGGCGACCGTCCGGGCACACACGCTCAGGGTCAGCACGAGGGCCAGGAGCACCAGTGCAGTTCCCCACGCGGCTTGCTGAGCGTCCGGGAACGGTTCCGTCGCGTCATTGAAGATGAGCAGGGTCATGGCGAACGTGGGGGAGGCCACCGTGAACAGGAGCGGGGCAGTCTCGCCCACGCCGCGGGCGACTGCCAACAAGTTGCCGGTGACCACGCCCGGCAGCGCCCCCCGCAGCACAATCGAGCGGGCGACGCGCGATCGGCGCGCACCTAGGGAGACGCCCGCCTCCCAGAGGTCAACGGAAACGGTCCGCATAGCCTCCTCGTTGGCCCGGACCATGATGGGCAACATCAAGACTCCGAGTGCGAAGCCGGCCGCCAGATCTGAGAAATGGTGGAAACGCTCCACAAAGACGGCATAGGTGAAGATGCCGATGACGATCGAGGGAACGCCCGACAGCACGTCGGCGCTGAAGCGAACGGCCGATGCGATGCCTCCCGGACGCTCGAACAGGAACAGGGCGATGAAGAGCCCCATGGGCACAGCCAAGGCGATTGCGTAGGCGACGATCTCACCGGAACCGACGATCGCGGTGGAGATGCCCCCGCCAGGCACTCCTTCGGGCGTGGGGGCATGCAGCAGAAAACCGACGTTCACCGCACCCGCTCCTTTGGAGACGGTGGCGACGACAAGGGCCACCAAGGGCGCCACACCAATCGGCACGGCGATCAGGCAGATCGCCTGCATGGCGCGCCCCGCCGTACGGCGGCGGCCAATTGAACGGCGGGCCGAGTCCCGCACCACGAGCCGCCGCCGGGCAGCCTCGGCAAGTCCCATGTCGGGCATTGCGCCATCCAGCCCCGCTTGTATGGACGGGAGCGTGCTCATACGACCGCGCCCCGGACTCCGAGCAGGCGTCGACCGCCCCTGGCGCGCACGAGCAGTTGTCCCACGACGTTGACCAGGATCGTCAGGAGCAGCAGGACGCCCGCAAGTGCGATCACCGAGCTCGTGCCGAGTCCGGGGGAGGCCTCGGCGAACTGGTTGACGATAGCCGACCCGAGTGTTGCCCCGGGCGCCAGGAGGGAATGGGGGATCGCCGGGCGATTGCCGATCACCAGCGCCACGGCGATGCTCTCACCGAGCGCCCGCCCGACGGCCAGAGTGATGGCGGCGGCGATCCCCGACCGGGCGCCTGGCAACACGGTGCGCCGGACGACCTGCCAATGGGTGGCACCGAGTGCCATTGCCGCCTCCCTGTCGGCCATGGGAACCCCGCCGAGAGCGGTCCGGCTCAGGGCGACGACAGTCGGCAGCGTCATGATGGCCAGGACCACCGAGGCGAGCAGCACGCTCGGTCCGTAAGCGGGACCGTGAAAGATCCGACCGAGGACCGGAAGACCTTCGAGCGCGGGTTCGACATCGGTGGCGAACACCGGGGAGAGCACGAGCAGCGCCCACAGGCCGACGACGATGCTCGGCACAGCGGCGAGGAATTCGATCGAAGTGGAGAGCGGCCCCGCCAGCCACGGTGGAGTCAGCTCGGAGAGGGACACGGAGATGCCCAGGCCGACAGGCACGACGAGGACCATTGCCACCAACGTTGTGAGCACGGTCCCTACGACAAGTACCCCGCCTGCATAATCGCCGGCGTCAGGGTTCCAGGTCCCCGACCACAAGAAACTGATCCCCGAGTGGGTGAACGCCTGGCTCGACTGCGACACGATGCTGACGACCAGGCCGACGACCAGGGCGGCAAAGAGCCCGGCCGCTCCCCATCGGACGACCGCGTAGAACGGACTCGACGGGAGGAGCCGACGCCTGCGCCATGGGCGCAACCCGTCAGGACCGTCGCCAGCCTCACCTGGCGCGGGTGATCCGGCGACAGGTGAGGCTGGCGAGGATGAGACCGGGTCGTTCACAGTTTGAAGAGCGCCACCCCCGCCGAGGACCGCAGCTCGGTCAGCGTCGTCTTGGCGAGCAGAGCGACGTTTGCCGGCAGCGGCGAGTAGCCAAGCGATTTTGCCTGCTTTTGCCCGGCGGTCACCACGTAGTAGAAGAGTTCACCGAGTGCGGAGCCCTTGGCTGCGTCGGGCTGCTTCTTGTAGAGAAGTGTCCAGCTGAAGTTGGCCAACGGGTAGGTCGATGTACCAGGTTCGTCGATGATCGAGAAATTGCTGGCACTCAAGTGGGCTGCCTGGGCTCCGGCCAGGCCGATGGTGTACGACGAGGGCACGACGAAGGAGCCGGACGCGTTCTTCAGTGCAGCGTTGGCGAAACCCGCCTTCGAGGCGTACCCGAACGAGACGTAGCCGATCGCACCGGGTGTGGTCTTGATGAACGTGGCGACGCCGGTGTTGAGCTGCTCACCCTCGCCTATGTCCGGCAGTGGCCACGATGTGGACGCCTTCGAGGAGCCGACCTTGGCGACCCAGGCGGGCGAGGTCGAGATGAGGTACTGATCGAGATCCCAGCCGGGACCGGAGGAGTCGGCGCGGTGGACGGGCACGATCGGGAGGTTCGGGAGGTTCGGGACACCGGAGACCTTGGCGATCGCGGGATCGTTCCAGTGGGTGATCGCGCCGTCGAAGATCGAGGCGAGCGTCGGCCCGTCGAGGTGCAGTCCCTTCGGCGCGCCGGGCACGTTGTAGCTGAGCGCCACGCCGCCCAGTTCGACGGGAACCTGGAGGACCGTCCCTCCCGTGGCCTCAGCCTGGCCAGCTGACGACATGGGGATCTCCGAGTCGCCGAAGCCCACCGTGTTCTCCTGGATGTCCTTGATGCCGACGCTGCTGCCGGCGGGCGAGTAGTTCACAGTGACTTTCGAATGGAGCTGCTCGTAGTCGTAGAACACCTTCTGGAAGAACGGCGCGATGGAGTTGGCGCCGGCGCCGTCGAGCGTGATGGCGGCCGGAGACGTGAAGCTCGTCAGCCGGATGAGTCCTGGCCTCGCCTTTGGGGACGAAGCGGACACCACTGGGCGGGCCGCGGAGCCCGACAAGCTCGACCAGCACGCTGTGACCAGAACAGCGGCGAGTGCAAGCACGGCGGGTGCGAAGAAGCGTCGTTTCACTGGGTCTCCCCCTCAAGAGTCGTCGGATTCAGATCCCGATTATTGATCGCTAATTCTACGTGATCACTAGAGATAGTAGCAAGTGTTTGGCTCGTGCGCTCCACATGAGGCGTGCCGGGAGCAGAGCGCTTGGACTGGTGCGTGGTGGATCAGGGCCCGAAGGGCTCTCCCGGTGGGAGGTTGGCTGGTGGCCGGTACTCGACCTGAGGTTCGTTCACGGCGAAGCCGACTGCTTCCAGCTGAGTCGAAGTGGGCTCACTGCAACAGAACCACGGCTCGCTGAGCCGTGGCCTCGGCCCGGCCGGCCCCGTCGACAGACTCCCGCGGCGCGGCCTGGCCACGCCAGAGGCCGTGCCGTGGCTCGACATGTGGGCACGGACACGAGCATCCACTTCCGCGAATGTGTCCTCGGCACCGGGCGTCGCAGGTTCGGTGCTGGCCTTTTCGACAAGTGCTGCCAGCTCTCTCTGGAGGTCGTCGAGCCCGGCCTCTTCGGCTGTCCAGACCCAGCTCAGGCGGTCGGCGTCGTAGTGCTCGAGCCGCGCTTTCACCTCCGGGGCCGAAAGCAGCAGGGAGCCCGCGGGCAGAAGGAGCCGGATCGTGTACTGGACCGCGTCAACGTTGCCCACGAGGTCGTGTGCAACCACGAAGTCGAGCATGGCGCCAACCTCGGCCGTCGTCGTCCACGGTGTGAAAGGCAGCCACGACGGCCGGACCTCGATCCCGTGGTCCCGCAGCAAGATCACCGCGGCGCTTTCGTCTCCAGACGTGTGCCCTTTGTCCAGGATACGAAGAGTCGTGTCGTCGACTGATTCGAACGCCGACACGACAAACAGGCAGCCGGCCTTCGCCAGGACGTCCCACAGGTCCTCGTGGGCCAGGATGTGCTCGACCTTGGTCGTGCAGTCGAAGCTCAGCTCTGGGAAGCAGGAGTGGACTGCCTGGGCGACCCGCACGGCGTGCCGGGGCCCGTTGAGGAAGTCAGGGTCGGCAAAGGACACGTGCCTTGCGCCCATGGCCACGAGCTGGGACACGTCGCCCACGACGACGTCTTCAGGCACCACGCGAAGGCGCCCGTCGTACACGACCGGCAGCGGGCAGTGCCGACATCGGTGCGAGCAGCCGTGGCTCGCCTCCACAGCGCCCGCGAGCCGCTCCTCGTTGTCCACAACGAGCCGGGCGTAGCGCTCCAGCGGAGGCAACAGATCGCGCGCCGGGCTTGTGAAGCCACTGCGGCCGAGGTGCACCACCACGTCACCGGCGTTGCCGGGCACGCCGGCACCGCCGGTGACGTGCGCCCATGTGAGCAGGGCCGGCTCGTACTCCCCGACGATCACGTGGACGGCCATGCCCGCTGCCGCCGAGTCGCGACCCATTCCGGCGTACAGGCCGTAGAGGCAGATCGGGAGACCAGGGCGCTGGGCCCTCACCGAAGCTGCGAGGGCCACCGCCATTCGCATCGCCGTGTGCATCGGAACCGAAAAGGCGACCCGGTCGGCCCACTCCACGAGAGCTCGGTCCCAAGGCTCGACAGAAACGTCGATCGCGCGCACATCGTGACCGCTGGCCCGAAGGGCCGCAGCAGGGGAGGCCACGTGCACCGGTTGGTGCCCGAGCTCGTAGGTGGAAACCAGCAGGACGCGCACGCTGGCACGCTATAGCGACCGTGCCGGCGTCCTGTCCGGCGACGGCTACGCCGAGTGAGGCCCTTAACATGGGTCGCCCACCTTCCATCGAGGACATCTGATGAGCGACAGCGGCAACAGCGGTAGCGACGGCGTCCCGGTCCTTCGCCTGACGGCGCCGGCCTTGACCGAGATCATCGAGTTGAGGGCCGGCGAGGCCGCCCCCGAGTCGCTCGCCCTGTGCGTGGAGATCAGCGGCGCGCACGACGACGTGTACACCTACGACATGTACTTCCAAGCCGCGGTCGACGCAGCGCCAGGCGACTGGGTCGACCATCTCGACAGGCTCTCGCTGATCGTTCCAGGCCAGAGCATCGACCGGATACGTGGTTCGGTCCTGGACCTGAGCCCGGATGAAGACGGGGGTGGGATGGTGATCCGGAACCCGAACCGCCCGCCTCCTGCCCGCCGGAGCCCGGCGATGACCGGGCCACCTCCGGACCTGAGCGGGGACGTCGCTCAGCGGCTGCTCCAAGTCCTCGAAGAGCAGATCAACCCTGCGATAGCGGCACACGGTGGCCGCGCAGACCTGGTGGCGGTGGAGGTGGACACTGCGTACCTGCGTCTCTCGGGTGGGTGCGCCGGGTGCGGCATGGCGGCGGTGACGCTCAGCCAGGGCATCGAGGTGGCCATCCGGGAAAGCGTGCCGGAGATCGTCAACATCGTCGACGTGACCGACCACGCGTCAGGTACCAACCCCTACTACGAGGCCGCGAAAAAGTAGGCAGGCGCCAGTCCGGCCGTTCTTGCCTGGGCTCAGCTCATGTCTCGGCGAAGCGGTGGATGTCCGCGGAGGCATAGGACTCGGCGATGGCGTCGATCCGGGCTGTCGCCTCGATGCTGCGCACCACCTCGGCCAGGCGGTGCCCAGGGATGGCGCACGTCATCTCGTCGCCCGGCAGGCCCGTCCGGGTCCGGCTGAGCGTGCAGCCGAGGCTGGCCGCCACTTGGCCTTGCTCGCTGGCGAGGGCGATGATGCGACATTGCGGCTTCCCGCCGATCTGCAGTCCCGGTACCGCGTCGGCCATGAGCATGAGCTGACCTGCCTTGATCCGGATGAGGACGACGTCCGGCGTGCCCGAGGTCTCCGCGAGCGGCCCGTAGGTCACCGATCCCGGGCGTTCGTGCACCGTCGGGATGTCCGGGATCTGTTCGGAGGTGACCCAGCCCGACTCCAAGAGCGCGGCCACGTCGGAGTTGCCAGCCACTTCGTCGAGACCGGCAAAGCCGTGGACCAAGGTGCCCACGCTGCAATTGGCGTGGTCGCTGGCGACCGTGGAGAAGGTCCGGTCGATCGCCTTGGTCCAGAAGACGCACCCGGCCGGCACCGGTCCCGTCCTCCCGTCGGGGGCGGGTGGCGGCTTCGGACCCTCGTAGGGATCGATGTTCTCGGGGACTCCGGCGTCGAAGGTTATTGCGATCGGAGGTGTCGTCAGCTCCAGCGACGCGGTGAGTGCCTCTGCGAGATCCGAGCAGGAAGGAGAGTTCATGGCGCCAGTTCTACCGGCGCGGCTCTCAGCTTTCGTTCACGGCACCGAACGCCGACGAGAAGACGACCTGGTCGAGCGTCAATGCCAAGGTGGCGATTCGATGGCCAACATCGCTTACCGGGCCGCTGAGCAGCGCAGCTACATCAGCCGTGCGGGAAGCTGCTGGATGTGAAGCCCGTTCCGGCAACTGTCGATGCGACACACGTTGACGAAGAGGTCTGGTTCTTGAGCACTCCGTAGTAGGTGCCTGTTGCGTGGTTCGTGTTGCCGGCAACGTTTGCGGACTGCGCTGCCTTCTGGTCGACGACGATCCAGCAGTCCCTCGTACCCGGCGCGTAGGACGCCAGGATCAGGTAACCCGACGAGCCGCTCGCGGAGAGCGAGATGATGTTGGACTTGCTCGACGCAGTGGCGACGTACGACAGGCCGGTGTCGATGGCCGTGATCGTAGACACACCCTGGCCTGGGGTCGTGATGTTGCTGTAGGTCTGGTTGTTGGCGGTGTAGAAGGTGTCGGCGCCCGTGAGGGCCGTCTGCAAGTTGGCCTGCGCTGCGGTGTTGTTCGCGGTCTTGGTCACCGACAGGAAGGTCGGGATCGCGATCGCGAGAAGAATTCCGATGATGAGCAGGACAACGAGCAGTTCGATCAGCGTAAAGCCCTCCCCACCACCCTCCTCGAAACCGAGGCGCCGCGCACGGAGCCTCTCGACTTCTCTCATGAGGCCTTCCTTACTCCGTCGTCAATAATCGTCACATACTGAATCGGCTTGCGGCCCGGCCAGCCTTAGCGAAATCTTTACCGACTCTTTGCCCGGGAGCAATTGGCCACCAGCTCGTGCTCTTCGTCTGCACGGTCAGATTCTTGGATTGCAGATCACGCGTCGGGTCCCTCAGGGGCGGAACCCGGCCAGCACCGCCGTGCTTCCGGCGGACGCCAGCTGGGCGGTCCTCATCCCCACCAGAACGACGCGGCGATGACGATGTAGAGACCCACGAGGCAGGCTCCCTCTAGCCAGGTCGATTCCCCGTCCAGCACGACGAAAGCTGTGATCAAAGTCGTGAGCGCGAGAACGACTCCGAGCAATGGCGACAGCACCAGGGTGAGCTGGGCGCCGCCTATTACGCCAGAGAGGAGCACCAGTGCGGGAATGAGCACGAGAGCGATCTGCACAGGGCTCTGCAGGATGACCGAGAGCGCATAATCGCTGCGGTTGCGTGCGGCGAGCTGGACCCCGACGACGTTCTCGACCGCATTGCCGGCGATCGCCACGACCACGAGACCTGCGAACGCCTCCGACATGTGCAGTGCCGAGAGCGCCGGGCTGAGAGCGGCTACGAACCAGTCCGACACGAACGCCGCGGCGACGCTCGAGGCGAGCAACGCCACGACCACCAGCGAGATCGACCAAGCCGCAACGGTGGCGCCGGCTTCGTCGCTCTGCTCACCGGGGCGCTCGCGCCGGCTCGACTCGTCGGTTCCGGGCTCGTTCCCCGCGGCGACGTCTTCCGGGGACGGTCGCGCCTCACGGCGGACCGATCCGGGAACGGAGAGCACGAAGACGATCAGCAGCACGACAGCGGCGATGTCGGAGAGTGCAGCCTCGTGGTGCCTGACGGCGAGGTCCAGATGTACGCCGAGAGTCGGGATCATCAGGACGGAGACGGCGAGCACGAGCAGGACCATGATCATGCGGGCGTTCTCGGCCGGGAAGCGTTGTGTGCCGTGCCTCAGGCCCCCGACGATGAAGGCCAGGCCCAAGACGAGCAGCAGATTGGCGAGGATCGAGCCGATGAGTGCGGCTTGGACAACGCCGACCAGGCCCGCCCGAAGCGCGAAGATCCCGAAGAAGAGCTCGGGGAGGTTGCCGAGCGCGGACTGCACGACGCCGGTCATCCCCGATCCGAGGCGATCCCCGAGCCGGTCGACGCTCCGTCCCACGATGGCGGCGAGGAACCCAAGGGCGAACGCGGACACGATAAACGGCACCACGCGGCCCGTGTGGACGTAGCGCGTCACAGCCGACCCGGCGGTCCCGAGCGCGCCGGCGACCAGCAGCCGGACGTCGCTTCGAGAGAGCTTGGATCCCACGGTGGCTGCCTAGCCTGGGACGCAGGCGTTGTCGGTTCGGGTCACGGTCCCCACTCCCATGCAACCATAGGGCGTCCGGCGACGACCGGTCTCGTGGCCGTTGGGATGATCGGTCCGGTAGTGAGGTAGACAGAGGCGTGATGCTGCTTGCTCTGGATGTGGGAAACACACAGACGGTGATCGGGCTGTTCGAGTCGGCGGGTGACTCGGGGCCGAATCCGGTTGTGCATCGCGGCGACGGCCCGGTGACCGCGACTGCCCGCGGCCTCTCTGTGGCAGGCGGCCCGGATGAG
This sequence comes from Acidimicrobiaceae bacterium, assembly GCA_003166375.1. Classification (GTDB taxonomy): domain Bacteria; phylum Actinomycetota; class Acidimicrobiia; order Acidimicrobiales; family Bog-793; genus Fen-455. The sequence goes on along the minus strand of PMVZ01000350.1, from coordinate 30,108 downwards.
CTGGCGGGCCTGATTCACCATTGGCGTCTTGCCACTGTCGCCGAGCGTACGGCAGACGAGTACGCCCTCCTCATCACCGAACTGCTCAGGCTGGTCGGCCTCGAGTTCACCGGAGCGCCGGCCGGCAGCGGTGTCGGCGGAATGGTCCTGTCCTCCTCGGTACCGGAAGTCACTTCCGCGATCAGGGAAATGGCGCACATCTGGTTCGACGTCGCGCTCGTCGTGGTTGAGCCGGGGATCCGTACCGGGATGCCGATTCTCTACGACAACCCGAAGGACGTCGGAGCCGACCGTGTCGCCAACGCCGTCGGGGCCATTGACTTGTACGGAGGGCCGGCGATCGTCGTGGACATGGGCACGGCGACCACCTTCGACGCCATCTCGGCCGCGGGCGAGTACCTCGGCGGCGCCATCACGCCCGGGATCGCGATCAGCATGGACGCGCTCTTCGAGCATGCCGCGGCGCTGCGCCGCGTCGAGCTCGTCGAGCCTCGCAACGTGATCGGCAAGTCGACCGTCGAGTCGATCCAGTCCGGTGCCATTTACGGCTACACCGGTCTCGTCGATGCCATGTGCCGCCGCATTGCCGACGAGCTCGGGCCGTCCGCGATCATCGCGACCGGTGGGCTGGCCGGGCTCATCACGCCCTTGTCGGAGATGATCCAGCACCATGAGCCGTGGCTCACCTTGCACGGGCTTCGCCTTGTTTTCGACCGCAACGTGGCGCGCGACGAGAGTGGGAGAGAGATGTGAGGGAGATCGGATACCGTTTCGAGACGACGTCGGGTGCAGGCGACGTGGCCCGTTCGTTTGCACACCTCGAAACGGGCGAGGAGTCCGGCGTGTCGGTGGCTGCTGCCGGCCGCATCATGCGGTCCCGGCCCCAAGGCAAGCTCGCCTTTGCTGAGCTCCAGGACTGGACGGGGGGCATACAGCTGTTCGCGCTCGCGGCCCTCACGACCGATTTCGAGGAGTTCTGCCGCTTGTCGCTCGGTGACTGGATCGGTGTGACCGGCGAGGTGGTCCGTACACAACGAGGCGAACTGTCGATCAAGGTGGCGTCCTGGGAGCTGCTCGCGCGGGCTCGCCGCGGCTTCGGTGACAAGTGGCACGGCGTCTCCGACCCCGACATCCGTTATCGCCAGCGCGAGCTCGACCTGTGGGCCAACGATGGTGTGCGCGACATGTTCCTGTTGCGTTCCAAGGTGATCGCCTCGATCCGTCGCCGCCTCGGCGCTGCCGGCTTTGTGGAGGTCGAGACGCCGGTGCTGCACCCGATCCTCGGGGGCGCGACGGCGCGGCCCTTCGTCACGCACTACAACGCACTCCACTCCGAGGTGTACCTCCGCATCGCGACAGAGCTTTACCTGAAACGTTGCGTGGTCGGCGGGATGGAGCGTGTGTTCGAGATCGGGCGGACGTTCCGGAACGAAGGGTTGTCGCCGCGTCACAACCCGGAATTCACGATGCTCGAGCTCTACCAGGCCTACGGCGACTACACCGACATGATGCTGATCTTCGAGGACATCGTGGCAGGAACGGCTGAGGAGCTTCTTGGCACTACGGTGATCCCCTATCAGGGTCGGGAGATCGATCTGACACCGCCGTGGCGTCGGGCGACCCTGGTCGAGCTCATCGCGGAGCACGCCGGGGTCGAGGTCGACCTGTCGATGGGAGCGGAGAACCTTCAGCGCGTGGCGTCGAGTCTCGGTGTGCCGTTCGAGCCCTGGTACGGGCCGGGAAAGCTCATGTTGGAGATCTATGAGAAGACGACCGAGGCCGAGCTCTGGGGCCCGGTGTTCGTGTGCGACTACCCACAAGAGGTCTCGCCGCTTGCCCGAGCGCATCGCTCCAAGCCCGGCTATGTAGAGCGTTTCGAGCCGATCATCGCTGGCCGGGAGCTTGGCAACGCCTTCAGCGAGCTGACCGATCCCGATGAGCAGCGGGCTCGCTTCGAGGACCAGGAGCGTGAGAGGGCTCTGGGCGACGACGAGGCGATGGTCATCGATCGGGACTACCTGCGGGCTCTCGAGCTCGGGTTGCCGCCAACCGGCGGTCTCGGGCTCGGGATCGACCGGCTCGTGATGCTCTACGCGGACGTCGCGAACATCAAGGAGGTACTGCTGTTCCCGGCCCTTCGTCCCGAAGATCCTTCGCAGGACAACCGGTCCGGCTCGACAGGGTCCGGAGAACCTGAGGCCTGAGCTGGCGTCGTTGCTCAGCTCGGGGCGAGGACTCTCGCAGCGGACCCCTGGAGGTCGTCGACGACGTTGTAACCGAACTCGACGAGTGCCTTGGGGATGAGACCCTCACCGAGCCGGGCCGCTGCCGCAGCCGCTGTCCTGGCGTAGTCCCGGGCGATCTCATGGGCAGCTGAGATGCCCGGCGATGCCGCGACGAGCGCCCGTGCCTCTTCGCGCTCGGCCTCGTCGAGCGTGTGGCCGAGAAGACCGCGAAGCCTTGGGCCCACGGCACGGTCGAGGAGCGCGCGCTGGACCGGCAGTGTGTAGATCCCTTCGGCGAGGTCCTGTCCGGGCGGCTTTCCGAGCTCCGCTTCGGTGGCGACGACGTCGAGGACGTCGTCGCGGATCTGAAAGACCATGCCGAAAGCCTCGCCGAACGCCGACAGATCGTCGATCTGGGATCGCTTGAGACCGGCAGTCAGTGCACCGATGCGGCACGCGGTCGACATCAGCGCCGCGGTCTTGTTAGAGATGCACCGAAGGTAGTCGTCCTCGTCCCGCTCGATCTGGAACGCCGCACGCACCTCGGCCACTTGCCCCTGACAGAGCCGGGCGAGGGTCGCCGCGAGCAATCCGGCAACTTCGGTGCCGAGTCCCGCTGCGATCTCCGCTGCCCGCGCGAGCAGGAAGTCGCCGGCCACGATCGCCACGAGGTTGCCCCAGCGGGCGTTCACGCTTTCCACGCTTCGGCGTCGGGTCGCCTCGTCCATGACGTCGTCGTGGTAGAGCGACGCAAGGTGGACAAGTTCGACCGAAACCCCACCGAGCAGGATCTCCGTGGTGACATCGTCACTTTGGAGGTAGGAGGCGGCGATGGTGAGCGACGGGCGGAGGCGTTTGCCGCCTGCTTGGATGAGGTGGCTTGCCACCTCGTTCAAGAACGCGTCCTCACCCAGCACCGAGTCCCGCAGGCACAACTCGAGCCGTGCGAGATCCTTCTCGTGAATCGGGAGGGCGAAAGGGTCCGGGCTGCTCACCAAGTCCGCCACCTTACGCCAAAGGGGCACCGAACCGACAGCCGGGCGCCCACCCCATTATTCCGCGGCACTGTAATCTTCGCCTCCCAAGGTGTTCAATTCGGGCCGGCCATTCGTCCGGATCCGGCCGGCTTGCCGGCCAGCTCCGGTTGGCCCGGATCGCACCACTAAGGGTTGGGGGGCCGTAGTCCGATATTAAGAGGGGAGCTAGCTTCCGTGGCGGCGGGTTTTCGCGCACCGGACCGGTAGACTTCCCGTACACGGAAGACCACAAGGGAGTCTGAGTTGTTCGAGCGATTCACCGATCGGGCACGCAGGGTACTGGTCCTGGCTCAGGAGGAGGCGCGCCTTCTGAACCACAGCTTCATCGGGACCGAGCACATCCTGCTCGGCCTCATTCACGAGGGCGAGGGAGTCGCGGCCAAGGCGCTGGAGTCCCTCGGCATCTCGCTCGAGGCCGTGCGCGAGAAAGTCGAGGAGACGATCGGGCCCGCGGGCTCTGCCCCGACAGGGTCCCCACCGTTCACGCCGCGCGCGAAGAAGGTCCTCGAGCTGTCCCTTCGGGAGGCGCTGCAACTCGGCCACAACTACATCGGCACCGAGCACATGCTGCTCGGCCTCGTGCGCGAGGGCGAGGGTGTGGCCGCCCAGGTCCTCGTCAGCTTGGGTGCCGACCTGACACGCGTGCGCCAGCAGGTCATCCAGCTCCTTTCGGGCTACCAGGGACGTGAGGGTGCGACAACCGCGCCCGGCGCCTCGAGCTCTGAGAGTCCCGCCGGGTCGCCTCTGCTCGACCAGTTCGGCCGGAACCTGACCCAACTGGCGCGTGAACACAAGCTCGATCCCGTCATCGGCCGTGACCGGGAGATCGAGCGAGTCATGCAGGTGCTGTCGCGGCGCACGAAGAACAACCCGGTTCTCATCGGTGAGCCGGGTGTCGGCAAGACCGCCATCGTCGAAGGGTTGTCCCAGCAGATCGTGGACGACGACGTCCCGGAGACGCTGAAGGGCAAGCAGCTCTACACCCTCGACCTGGGCGCGCTCGTCGCCGGTAGTCGTTACCGGGGTGACTTCGAGGAGCGTCTCAAGAAGGTCCTGAAGGAGATCCGGACCCGCGGAGACATCATCTTGTTCATCGACGAGCTCCACACTCTCGTCGGCGCCGGTGCGGCAGAGGGTGCCATCGACGCCGCCTCGATTCTCAAGCCGATGCTTGCCCGCGGCGAGCTCCAGACGATAGGTGCGACGACGCTCGACGAGTACCGAAAGCATCTCGAGAAGGACGCCGCCCTCGAAAGGCGGTTCCAGCCGATCAAGGTCGAGGAGCCGACGTTGGCACACACGATCGAGATCCTGAGAGGACTTCGCGACAGGTACGAGAAGCACCACCAGGTGACGATCACCGACCAGGCCCTGGTAGCTGCGGCGAACCTCGCCGACCGCTACATCTCGGACCGTTTCCTCCCGGACAAGGCAATCGACCTCATCGACGAAGCGGGTTCGCGTCTTCGGATCCGCCGGATGTCGACTCCGCCGGAGCATCGCAAGATCGACGAGGAGCTGTCGAAGATCCGTCACGACAAGGACGCCGCCATCGGGCGGTCGAACTTCGAGGAGGCGAAGAAGCTCGCCGACAAGGAGAGTGACGCACTCGAACGCAAGGCGGCGCTGAACGTCTCGTGGCGCTCTGCCGGCGAAGAGGTCTTCGACGTCGTCGACGAGAATGTAATTGCCGAGGTGCTCGCGAACTGGACTGGGATTCCGGTCTACAAGCTCACCGAGGAGGAGACAGCGCGTCTCCTGCGCCTCGAGGAGGATCTGCACAAGCGGGTCGTCGGCCAGGAAGACGCGATTAACGCGCTCTCGCGCGCTATCCGCCGTACCCGTGCCGGCCTCAAGGACCCCAAGCGCCCGAGCGGGTCGTTCATCTTCCTCGGTCCGACCGGTGTGGGCAAGACTGAGCTCGCCAAGACGCTTGCCGAGCTGCTCTTCGGTGACGAGGCGTCGCTGATCCAGCTCGACATGAGCGAGTACATGGAGAAGCACACCGTGAGCCGGCTCGTCGGGTCACCTCCCGGCTACGTGGGCTACGAGGAGGGCGGCCAGCTCACCGAAGCCGTCCGGCGGAAGCCCTTCGCCGTAGTGCTGTTCGACGAGATCGAGAAGGCGCACCCCGACATCTTCAACACCCTCCTTCAGATCTTGGAGGACGGTCGCCTCACCGACGCCCAGGGACGTACGGTCGACTTCAAGAACACCGTGCTCATCATGACCTCGAACCTCGGGACCTCGGACCTGCGCAAGTTGTCGCTCGGCTTCCAGAAGTCGAGCGAGTCGGTAACCTACGAGCGGATGAAGCAGCGTGTCCAGGAGGCGCTCAAGAACCACTTCCGGCCCGAGTTCCTGAACCGGATCGACGAGGTCATCGTGTTCCACGAGCTGACCATGGACGAAGTGGTCGAGATCGTGGATCTCCTCATCCGCCGGGTGCGCGACCAGCTGGAGGGCCAGGGCATCGGATTGGAGCTCACGCTCGCCGCCAAGAGGTTCGTCGCCGCGAGAGGCTACGCGCCCGAGCTGGGCGCGAGGCCCTTGCGTCGTTCCATCCAGCAGCTCGTGGAGGACCCGCTTTCGGAGAAGATCCTCTGGAAGGAATTCCGGGTGGGCGAGACCGTGATCGTCGATGAGGAAGACGGTGTGCTCGTCTTCCGTGCCATCGAAGGCTTTGAGCCTCCGGCTGTCGAGTTCGCAGGGGCCGGCGCCGACTCCTGAGCACATCCGCCGGCCTCGGACCGGCGGTGCAGGCTCTCACGAGAGTGTGACAGCCGGCTCGTAACGTCGAAACATGACGCGACCGAAGTCGATCTACCGCTGCCAGGCATGCGGACATGGCTCGTCTCGCTGGTCCGGGCGTTGCCCGGCCTGTGGTGAGTGGAACACCCTCGTGGAGGAGCTGATGCCGCCGTTAGCNNCTGGTCGCCGGCTCGGTGACGGTTCTCGGTGGAGAGCCAGGCGTCGGCAAGTCGACGCTCGTCCTCCAGATGCTCGCGAGCCTTGCTGGCGCGGGACGGGCCTCGCTTCTCATCGCGGCAGAGGAGTCCGGCGAGCAGGTCCGGCGCCGAGCCGAACGCCTCGGGGCAGCTGTCGACGGCTGTTACTTGTTGGCCACGACCGACCTCGACGCCGTCCTCGGCGCCGCCGACCAGCTCAGGCCCTCGGTCCTCGTCGTCGACTCGATCCAAGCGGTTTCCGACTCGGCGTGCGGATCCCAGGCCGGGTCACCGAGCCAGGTGCGCGAGTGCGCCGGCCGGCTTGCGCGCTACGCGAAGTCGTTGGGAGTCGCAACCTTGTTGGTCGGCCACGTCACCAAGGACGGCGGGCTTGCCGGGCCGCGTACGCTCGAGCATCTTGTCGACACCGTGCTGTCGTTCGACGGCGACCGGCTCCAGTCCCTCCGCCTGCTTTCGGCTTCTAAGCACCGCTACGGTCCTACTGGCGAGCTCGGGCTGTTCGAGATGACCGAGACTGGGCTCAGGGGACTCGTGGACCCGAGCGCCCTGCTGCTCGGGGACCGCCGTCGCGGCGTGCCCGGCAGCATCGCCGTTCCCGTGCTCGAGGGGCGGAGACCACTCGTCATCGAGGTCCAGGGACTTGTCGGGCCGACGACGTCCGGAGTCCCGAGGAGGGTGGCGCAAGGTGTCGTCGGTGGCCGGCTCGCCCTTCTTCTTGCCGTGCTGGAACGGAGGTGTCACCTGGCTCTGGCGGCCTCGGACGTGTTCGTCTCCACCGTGGGGGGCCTTCGGGTGAGCGAGCCCGCCGCCGATCTTGGCATCGCGTTGGCCCTGGTCTCGGCGGTGACAGGGATCGCGATCGGAGAGGAAGTCGTGGCTTGCGGTGAGGTCGGGCTGGCTGGCGAGCTGCGCCAGGTGCAGGCGACCGAGCGCCGCTTGGCCGAAGCGGCGAGGCTCGGATTCCGCCGCGCCGTGGTGCCGCAGTCCGCCCCAGAGGGACCGATGGAATTGGAGCTGCTCAGAGCAGGTACCCTGCTGGAGGCAGTTCGGCTGTTGCTTGGTGTGGTTCCTGCCGCCAGATCGCGTCCTAGGACCGAGATCGGCGGTGGTCCCGAGTTGAGCGGCGGCCGCGACGTCCGTACCCTGGTGAGGACCCCACCTTCCCTCGTTTCGTGAGGAGTTCCATTGTTCGATGTCGGGGACAAAGTTGTCTATCCCCATCACGGTGCCGCCGTTGTAGAGCGGCGAGAAATGCGCGAAGCCTTCGGCGAGAAGCGTGAGTACCTCGTGCTCCGGCTCGCGTACGGCGATCTCACACTCATGGTGCCGTCCGACAACACAGCAGAGGTCGGGCTTCGAGAGGTGATCAACGACGAGGAGGTGGAAGAGGTCTTCGCGGTCCTTGGCAAGAAGGAGGCGAGGATGCCTACCAACTGGTCTCGTCGCTACAAGAACCACGTCGAGAAGCTCAAGTCGGGCGACATCTATCAGGTCGCAGAAGTGGTGCGGAATCTCTCGATCCGTGACAAGGACCGCGGACTCTCCGCAGGTGAGAAGCGGATGCTGACGCGAGCGCGCCAGATCCTCGTTTCCGAGCTGACATTTGCGATCGGCGTGAGTGAGGCCGAGGCGGAGGAGCGCCTCAACGCCGCTCTGCCCTAGCGCAGGGCGCGCAACCGGCGCGTGGGCGTCGAGGTCTGGGTGATCGTTGTCGCCGCCGGTCAAGGACGGCGATTCGGTCAACCCAAGCAGTTCGCCGCTCTAGGTGGTCGGCCTGTGATAGAGTGGAGCCTGGAGGCGTCGCGCTCTGTAGCCCGCGGTGTGGTGGCCGTCGTGCCGGAATCGTTTCTCGGGAGTCCCGGAATCGGGAAGGGTGCCGACCGCGTCATCTCTGGGGGCCCGACCCGGGCTTCTTCGGTCCGACGGGGCCTGGCGGCGGTTCCAGACAACGCTGACGTCGTCGTCGTCCACGATGCCGCTCGGCCACTCGCCTCACGTGAGCTGTTTCGCGCCGTGGTCGAAGCGGTCGTTGCAGGCGCCGACGGAGCCATTCCCGGCCTAGCCGTCGCTGACACTGTCAAGCGTGTTCGGGGCGGTCGCGTCGTGGAGACACTCGACAGGAGCGAACTGGTGGCGGTGCAGACGCCGCAAGCGTTTCGTGCCGAGGCGCTGCGGCGCGCACACGCCGGCGCACCGGAAGCGACAGACGACGCCGGTCTCCTCGAGGCTCTCGGTTTGAGCGTCGTGGTTGTCCCAGGCGAGTACCGCAACCTCAAGCTGACATCCCCCGACGACCTCGTAACTGCGGAGAAGTGGAGCAATCGGTGACCAAACTACGGGTAGGGATCGGCTTTGATCAGCACGCCTTTGCAAATGGGCCGGAGCGTGACATGCCGCTGGTGTTGGGCGGGGTCCGTTTCGAGGCGGAGCAGGGCCTGAAGGGTCACAGTGATGCTGACGTCGTGGCACACGCAGTGGCGGACGCCATGCTCGGCGCCGCAGGACTCGGCGATCTTGGCGCCCACTTTCCCGACACTGACCAGCGTTGGGCGGGAGCAGACAGCCTGGCGATCCTGGCGCAAGTGGCGGCGCTCATCATGAGCACCGGGTTGCGGCTTGCGAACGCCGATTGCACCGTGATCTGTGAGATACCACGGATCGGTGACGGGCGTGAGATCATGATGGAACGGCTCAGCGCGGCGGCAGCAGGCCCCGTGCACGTGAAGGCGACCCGACCGGAAGGGCTCGGGAGCCTGGGGCGCGTCGAGGGGATTGCCTGCCTCGCCACCGCGCTTTTAGAGGAGATCGGTTTGTGATGCCAGAAAGCAGCAGAGGAGACGGCGCGTCCCGCAGTCCTAGCGGCCGCGCCGCGGGCGGCCGCGGAGCGGGTACCGGTCGCGCCGGAGGCCGGGAACCAGCCGGGGCGCGCTCCGGCGGAGCGCGAGCAGGCGGTGGACGCGCAGGTCTTCCGGGCTCGGGCGGTTCTGAAGACCGGCTCGGGGGTGCTCCGGGGCCGCGAGGCACCGGCTACGCCGGAGGTCGCGGCNNCGGAGGTCGCGGCAGGCCCGGTGGCGGCGTCGGCGGTTCAGGCACCGGCTACGGCGGTTCGGGTACGGGCGGCTCGTACCGTGGTGCCGGCCGCAGTGGTTCGGGCGCCGGCCGTCCCGCTTCGTCTGCGGCCGGCAGGGACGCCGATTCCGGCGGCTCTCGGTACCGGGGTGCCGGGCCTGTTGCTGACAGGGGCGCGGCTCCAAGTCGCAGGCCGCAAGCGTTCAGGTCCTCGTCACACAAAGAAGGCGGTCGCGGGTATTCGAACGGCGGATGGGACCGGCCAGCGCCCCGACGTGACAGCCCAGCTGCTTCGAGGCGGGACGGTCCCGGAAGTCGTCGAGAGACCGAACCCGAAGACGTCTCCGAGTCTGGGCCCCTCCCGAGCTCGATCGGTCGCGCCGCCACGACAGGTCGCAACCTCTGGCCGAGCGCCCCCCGGGCTCCGCGGTCGGAACCGCCCGGTGGTCAGCGGGGAGAGTTCGCCGGCGCGAGCAGGAGAATTCCGGGGTCTTCGAGCGCTTCGCGTCCGGCCACAAGTCGCAGGTCGCCCACCACTGGCGGCTACCAGCGGCCGTCGCCGGTTAGGAGAAGCCCCGGCGGTCCTAGCAAGCCATTCGGCCGCGGCGGTCGTCTGTCCGAGCCTTCTGGTGGGCGTGGTTCTGCAAAGGTCCGACGCGAGCTCGGCGGTGACCAGGTCGAGGGTCGCCAGGCCGTCCGGGAGCTGCTTGCCGCACACCGGAGGGAAGTTCACGAGGTCTGGATGATGGAGGGTTCGGATCCGGCCGCGATTCTGCGGGAGATCCAGTCTCTGGCCCGAACGAACCACGTCCCGGTAAGGCTTGTGAGCCAACGTCAGATTCAACAGGTGCAAGGCTCTGAAGCGCCGCAGGGCGTGATTGCCTTTGCCGAGCCCTTGACCGAAGCTGACCTGTCCGACCTGGTCGGCTTGCGGTTCGAGCCCGGGGGAACTGGCGACGCCGAGCCGGAGGACGCCGAGCCGGCCGACCTCGAGCCCGGAACGCCGGTCAGGCGTGCCAGCCACGCGAAAGCGGCCCGGGGAACTGGCGCGGAAAGGATGGCGTTTCTCGTCGTGGTCGATGGAGTCACCGATCCGCAGAACCTGGGCGCTCTTTTGCGTAGCGCCGAGTGCGCGGGTGTGACCGGGGTCGTGTTGCCTCGCCATCGGAGCGCGCATGTGACCCCGACGGTCACAAAGGTCGCAGCGGGTGCGGTCGAGCACGTCAGCGTCGCCGTTGTGCCCGGTGTGCCAGGGGCCCTTCAGGAGTTGGAGCGTCTCGGGGTCTGGACCGTAGGTCTCGATGAGCGTGGGTCTGAGCCGGTGTTCAACCTCCCGCTCGGAGACCGGCCGATCGCGCTCGTGATCGGAGCCGAGGGACGGGGCCTCGCACCGCTGTCGCGTCAACGATGCGACGTGCTCGCGCGGATCCCTTTGCACGGTTCCATCGACTCGCTCAACGTGTCGGCGGCCGGAGCCGTTGCGATGTTCGAAGTCGCACGCCAGCGCTCCGCACAAGCTGGTAAACGGTCTTAGCCGCTTTCTCGCCTACCGGGACGACATCGGCACGTAGTCGCGGCGCCGGTGTCCGACATAGAGCTGCCTTGGTCGCGCGATCTTTGTGTTGTGCTCGAGCATCTCGACCCAGTGCGCCACCCACCCTGCGACGCGCGGAACCGCGAACAGCACCGGGAACATCTCTACCGGGAATCCCATGGCCTGGTAGATGAGCCCTGAGTAGAAGTCGACGTTCGGGTACAGCTTGCGGGAAACGAAGTACTCGTCGGCGAGCGCGACCTCTTCGAGCCCCAGCGCGATGTCGAGGAGCGGGTTCTTGCCTGTTACCTCGAAGACTTCGTAGGCGATGTCTCGTATGATCTTGGCCCTGGGGTCGTAGTTCTTGTAGACGCGATGGCCGAAACCTTGCAGGCGGCCGTGCCCCTCTTTCACGGAGCGGATGAAGCCCGGGACGTTCTCGAGGGTCCCGATCTCGGTGAGCATGCGGATGACGGCCTCGTTCGCACCGCCGTGGAGCGGGCCGTAAAGGGCAGCGCAAGCAGCGGCACAAGCCGAGTAGGGGTCGACTTGTGACGAGGCGACGACGCGCAGCGCGGCTGTCGAGCAATTCTGCTCATGGTCCGCGTGCAGGATGAAGAGAGCGTCCATCGCCCGTACCAGCGCCGGGTTCGCTTCGAAACGGGATTCCGGCGTCTTCAACACCATCGACAAGAAATTCGACGGGAAGTCGTGCGAATTATCGGGATAGACGAACGGCATGCCGACGCTGTACCGGTGCGCCGCTGCGGCGAGGGTAGGCATCTTCGCAATCAGCCGGATGATCTGCTTGTGGCGGACCTCCGGATCGAAGATGTTCTTCGCGTCGGGGTAGTACGTCGAAAGCGCCGCGATCGCCGAGACGAGGATCCCCATGGGGTGGGCGTCGTAATGGAAGCCTTCGAGGAACCTCTTGCGCATGTTCTCGTGGATGAACGTGTGGTACGTGATCTCCTGGACCCACTTGTCGGCCTGGTCTGTGGTCGGCAGCTCGCCATGTAGCAAGAGATACGCGACCTCGAGGTAGGTCGATCGCTTTGTCAACTGCTCGATCGGATAGCCGCGGTACTCGAGGATTCCGTTGTCGCCGTCCACAAAAGTGATCGCGCTTTCGGCTGCAGCCGTGGTCATGAACGCAGGGTCGTAGAACCAAACNNAGGAGCTTGCTCCACTGGTCTGCCGCGATTCCGCCGTCGACGATTGGGATCTCGATCGTCTGACCGTTGCGGTTATCCGTGATCGTTACGCTCTCTACCACGACCTCCACCTCCGTTCGGCTCGTGCCAGGCTGACGTCGTTGGCGCCCGGTCCTGCTGTTGACGCTCATGCCATCGTCGCCACATCCTATGGCAGTGCCGGGGAGCGCCAACCCCGGGCCGACCGCCTGCTGTCCGCGCAAGGCGGTTGCGAGGTGCAGGCCGCCCGAGGGTATCTGTCCGCGCCCGGCAAGTAGCATGCAGCGCGCCCCTCGAGGGCGACGAGAGCCCGCAGGTGGCCCAGACCTCCGTTAGGGGAGTCCGTTGATCTCAGAGCAAACGCGACCGGCGGCATACGGCGTGGCCGCCGCGGCACTGACCACGACAAGCTTGTCGAAAACCACCGCCCTGTAGGTCGGTGGCGATGACCGAGCGTTCGCTGCAACGACTCTATGAGGACCCGGCGACTCCGTTCAGCTCAGGACTGGAGCGGACCCAGATGCAGGCGGCGATGCTCGCCGAGATCGCATCATCGTCGCCGCGACCGCTCGTGGCAGTCGATGTCGGATGTGGTGACGGCATGGCCACAGCTGTCACCACATCCCGCTGCGAACAGACGCCAGGAGCGAACGTCACTATTATCGGCCTCGACTGGTCGTGCGCCGCGCTCGGTCGTGCCCGCCGGCGCGGCGTCCCCGTGGCTCGCGCAGCGATAGACGGCTTCGGCCTGCCTCTGGCTTCCGGCAGCGTGGACGTGGTCATCATGAGCGAGCTGATCGAGCACCTGCTGGATACAGATGCTGCGCTCGCAGAAGCAGGACGAGTGCTGGTTCCCGGCGGGAGGTTGCTGTTGTCGACGCCAAATCTGGCCGCTTGGTACAACCGGGTACTTCTCGCGTTCGGGGTTCAGCCTCTCTTCACCGAAGTCAGCCTGCAAGCCATCTACGGCCGACCCGGTCGCGAAATCGTCGGGCATCTGCGGATCTTTACCCGCCGCGCGCTCGAGGAGATCCTCGCCTCAGCCGGATTTGTCGATATCGACATCACAGGTGCCCCGTACCATGATGTCCCCCGACCGTTTCGTCCGCTCGACCGTTTGTTATGCCGCACTCCCAGCCTCTCGTCCATTCTTCTCGCTTCTGCTCGATGGCCGACGTGAGCCTGGACACCCACACCTCAGCGGGGATCGCCAGCGCGGTGATGTCGGCGTTGCTCACCGGCACCGGCACGGTCGTCGAGAAGGTCGCTCTCCAACGGCTGCCCGAGATTCATGCCCGGCACTTCTGGGCGATGCTGCGCACCTTGTGTGCTTCGCCGCAGTGGTTGTGGGGTTGCGCCTGTTTGCTGGGGGGTCTCTTGTGCCAGGGCCTCGCCTTGTCCCTGGCTCCGATCTCGGTGGCTCAGCCGATCTTCGCCTCCGGGATCGTCCTCTTGCTCGTGTTGTCGCATTTCGTGCTTCACGATCGCCTCCGGCCCGTGGAGTGGTTCGCTCTGGCGACCATCGTGGTCGCCCTGGTCCTGCTCGGTCTGTCGATCGACACTCGTGTGGACCACGCCGGCGGCCCTGCGCGCCTGGCTTATCTCCTGCTTGCCGCAATCCCAACTTCTGCGGTCGGCCTCGCAGTTTTCCTGGTAGCGGACCGGGCCCATAGGTCGCGGAGCCGGATCAGGCAATTGCGAGGCCCATTGTTCGGCGTGGCCGCCGGTCTTCTCTACGGCGTGGCCGGGCTCGGGCTCAAGTCGGCGGCGACTTTCGTCCAACGCTGGGGGCTCGTCGGCTCGATCCCTCACCTGGTGACTTCGCCCGACCTTTACGTGCTCGCCGTCACCATGGCGACGGGGCTCGTGCTGTTCCAAACCGGTCTGCAACGTTGCTCGGCGTCGGTCGTGTCACCGGTGAACATCGTCACGTCCACCTCTTACGTCATCGCAGTCGGGACCGTGCTGTTCAACGAGCATCTGCCGACCTCCGCCGGCCACCTGGGACTGCGGATCGCGGGCTTTGCCGGCGTAGTGGTCGGCCTTGTCACCCTTGCTGTTGCGGGCGGGTTGGCCGACAAGAGAGCCGCCGGCGCCGACGAGCCTGGTCAAACCGTCACATCAGGCGACGAAGTCGATCATCTCAAGTTCAGCCGGTAGACGTTCGTCTCTCGTTTCACGAAACCAGCCCTCGTGTACAAACGGTTCGCGGCCTCCCTCGACGATCGCGACGTCAAGTTGACGTGAAGGGCACCCCACTCGCGGGCGAGCCGGACGGCTTCTGAGACCAATGCTGCGCCGACACCGTGGCCCCGGGCAGACTCGTCGACGACGACGTCTTCGATGACGGCGTGCGGCCCGGATGGGATCCGGTAGGTGATGAGCGTGGTCATGCCGACGATCGCGTCGTCGCGCGAAGCAAGGCGCGCGACCAAGAAGATGCTGGACGGTGAGGCAACGATCTCCTCGAGGTCGGCGCGACCGAGCGCCGCCGCGGTCGAGGACAGTTGCGCGAGCAGCTGTGCCATGACCTCGACGAGTTCGTCGGTCACCTCTGAGACGTGATCCACAACGATGCCGTTGGCCTTCATGCGGCCGAGTGTATCGAGCCGCTTCCTCTGCTCGAAGTTCAAGCTCGAGTGAGCCGGGATGCCTTACGGTTCTTCTCGTCGCCAAATCGGCCCGCGAGGCCAGTCGAAGAGAACCTCGACCGAGTCACCCCGTATGACGGCGAACGCGTGCGCGCTCCACGCACCGGCATTGGCCAGCGGGACGGGGAGAGAGTCCTCGCCGAACCATCCGACGGCGGCACACTCGAGCGGGTGTGCCTGCAGCGCACCGCCCACAGGTCGGAGGTGGAAGACGAGCGAGTAGAGGGGCACCTGGGTGAAACCGAGCCGAAGACCGTCCAGGACCATGACCAGGCGCACTGGCTCGACGTCGATCCCCGTCTCTTCGAGGACTTCCTTCACGGCGACCTCGGCAGCCGAGTAGCCCACGTCGGCCCAACCGGTCGGGTAGAGCCAGGCTCCCGAGTCCGCCCGCTGCACGAGCAGGATCTGATCCTTGTCGTTGCCGACGATTGCCCCGACGGCGACTTTCGGCGTCACGTAACCGGCTACGCCCTGGCGCACATCCTGCATCCACTCGAGGACGAGGTCGTCCGCCCCACTTTTCGCCACTGGCTGGCCGTCGTGGGCCAGCGCCGAAGCAGCAGCGGCGCGGATGTCGCCGGCGACTTTGAGGATCTCTTCGTAGCGTTCCTGCTCGTAGAGGTTCTTGGTGAACGCGAGGCCGGTCCTGGCAATGGCGGCGAGCGTTTCTCCCCACCGAACGAGGTCCCGAGTCGACGCCGGCACGTCACCCACGCGCCCGACCCTAATGCCCGCCCGGGCCAGGGAACACCGCGACCGCCTGTGCGCGATCATGGCCACGTGAGCGTCAAGCAGGACTGCCGGCACTATGTCATGCGTACCGTGCGCTCGGGTGAGCGCACCGAGCGCTGCCGGCTCGGCGCCGCCGAGATGGTTCCCTTTGCCTGCCCGGAGGGCTGTGTGTTCTACGAGCCTCGCCAGATAGCGACCAGCGGCTGGCAGGTTCGTGCTCGGGGCAACGACGACCCACCGACGACCAGGCGCTGAACGGGAGCCGGGGGTACCTGGCGTCGCCGGGGACTGCGAAGCTGCCGCTGCCCTGGCTGATCAGCCCTCCAGGACGTCGCCCAGGCGGTCGACGCTGACGCCGATCGCCTCGAGCCATGCCACCGCACCTTCGATCGCCGCCGGAGCGCCGGCGAGCTCGCAGATGATCCAGCCCTGGTGAGCCTCCACACTCGCTCGGCGGATGTTCGGCTCCACGTCGAAGCGACGGACGAGCTGGGCCACCACCGGCTCGCGAACCAGCTCCTCGGGGAAGGTGAGCCGGACTCGCGTGTTCATCGGCGGACGTCGGGCGAAGCTGCCGCCGCACGGGAGAGATTGCCCGAACGCAGGCCTTCGAGATCAACGGTGACGTAGCGGTACCCGGCGCCCCGGATCGCTGTGACGATCTTGTCACGCATGTCGATCGCACGACCCAGGTCCTCCAGCGGGAGCTCGATCCGAGCGAGATCGCCGTAGTGGCGGACCCGCAGGGCATCGAAGCCGAGCCGTCGCAAGGACGATTCCGCCGCCGCCACTTGGTCGAGGATCCCCAGACTGACCGGTGTGCCGTGCGGCACCCTCGATGCCAGGCACGCCGCCGCTGGGCGGTCCCAGGTACTCAGCCCGAGCCCCTGCGACACCTTGCGGACCGTTGCTTTGTCCAGCCCTGCCTGGACGAGAGGGAAGACGGCACCGCGCTCGGCGGCCGCCTGCTGGCCGGGCCGGTGGTCGCGGAGATCGTCAAGGTTGACACCAAGCACAACTGTTGCCCGCTCGGACTCGGCTAGAGGCATCAGGACGTCCATGAGCTCTCGTTTGCAGTGGTAGCAACGATCGAGATCATTGCGCACATAGGCGGGGTCGTCGAGCTCGTGCGTCGTGACGGCTGCCCAGCGTAAACCCCACTCGTCTGCGATCCCAGCGCAGTGCGCCAGGTCCTCGGGTGCGAGCGAGGGGGAGACGGCGGTCGCGCAGAGCACGTGTTCCGCGCCGAGGAGCTTCGTCGCGACAGCCGCAACCAGGGCGGAGTCCGCGCCGCCGGAGAAAGCCACGACGACTCGCCCGAGGCGGGCCACGACGGCCTGCAGGCGCACTAGAGCGTCCCCGGTCAGCTCAGCGGGATCGTCCCCGGTCACCGTTTCAGCGTATGCCGACGCCACTTAGAACTTCCGCCGGCTCTGCGACCATACCGGTGTAGAAGGGGCCGAAGTCGCCATAGCGTGTCGAGGCCTCGTCGAAGCGCATGGAGTACACGCAATCTTTCAGGTCGTCGGGGTGAACACCGAACAGGGTGACTCCCCACTCCCAGTCATCCAGCCCCGCGGAGCCCGTCACGAGCTGAAGCACCCGGCCACGGAAGTCCCGGCCTACGGCCCCGTGCCCTCGCATGAGCTCCATCCGGTCGTCGAAGCTCAGTGCATACCAGTTCTCGGCACCCGGGGCGCGGCGCTTGGACATCGGATAGAAGCACATGGCCGCCATGCCATCTGGTGGGAGCCTCGGGTACAGCCGAGCTTGTCTCATCTCCTCGGGCACGCCGGCGGCGTACTCGGACACCTCGGTCAGTGAGACGTAGGAGTCGACCACGTCCAGGCCGCCGGTCTGCAGCTCGGTTTGCAGGCGCCGGAGCTGCCTCAGATCCGGGCCGAGGGTGAGAACGCAGACATCGGCCTTGTGTCCCAGCATTGCTGCGGTCACGACCTGGCAGCCGCCCTTTCGTGCGGTGTCGATCGCACCGAGAAGTGAGCGGACCTCGGCACGCGGCGTCGGCTTGCAGAACAGGTGCAGCACACCCCACCCGGTCCTCGGGCTGACCGGTGAGTCGTCAGGCATTCGGGGCTCGGAGGTCACGGCCTGGAGTCTACGGAGAACCCGATCCTGCCCCGAACGCGCCACCAGGGACGCCTTGCGGCGTCCCTGGTGCATTGCGTTCAATGACCCCTTGGTCCTGGGATCAGTAGTCCTCCATCCCACCGCCCGGAGGCATGGCTGGAGCCTTCTCCTCGGGCTTGTCCACGACGACCGCCTCGGTCGTGAGGAACAGGGCCGCGATCGAGGCTGCGTTCTGCAGTGCGGACCGGGTCACCTTGGCGGCGTCGATCACGCCAGCCTTGAACAGGTCCTCATAGACGCCGGTCTGTGCGTTCAGGCCGTGGGCACCCTTCAGGCCCTTGACCTTCTCGACCACGACGCCGCCTTCGAGCCCTGCATTGACGGCGATCTGCTTCAGCGGCTCCTCGACCGAGCGGGCCACGATCCTGGCGCCTGTCGCCTCGTCGTCATCCAGCTTCTCGGCTGCGTCCAGGATGGCCTGCTGCGAGCGGAGCAGCGCTACGCCCCCACCGGGGACGACGCCCTCTTCGATGGCCGCTTTGGTGGTGGACACGGCGTCCTCGATGCGGTGCTTCTTCTCCTTGAGCTCTACCTCTGTTGCAGCCCCGACCTTGATGACCGCGACTCCGCCGGAGAGCTTCGCCAAGCGCTCCTGCAGCTTCTCCCGGTCGTAGTCCGAGTCGGTGTTCTCGATCTCGGTCTTGATCTGGTTGATCCGGCCCTTGATGTCGGCGTCGTCACCGGCACCCTCTACCACGGTCGTCTCGTCCTTGGTGACGACGATCTTGCGGGCCCGGCCGAGCAGGTCCAAAGCGACGTTCTCGAGCTTCAGCCCGACCTCTTCGGTGATGACCTGGCCGCCGGTCAGGATCGCAATGTCCTGGAGCATCGCCTTGCGGCGCTCTCCAAAGCCCGGAGCCTTGACGGCGGTGCTGCGGAACGTGCCGCGGATCTTGTTCACGACAAGTGTCGCAAGCGCCTCGCCCTCGACGTCCTCGGCCACGATCATCAGCGGCTTGCCGGTCTGCATGACCTTCTCGAGCACCGGGAGCAGATCGCGGACGGCTGAGATCTTCGATCCTACGAGCAGGATGTACGGGTCCTCGAGGACGGCCTCCATGCGGTCTGGATCGGTGACGAAGTACGGCGAGATGTAGCCCTTGTCGAAGCGCATGCCTTCGACCAGCTCCATCTCCATACCGAAGGTCTGCGACTCCTCGACGGTGATCACGCCGTCCTTGCCGACCTTGTCGATGGCCTCGGCGATCATGGCGCCGATCTCGTCGTCGGCGGAGGAGATGGACGCCACCTGAGCGATCTGGTCCTTCGCGTCGATCTCCTTGGAGAGCTGCTTCAACCGGGCGACGGCCGTCTCGACACCAACCTCGATGCCACGCTTCAGCGACATCGGGTTCGCGCCGGCCGCGACGTTGCGCAGGCCCTCACGGACCATGGCGCCGGCAAGCACGGTTGCGGTCGTCGTTCCGTCCCCTGCGACGTCGTCGGTCTTCTTCGCCACTTCCTTGACGAGGTCGGCTCCGACCTTCTCCCACGGGTCTTCGAGCTCGATCTCCTTTGCGATGGAGACGCCGTCGTTCGTGATCGTCGGAGCGCCCCACTTCTTCTCCAGCACGACGTTGCGGCCCTTCGGGCCAAGCGTGACCTTCACGGCGTCTACGAGCTGGTTCATGCCACTCTCGAGGGCCCGGCGGGCCTGCTCGTCGAAGGCGATCAACTTCGGCATTTTGGGGATGTCCTCCTTGGCTGCACGGATCCGTAACCGTTAGCACTCTCATGGTGCGAGTGCTAATAGCAAACCACGCCAGACGCCGTCACGCAACTGCGCCCCAGAGCTCCCAGGTCAAGGCCCTGTCCAGCGGGAGGTGGCAGGCGCCCGTGCCTGGCGGGCTCAGCCGCCTGCGACCGCCGGGATGATCGACAACGTGGTGTCGGCCGGAAGGCCCGTGTCGAGTCCTTGGAGGAAGCGAACGTCTTCGTCCGCGACGAACAAGTTCACGAAGCGCCGCAAAGTGCCCTGATCGTCCAGCAAGCGCGCCCTCATCCCCGGATGGTCGCGTTCGAGCACGTCAATCGCTTCGCGCACGGTCAGGGCTTCCACTTCGAGCTCACCTGCGCCTCCGGTCAAGGGCCGGAGCTGGGTCGGGACGCGAACAGTGACGGTCATCGCCTTGCCGCCCTCAGCATCCCGTCACGATCGAGCAACTCGGCGACGGCTTCGAGCGTCGGGGGAATTGTCGCCGACGGCCCGACTGCCCCGGCGAGTGCCTCGACTGTCTTGAGACCGTTGCCCGTGATGTAGATGACGACGCGCTCATCGGGTCGGACAATACCGGCGTCGGCCAGCTTGACGAGCGTCGCCACGGTGACGCCCCCCGCGGTTTCGGCGAAGATCCCCTCGGTCCGGGCCAGCAAACGGATCCCTTCGATGATCTCCTCGTCGGTGACTGCCGCGATGGCACCCCCGCTGTGACGAACCGCCTCGAGGGCATACCACCCGTCCGCCGGGTTGCCGATCGCAAGCGACTTCGCGATCGTCGCGGGCTTGACAGGCCGCACATGGTCGGCTCCGTCCGCGAACGCGGTCGCTACGGGCGAGCAACCCTGGGCCTGCGCGCCGGAGATCCGGACCTCGTGGTCACCGTCGACGAGGCCCAGCTCGGTGAGCTCACGGAACCCCTTGTCGATCTGGGTGAGCTGGCTTCCGGACGCGATCGGGACAACGACGTGGTCGGGGAGCTGCCAACCGAGCTGCTCCGCGACCTCGAAGGCCAGCGTCTTCGAACCTTCGGCGTAGTAAGGCCGGATGTTGACGTTCACGAAGGCCCAGGTCGCGAACTCGCTGGCCAGCTCCGCGCAGAGGCGGTTCACGTCGTCGTAGCTGCCGTCGACCGCGACAAGGTGCCCACCGAAGACCGCGGTCGTGATGAGCTTCACGGCCTCGAGATCGTGCGGCACGAACACGAACGACTCCATGCCGGCCCGGGCGGCGTGGGCGGCGACCGAATTCGCCAGATTGCCGGTCGAGGCGCACGCGACAACGTTGAACCCGAGCTCGCGGGCCTTCGTGAGCGCCACGCCGACAACTCGGTCCTTGAACGAGCCCGTCGGGTTGCGAGTGTCGTCCTTCACCCAGACCTCGCCGAGGCCGATCTCGGCGGCGAGGCGGCCGGCGAGGGTCAGTGGCGTCAACCCGGTCCCGAGGTCGACCGGCGATTCTGACGAGACAGGAAGGAGGTCCGCGTAGCGCCACATGTTGGGCGGCCCGGCCGCGATCGTTTCGCGCGTGACTGCTCTCCGCTGCGCATCGTGGTCGTACGCGACCTCGAGCGGCCCGAAACAGAATTCGCACACGTGTATCGCCTCGGCCGCGTACATGTGCGCGCACTCCCGACAGCGAAGCCCGACGACATGACCCAAGAGATCCTCCTCATCGTGCGGGCATTGGCACCTGGCACGGCCCAATAGGCGCGTACTGGTTGTCGCGGCTTTCGTAAGGCCCGATCCCTCGGCCGCTCTGGATGATTGGCCACAAGTGTGGACGACAGGCCGCCGCACGTCAAAGATCGCGGACTCACGTTGCCGATCGCTCATGAGGTGAAGTCGCAGGCGTCACAGGCCCTAACCTGGCGACCGATGATGGCTACCGTATCCGACGTCACGACGAGAATTGCTTCTACCACCACGGGGACTTTCGTGTCGCCGAATAACAGGCGATGAAGAAGGACAAAGTGAGCTCGTGTCGTTGTCGAAACGTCGCCTCCCGTCGCGCACGGGTACGGGTCGCGTGACCGGGTTCGGCCTCGTCGTGGTGTCGAACAGGGGTCCTTTCACGTTCGTGAGCGGCGCCGGGGGAGACGTCGAGCTTCGACCGGCAGCCGGCGGCATGGCACCGAGCCTGAGCGGCGCGCTCGCCGAGGAGACGACGACCTCCGGTGCCGGAGCGCTCTGGGTCGCCTCGGCCCTCACGCAAGCAGATCGGCTCCAAGCTTCGGGTGGCGCCGTGGCGACCGGGCAGGACTCGTTGAAGCTGCGGATGGTCGCCGTCACGGCCGAGATCGGGCGAGCAGCCTCCGACGTGATCGCCAACGGCACGCTGTGGTTCTTGTACCACGGCTTGTTCGACCACGCGCGCCGCCCTCGTTTCGACCGGGTCTGGCACGAGGCGTGGGAGGGGTACTGCCAGTTCAACGAGGCCTTTGCGGACACGATCGCAGAGGAGGCCGCGACCGGGGCGACGGTAGTCGTGAACGACTATCACCTGGCGCTCGTCGGTAGGTATCTCGCAAAGCGAAGGCCCGATCTGGCGACCGCGTTCTTCTCCCACACCTCGTTCTGCCCCCCGGAGGACCTCGCGATGCTGCCGGACGGGCCCCGCCTCGAGCTGATGGAGTCCATGTCCCGTTTCGGCGCTTGTGGGTTTCACACGGAGCGGTGGCGAGACGCCTTCGTGCGGTGCGCGTCAGCCACCGGTGTCGAGGCGCCCGCGACGTTTGTCGCCCCCCTCGGCGCAGATCCGGCGAGGCTCGACGAGGTGGCTGCCACCGAAGCCTGCCGATCACGTCTCGAGCACCTCGAGGACGAGCTCGACGGTCGCACGCTCTTGGTGCGCAGCGACCGCGTCGAGCTTTCGAAGAACCTGATACGCGGCTTCATCGCGTTCGACGAGCTGCTCGAGGACGCGCCGCAATGGCGGGGGCGCCTGGTCTTCCTCGCTCGGGTGTACTCGTCACGCGAGTCCCTGCCGGAGTACCTCGCCTACCGGACCGAGGTGGAGCACGTCGTGGCCCGGGTGAACGAACGCTGGGGCGCGCCCGGCTACACGCCGGTGATCCTCGACCTCGAGGATGAGTTCGTGTCGACAGTGGCCGCCTTGCGACGCTACGACCTGTTGCTCGTCAACCCCATCCGGGACGGGCTCAACCTCGTCGCCATGGAAGGCCCGGCGGTCAACGAACGTGATGGCGTGCTCGTGCTTTCACGAGAGGCGGGCGCGTACGAAGAGCTTGCAGACGTGGCAGTCGGCGTCAATCCCTTCGACGTGACCGGGACGGCGGCTGCGATGGCGGGCGGGCTGTCCATGACTGGTGCGGAACGCCGGGTTCGGGCCGCGGAGCTACGGCGCCGGGCACGATCGCGCACCCCGGTGCATTGGCTGGCCGAGGTTCGCGAGGCGGCCCAGGTTCCCGGCGAACGAGATCCGCACGCCTGGGGCCAGTAGCGCCTCTAGGACAGGTGAAGCCGCGCGGCCAATGCGACAAGGAAACCGACCGCGGCGCGCGGACCATCGAGGACCAGGTCGGCCGCCTCGACCAGCTCTTGGGGCACCTCGGCTCCGCCAACCGCGACCTTCAGCGTAAGGAGCCCGGGCGCCACCTTGAGCTCGTCGAGCGCTCTGAACGCGAACAGGTCCCCGGCATCGTCGCCGAGGAATGCAGCCCTCTCCAGCCCGCCGCACAGCTCGGTCACGACCGTTCCCTTGTCGATCCCGAGAGGCAATGCCAGCTCCACCATGGCCTTGCCTGGCCGCGGCACGAGGCCGTGCTCGGCCGCGACAGCTCGCACGACCTCTGTCACCTGTGCCGCAATCGACTCGAGCTCGGTGTCCGAGGCGATGATCGAACGCCAGTGGGCCGTGACCCCGTAGGCCTTGTCCTCGACCTCGACCCCACTCGGCAAGGTGGCGCGGAGCTGATCAGAGACGGCCTCGATCACCGGGCGCCAAGCCGAGACCCCCGCGCGCAGCCGGACAGTCCCGTCCGAGAAGCTCTCCTCGAGCCCGTGAAGGCCGATGGCCCGAAGCAGGGACCGATAGCTCTCGAGCTCGAGGCGATCGGCGAGGAACGCCGCGGGTCGCCCCGAGATGGCGGCGACGACAGCCAGCTCGCGAGCAATATCGTGTAGAGCTGCGAGCGCACCGGGCAACGCCCGGGCGGCCTGTGGATCGAGGACCATCGGGGCGATCGTCCCGTCGAAGTCACAGCAGAGCCCCGCGCGTTCCGGGACTTCGGCGAGAAGCTCGAGAGCGGAAGACTCGGTGGTCGTCAGCCTGCGAGCCTCACGGGCGCCGGTGCTCTCAACGCGGCCGGCGTTCGAGCCTGGGACCGCCCTCGAAACGGTCACGGCGGCGGCGAACAAGACGACGCTTCACCCGGTGGACCACGAGCGGGTCATAGGCGAAAGCCTCGGGTGAGTCGGCCAGTCGCCTCAGCACGCCGTAGTACGCGCCCGGGGAAAGTCCCAGCCGTTCTCGGATCGCCTGGCGTTTTGAAGGGGATGACAACCACCAGTCGCGTTCTACATCGAGCACGTTGCGTTCCCGATCGGTCAGCGTCATCTCACCCGACAATGCCAATTCCAGCCTCGCGAAGCAAGGACCCTCGCCCGAGCTGCCCGAGAGCGGTGCCTTTTCGGGCAGACTTCAAGGCCGGGATGACCAATACGGTGAGCTATCTCGCGGCGTTCGGCGGCGGCGTCGCCTCCTTCGTGTCACCTTGTGTGCTGCCAATTGTCCCGGGCTATCTCTCCGTTGTCACCGGACTTGACCTCACTGATGCGGTGCAGGGATCGCGCCACCATCTTCTGCGGATCGCCCGTGACACGGCGTTGTTCGTGGTCGGGTTCACCGTCGTGTTCGTGCTCTTGGGCATCACGGCCACGACGATCGGGAGCGCGGTCTTCCGCAACAAGGAGCTCCTGTTGAGGATCTCGGGGGCGCTCGTAGTGGCGATGGCGCTGTTCCTCGCGGGATCGCTCGTGCTGAAGCGACCAGGTTGGTACCGGGAAGTCAGGTTCCACCCGAAGCTCGAGCGCTACGGGCCGTTCGCGGCGCCCGTCGCAGGTGCTGCGTTCGGGTTCGGCTGGCAACCCTGCCTCGGACCGATCCTCGCCTCGGTGAGCGCAGTTGCGGCGAGCTCGGGTTCTGCCGGCCAAGGGGCGGCGTTGCTGGCGGTGTACTCGCTGGGGCTCGGGATCCCGTTTCTCGTCGTCGGCTTGGCTCTCGGCCGGTTGTCGGGGGCGCTCTCGTTCGTCCGCCGTCATTCCCGGTTCATCACGATCGTGTCCGTCGTCGTGATGGGCGTGTTCGGTGTCCTTTTGTTCACCGACAAGCTGACCAGTGTGACGAGCGAGCTCGAGACGATCATGCGTGTCATAGGACTCGGTCGGCTGAAGACTGTCGGCTGAGAACCGGGGTCAGACTCCCGCGAGCGTCCTCACGACGAACGGCAGGATGCCGCCGTGCCACAGGTACGAAGCCTCGCCGGGCGTGTCGACCCGAAGCACGACCTTGAAGGAGCGGTCGTCGGCTGCGACGGTGAGCGCGCGTCCGACCAGCTCGCCGAGGGACGCGCCGGAAAGTCCCCTCAAGTCGACCGACTCACGGCCCGTGAGCCCGAGCGACTCCGCGTTCTCGCCTGGTGCGAACTGCAAGGGGAGCACGCCCATGCCGATCAGGTTCGACCGGTGGATCCGCTCGAAGCTCTCGGCGATCACCGCGCGCACACCCAACAACGCCGGGCCCTTTGCCGCCCAGTCACGTGACGAGCCGGAGCCGTACTCCTTGCCGGCGATCACGACAAGGGGCACACCCTCGGACCGGTAGCGGACGGCCGCTTCGAAGATCGTCGTCTGATCGCCGTCGGGCAGGTGCACAGTCACCCCGCCCTCGGTCCCGGGCACGAGGCGGTTGCGGATGCGGGGGTTGGCGAAGGTCCCGCGAATCATGACCTCGTGGTTGCCACGCCTGGCCCCGTACGAGTTGAACTCGGCTACGGCGACGCCGTGGCTCTGCAGCCAGAGGCCGGCCGGGCTCGACGGCCTGATCGATCCCGCGGGCGAGATGTGGTCGGTCGTGACGCTGTCTCCGAGGAGAGCCAGCACCCTGGCGCAGGTGATGTCTGTGGGCGGCTCCGGCTCGGCCTGCATTCCCTCGAGAAACGGTGGCCTTTGCACGTAACTCGACTGCCCATCCCACGCGTAGCGCTGTCCTGTCGGGACCTCCAGAGCTCGCCAGTTGTCGTCACCGGTTGTGGCGTCCGCGTACTGATGGCGGAACATCTCGGCGCTCACGGCTTGCTCCATCACGCGAGCGACCTCCTCGGACGAGGGCCAGATGTCCGCCAGCAGCACTGGGCGGCCATCGTCCGAGACGCCGAGGGCCTCGGTCGCGAGGTCGATGTTCATGGTGCCGGCGAGCGCATACGCGACCACGAGGGGCGGGGACGCGAGGTAGTTCATCCGGACGTCGGGATGGATCCTGCCCTCGAAATTGCGATTGCCGGACAGCACAGCCGCGCATGCCAGGCCATGGGCGTTGATGGCCTGGGAGATCTCCCCGAGAAGCGGGCCCGAGTTGCCTATGCAGGTCGTGCAGCCGAAGCCCACGAGATCGAAGCCGAGCTTCTCGAGACAAGGGACCAGACCGGCCCGCTCGAGGTAGTCCATGACGACCCGCGAGCCCGGCGCGAGGCTCGTCTTCACCCAGGGCCTGGAACTGAGGCCGAGCTCGATGGCCTTTTTCGCCACGAGGCCGGCAGCGATCATCACCTGCGGGTTCGAGGTATTGGTGCAACTGGTGATCGCGGCGATCACGACATGGCCGTGCTCGAGATCGAACTCAGTCCCGTCGGCCAGGCGCACGCGTGCCCGGGCGGCGCCGGCAAGCCCGTCGGGGCCCTCAGCGACAGCAACCGGCTCGGGAAGCGAGCGTGGGAGGGCCTCGGCGAACATCGCCTTGGACCGACGCAGCGGGACGCGGTCCTGGGGGCGCGACGGGCCGGCGAGGCTTGGCTCGATGGACGAGAGGTCGAACTCGATCCGTTCGGAATAGGCGGGTTCGGCCGTCTCGTCGTGCCACAGCCCCTGTTGCTTGGCGTAGGCCTCCACGAGCCTGCAGCGTTCCTCGGGGCGGCCGGTCAGCCTCAGGTAGCGCAAGGTCTCGGAGTCGATGGGGAAGATCGTGGCCGTTGAGCCGTACTCCGGCGACATGTTGCCTATGGTCGCCCGGTTCTCGAGCGGCACCTTCGCCACGCCCGGGCCGTAGCACTCGACGAACTTGCCGACGACGTTGCGGCTCCGGAGCAGCTCGGCAACCGTGAGGACGAGGTCGGTCGCCGTGGTGCCTTCCGGGAGCTCGCCGGTCAGGCGCAGACCCACCACCGGCGGCACGAGCATGGAGATCGGCTGGCCGAGCATGGCAGCTTCCGCTTCGATGCCCCCGACACCCCAGGCGAGCACACCGAGGCCGTTCACCATCGGGGTGTGCGAGTCGGTGCCGACGACCGTGTCGGGATAGGCGGCACCCGCGGCGTCGGTGAACACGACACTGCTCAGGTACTCGAGGTTGAGCTGGTGGCAGATGCCGGCGCCGGGCGGCACGACGCGCAAGTTCGAGAAAGCCTGCTGACCCCAGCGCAGGAACCGGTAACGCTCGGCGTTGCGTTCGTACTCGAGGCTGGTGTTCACCTGGAGGGCGTCGCGGCGTGCGTAGGCGTCGACGACGAGGGAGTGGTCGATCACGAGGTCGACGGGCACGAGTGGGTTGATCCGGCTCGCGTTGCCGCCGAGCGCCTCGATGGCGTCCCGCATGGCTGCGAGGTCCACGATGCACGGCACGCCGGTGAAGTCCTGGAGGAGGATGCGCGCCGGCGAGTACGCGATCTCCCGGGCAGCTCCACCGATCTCACGACGCGCCAAGGCCTCAACGTCTTCGGCCTTCACGTTCACGCCGTCTTCATGGCGCAGCAGGTTCTCGAGAAGGAGCTTGATCGAATAAGGGACCCGGCCGAGATCGGCGACGCCCTCGAGTGCCGACAGGCGATGGATGTGGTAGCGCCGGTCACCGACCTGCAAGGTGCCCTCGGCGCCGAAACTGTCTCGTCCGGTCACTTCTGTCCTTGCCTCCGAGGTTGCACCTTAGGCAGTGACAACTGAGGCCTCGGGGTTGACCCGGTCGCGGAGCTTTCGCAGCGTCGCCACAAGGGCGAGCTCTTCGTCCGGGTCGAGGAGCCCGTCGAGGAGCTGGGTGAGCTGCGCACGGTGGACGTCGAGCGCTTGGCGCACTCGCGCCTCGCCGGCGTCGGTCAGGGCGGCGAACGCGCCCCGACGATCCTCGGGACATGCCTGGCGGCTCACGAGGCCGGCTTCGGAAAGGCGGTCGACCGCCCGGGTGAGACCGCTCGGGGTCAGGTCCGTTTGGGCGGCGAGGTCGCTCATCCGCAGTCGCCCGCCTGGCGTGCGGGCCAGTCGGATCAGGATCTCGAAGTCCTGACCAGCAAGTTCGCACTGGCGCTCGAGTGGCGGGCCGACCGCTCGATGCAGCCCTGAAGCCGTCTCGAAGACGAGCCCGACGAGCGTGATCCGGTCGACTTCGCCCGCACGTGCGGGTGTGCCAGCTGGTTCCACGCCGACAGCATAACGGGAGCCCGGGGAATAGTTGCGCAAACAATTAGTTGTACTAGTGTACTTAGTTGCGCAAGCAAATGAATTGCAACCCCTCAGCAGAAGGAGCCTCAACATGACCGATATGATCACCCCCGCCAGCACCAGGGATGTCAACGGCGTCACGCTGCCCACTACCGGCACGTTCGCGCTCGACAGGTCGCACACCGAGGTGGGTTTTGTCGCCCGGCACCTCATGGTCTCCAAGGTTCGCGGCCGCTTCACCGACTTCGAGGGCACCATCGTCGTGGCCGACGACCCGTCGGCGTCATCGGTCGAGGTAACCATCCAGGCGGCGAGCGTCAACACCAGCGACGAGAACCGTGACAACCATGTCCGGAACAACGACTTCCTCAGCGTCGAAGAGTTCCCGACGCTCAGCTTCCGCAGCACGAAGGTGGAACTGAACCCCCGCGGCGATTGGAAGGTGTACGGCGGCCTGACCGTTCGCGGCGTGACGCGCCCGGTAGTCCTCGACGTCGAGTTCGAGGGCGTCATCCAGGACCCCTGGGGCAATCAGCGCCTCGGGTTCACCGCCTCCGGTGAGATCGACCGCAACGACTTCGGAGTGAGCTTCAATGCCGCCCTTGAGACCGGTGGCTTCGTCGTCTCCCCGAAGGTCAAGCTCGAGATCGAGGCTGAAGCGGTCCGCCAGGCTTGACCTGCTCGCGAACAGCCCCGCCGGTCCTGTTCGGGCCGGCGGGGCGCAGCATTCCCGGGCGCCGTTGCCGTAGTCCGCGTGTGCCAATCGGACCTTGTCTACTCTGTAGCTGGTGACCTTCTCGGCAGTTAGATTGCAGTTGTGAGCGCGCCGATCGAGTCAGGACCGGACGTTCTCGGAATTCACGCGCATCTTCTCGCATCGATCCCAGGCGTGCTGGTGCTTCTTGACGCTCGGGGCATCGTGCGCTTCGCGTCCGGTCAGGTCGAGCACCTCGGTGGCCAACCAGTGGACGTCCTCGTCGGCTCGGAGCTGAGCAGCCATCTCGCGCCGAAGGACCGGCCCCTTCTGATATGGCTGCTGGCGGCGTCCGCAGCAAAGTCGCCCGAGCAGCTGACCGGACCAGTGCGTCTGCCGTACCTTCACACCGACGGAAGGCCGCGGCTTGCCGAGGCCTGGGCACTCAACCGCTTGGCTGATCCCGCCCTCGCCGGCTTCGTCGTGCTGCTGCTGCTCGAGAGTGCGTACGACCACTTCGATCAAGTTCTCGCCTCGGCCCAGGCCGGGGTCGCTCTGGAGGACAATCTGTCGGCTCTTGCCGGTGCCCTGGCGCTCCCGCCGGTGCTCGGGGAGTCTTTCTTCGTCGTCGCCTCGCCCGACGGTCGGAACATCAGCTGCTTCCCGCCGCAACCGGCGGTTCCTGCGCCGCCCGCTCCCGGGCCTTGGGACCAGGCGATGGGCCGGGACTCCGCCATCTTGTACACCGAGCTCGCGGACTTGCCCGAGTCCACTCGAGCTGCCGCCAAAGGGTTCCGTTCCGTTTCCTGTTTCCCGGTCCTGACTCGGGGCGAGAGCACACCATCGGCTTGCCTGGTCGTGTGGAGCCGCGAGCTCGGGCCACTTGGGACCTCGGAGCGCACGGCCGTGGACCGGGCGCAGATCCTCGCGTCGCTCATGATGTCGCACAGCGTTGTGGGGGAACGGTCGCTGGAGGAGGCTTCTCAGGACCTGTTGACCGGTCTGGGCAATCGCAGGAGTTACTTCCAGGCACTCGACTCACGGGTCGAGGCCGGTGACCAGCCGGCCGTTCTGTACATCGACATCGATGGTTTCAAGGACGTGAACGACCGGCTGGGTCGCCTTGCGGGAGATTCGGCGCTGCGCGTGATCGCCCGCCGGCTGTCGTCAGTGGTGCGCCCGACCGACGAGTTGGCCCGCATCGGAGGAGACGAGTTCGCCATCCTTTGTGCCAGCGATGTCACCGAGCCTCAGGTCATCGCCATCGCCGCCCGGGTAGTCGAGCGCCTGGCGGAACCGATCTCGATCGGTGACGCTCCGGCGTTGAAAGTCGGGGCGAGTATCGGCATCGTGCTTCACTTCCCGCCGCGGACGACCTCGGCCGCCCTGCTCGACAGCGCCGACGCGGCGCAGTGCGCGGCCAAGGCGGCCGGGCGGAGCTGTTGGAGGGTCGCGCCGGCCCCTGAGCGG
>PMVZ01000228.1 GCA_003166375.1 Acidimicrobiaceae bacterium | reverse complement strand
AACGGCGAATCTTGGGAGTGAACGTGGTCGACCGGCGCGCGATGCGGAAGAGCGCGGACGACGCACTGAAGCTGTTGAGGATAAGCATGCCTCCGTCCAGGGTCGGCGTAAAGCAGCTAAGTGGGGGGCAACGCCAGGCTGTCGCGCTTGCTAGGGCTATCTACTTCGGGGCACGAGTAGTGCTCCTCGACGAGCCAACAGCCGCCCTCGGCCCGCGCGAGACTGCTGCTTTCTTGCGGATCATCCGGGACACGGCGGACCACGGTGAAACCGTGGTTGTGGTGGGCCACAACTTGCCGCAAATGCTGGAGCTTGCCGACCATCTGTTGGTCATGAGGGCAGGCAGGGTCGTAGCGGCCATTGACCCGAAGGAGACTTCGCTCAGAGAGCTGACGGACTTCATGGTGGGGTCCGCCTAGGCCGCGAGAATTCGTCCGGTCCCGGGAGGCTGGCGGTGTCCGGTCCCAAGCCTGAGGGCGCCGCACGCGTACCCGGGTGCCGAGCCGAGTAGCAAGGAGCAGACATGGCTGTGGACACTGGAAGAGTGCCGGTGCGAAAGCTCGAGGGCGGCGCGCTCATGCCGGCGATCGGGTTGGGGACGTTCGGTTCGGACCGCTACTCCGCCGCGGAGGTCGCGACCGCGGTAGCAGGTGCCCTGGAGGTGGGCTACCGGCACTTCGACTGCGCCTCCGTCTACGACAACGAAGCTGAGATCGGCCAAGTGCTGGAGGGGTTCCCGCGCGAGCAGCTCTGGCTCACGTCCAAGTTGTGGAACGACAGCCACGCACCCGAAGACGTCAGACCTGCCTGCCAGAAGTCCCTCACCGACCTGCGCCTTGACTACCTCGACGCTTACCTGGTCCACTGGCCGTTCCCCAATCACCACGCGCCCGGTGTCGACGTGATGTCCCGCAGCGCCCACGCCCGGCCATACGTCCACGAGGAGTTCATGGCCACATGGCGGCAGATGGAGCGACTCGTTGACGAAGGGCTCGTCCGCCACATTGGCACGTCCAACACGACCATCCCCAAGATGGAACTGCTCCTACGGGACGCCCGGATCCAGCCCGCAGTGAACGAGATGGAGCTCCACCCCCATTTCCAGCAACCCGAGCTGTTCTCGTACCTTGTGGAGAAGCGCATCCAACCGATCGGGTTCTGCCCCATCGGGTCCCCAGAACGGCCCGAGAGGGACATGACGCCGGAAGACACCGTTGACATCGAGGACCCAGTGGTTGTCCGAATTGCGAAGGACCATGGGGTCCACCCGGCCGTCGTCTGCGTCAAGTGGGCCGTTCAGCGGGGACAGACGCCCATCCCGTTTTCCACCAGGCGAAACGAATACGAGTCAAACCTGGAGAGCGTCGTGAGCGACCCGTTGACCGAGGAGGAAATGGCGGCCATCGCCGGCATTGACCGCGGCGACCGCCTGATCAAAGGTCATGTCTTCCTGTGGAAGGCGGATCAGTCCTGGGAGGACCTGTGGGACGTCAACGGAGTCATTGTCGACGGGCACGACGGCTGAGCCAACGGAGCGTTGTCTCATAGGAAATGGGCCACAACGGCCTTTGCGGGACGAGGCAAGCGGACCGGGCATTCAGGTAGGGCGTTCCCTGAGAACCTGATCTGACCACAAGGGCGATGGTCGTCCCTGAGGTCAGGACGGCTATGGCATGAGCTCACCGGCTCGGTAGGCCTTCATGTACGCCCGACAGTTCTCATCGACACCGGTGAGAACGTCGAGGGCGACTCGGAACGAGCGGCTCGTCCGGTCCGCGGCCAAGGCCCGTTGGACGTTGAGGACTGTCGGGTCGATGATGCCGCTGTCAGCGCCAGCTTCGATCGCCAACAGCAGAAACGCGCCGTTCAAGAGCCGCCGGTTGGGAAGCCCGAAACTGACGTTGCTCATGCCGCCGGTGATGTGGATCTCGGTCCCGAAGCGTCGCCTCAGCTCGGCGATCGCGTCTAGACAGTGCCGACCATATTCGCCGTCGACGGCGATCGGGAAGACGAGGGGGTCGACGAAGATCCGATCCAGTGGGATACCGGCTGCCAGTGACGCCTCCACCATCCGGCTGGCGCTGAGCACCCGCTCCTCGGCATCCGTCGGCATTCCCGACTCGCCAGCGGCGGTGACAACGACTGGTCCCCGTAGTTGTGCCGCCAGGTCGAGCGCCTCGATGCGCTCGAGAGACGCGGAGTTGAGCATCGGCGGCCCGACGCGGGTGCCGGCTGCCTTGGAAGCTTCAGTGATGCCTGCGC
Organism: Acidimicrobiaceae bacterium; assembly: GCA_003166375.1. Classification (GTDB taxonomy): domain Bacteria; phylum Actinomycetota; class Acidimicrobiia; order Acidimicrobiales; family Bog-793; genus Fen-455. Next base: position 4,594 of record PMVZ01000228.1, on the reverse strand, counting down.
TGATGATCTCGAGATTGGACGAATCGATCGACAACGGGACATCGCCGAGCGGCGCCAACTCCCTCACGAGCCAGCGCATCGCCTCGAGCTGGTCGTCGAGCTTGGTCGAGATCTCGTCGACGTTGATGTCGAGAAAATGCGCACCCGCCTTCACCTGACGCTGGGCAAGCGTTCTCAAGTATGAGCGAGCGGTCGAGCTTTCGGGCTCAGCTCCCGCCATCGCGATCTGGACGGCGAGCCGGACGTGCTTAATGCGCCCCTCCTGGTAGGGCTGCGAGTGCTTCTCTTCCTCGGGTATACGCAGGTGGCGGGGGGCGCCATCCTCGTCGACGAAAACGATCCCCTCCTCCCTCTGCTCGTTGGCCGCGATCCGCCCGCTTTTTTGCAGAAGCACACGTGTGGCGTGGATGTTCTCCCCGATTACGAGGAAATCCTGACCGGTGGTGCTCACTTCACGTCCTCCTGTCCGGCCGCGGAACGGGCTGTGTGGTCCCTTCCCAAGAAGGTGTTCGCCCAGGCGCTCGTGCCGCGGAGGGCGTTGTCATAAAAGACGACTGGCCCATCCAGCATCGAGGCCTCCTCTCCATAGGACTTCAGCCGTTCGTAGGCGCGAGCCCAGATGCACTCCCGCTCGGTCACCTCGCAGAGACCGTCGTGTGAGCCGCCGCACGGACCGTTGCGCTGGTTCTTCGCATATTGGGACTCGGGGCAGAGGTATGCGACCTCGGGTAACGAGCAATCGCCGCAGTCCTTGCAGTTGTAAAGTGGCACCTTGGAAGCGTGCTCGGCGAGGTGGAGCACCTTGCGCGCCGAGACCGGAGCAGACTCGACGGCGGAGTAGAACCTCCGCGCGACGTCGAACAGCGGTGCTTCAGGGTCGAAGACCGCCCAGTGAGCCAAACGGCTGACACGATAGTTGACCGGTGTGCGCAGGCGGGCGCGTCGGCGCGCCGCAGCGGTGCGCGATGCGACGGGAGCACCGTTGACCTCCGAGGAGGACAGGCCAGTCGTCCCATCGCGCTCGAAATAGTAGAATTCATCTGAATAAGCGAAGTTGACATCGCCCGCAAGTGCTTTCCAGCCATCCGGGCCGAACTTGTCCGCGCGGGAAAGGATCTCCTCGCAGTCTGCAAGATCAAGCTGGCCGCCCAGATAGGCCCCCCGGAAACCCAGTCCGCGCGCGATCGCTACTTGCTTCGCGGCCAGGTCCAAGAAGAACGAACGTCCGCGGTCAGGCGAGCTCGCCTCACGCTCGGCGAGCGCGACCAGCTCATCAGTGACCACGACGCCGGGAACCCGGCCCGCGTTGAAGGCGCGGGCCGCGCCAAGCGAGAGGACGAAGGCGTTCGCGATGACCGGCACGTCCAGGCCGGAAAGAGCGAGCCAACGCAACAGCTCGTCGTCCTTCCGCGCGTCGTAACCGGCTTGGTTGATGATGAAACGCGCTCCAGTTTCGATCTTCTTGCGCAACTTGAGGTACTGGGGCACCAATTCGCGCTCGTAGCGCTTGTGGTTCGTAACGACGGCGCCTAGGAAAAAGTTTGTCGGCTTCAGCCGGTGTCGCGTCGCCTCGTCGAGAAGACCTCGGTTCATCTCCGAGTACATCGCAAGGAGTCCCACCGAGTCGATGTCGAAACTAGGGCGGGCCATGCCGCCATACCCTGGCTTCGGATAGTCGCCTGTGAGGGCGAGAATGTTGTCGAACCCCTCCGAGGAGAGCTTCCAGCCGCGACTTTGAAGCGAGTTTCGATTACCGTCCTTGCAGGCCAGGTGGATGATCACTTCCTGGCCATGTGACCTGAGATCGGCGCCGAGCGTGTCGGCGGCGAGCATCGCGTTCCCAGCCGGATTGTCGGTGATGGAGAACACGTCGATCCGGGCGCTTTCGGCCAGAGCACGCGCGTGGCGTAGGACCCGCTGTTCCGCCAGGTCGCTGATCAGCCCGCGGCTCGTAACCAGCTCCACGGCTACCACGAATTGACTCGTGTTCTCAAGCAGGTAACGAAGGGTCGGCTTGCGCTTGGCATCGGCTGCGACTTGCTTAGTGGTCGCGGGAGACATGCTCATCTTCAGTCAAGATCTTTGGATTTGGATGGGAATAGCAGCCCGCCGCGAAAAACTCAAAAGGTCATACACCGACTCGAGCTCAACGTGTTCAATCTGTTGGAGGAACTCTTCGAGCCGCACTTGTGGGGAAATCGGGAGCAACAGTTCGCTCACCCGGCGAAGAGCTGCATTTCCACCCTTCATAGCACGATCGGTGGGGAGAGACGGCAGGAAGATCTCGAAGAGACCATCTCTAGGTGACAACGCGACCCCCGAACGCCGGAACAGCCTGACACTCGCCAAAACGACCCTGAGTGCGCGCGTCCAATGGTCGAGAAAAGCCTTGGCGGACCACAATCACAAAGTCAGCCCTCCAGCTCGGCGAGTTGCGTTCCGTTCGGCGGAGTCGTTCCTGACGGCTCCCGCCGAAGTTCCGGTCGCGGTTAGTGGCACGACGGTGGCTGCCATGACTGAAAGTGCTGGCAAACCAACGCGTCGGGACTTCCCCACGGGCACCTCCGGGAGGCGGGAACGGACAAGGGTGCTGGAAATTTCGACTTCAGGCTAGTCCCCCTGCCGTGGCGCGACGCTCGCAAGCAGGGGAAACTGTGCCTCGTCGCCCGGCGACGTCGGATACTCACTGGTGTCTTGAGCCCGCGGACTAGTCAGACGCGGGGGGCCTCGGGAGCACAGAACTGTTGCCTTGAGCACGAGTGTCAGATTCCAGCGAAATGAGGCTCCTCCGGGTGACCCCCGTCGACCGACGTCAGACCCGAGGCCGGAGAGAACAAGCCATGGACATGGTCGTGGAACGCTGCTGCGGTCTCGATGTCCATACCGCGTCAGCATCGAGCCGGCCGAAGCCGCCTGAGCTGATCGACAACTGAACTTCGGGACTTCGTCCCGAACGGGGCTCTCCCCCGCACCCTGATCTCGCGCGTGCTTGTTACAGGGTTTTCGTGTCAGAGGGGGCATATCTCTGTCATAGCGGCGTGGAGAAGGCAGTTTTGTCGGTATAGGGAAATCCTGGTGAAATCCGTGCTCCCACGAGTCGCTTGTCCCGAGGCGCTGGCCACCTTGCGGTCCTTGGGGAGCAGGTTGTTGACCACCCTCCCGCCTATCCAAAGCGTCCCGGAGGTGATGGCCTCCAAGGTCCGTCACCATCCGAAGAGCCGTCGTCTTGCCCGAGCCGGACGGCCTTACGAGGACCATCAGCTTCCCCTCTGCGACGTCCAAGTCCAGCTCGGAAGCCGTAGGCAGCCCGTTGGGGTAGACATTGCTCACCGTTTCCAGATTCACAGTTGCGATGGCGTCTCCTTGACGACTATCAAACTGACCTCAGCCGACAGATCCGTCGAAATTGGGCTCGCACCGTTCTGCGTGAAACCGCGGTTCTACGCCCCGCGAGCGCGCAGTTCACCGCGTCCGATGGGGTACCCGGACGCCTGAAGCCGGTGGAGGAGGTTGCCGATCGAGGTCACCCCAACTGGGCCAGCGGCGGCCTTCCTCATAGTTGTAACTGTTTGGCTGCTCTTTTGACGACTGGCATTTTGCAGACCGAGTCCGGCTTGTTGTTGGTCAGCTTGCAAATCGCGGCCGTGTAGAAGTTGGCCGAGACGAGGATCGGCTGCGCCGGCGAGGCGGCGGGGTTGCCGAGGCTCCGCGCGACCTGTACGTGAGTGAAGCCCGCGAGGACGGACGGGTCCATGAAGGCACCGTCTTCGATGAACTTGTTGCCGAAGTCCACGAACGGGATGCCGCTCTCGTAGGTTGACGAAGCGTACGGCGGGAAGTCGTACTTGAGGAAGATCTTGTGGGCCAAGGGCGACAACGACTGCAACGGCTTGTAGCCGTTGCAGTCCTCTACCGCCGCCGACGTGCCGGACGAGGGGACGTCGGTGCACTGCTCGGTGGGCAGGAAGGTGATGTAGGCGCTTGTGTAGGTCGAGCCGTAGAAGCTCAGGGTAGGGGTGCCTGGATAGAATTCCGGAGCCGCCCCCGAGGCGGTTATGTGGAGGTTCTTGAAGCTGCCGAACCTGGCAAGGGCGACGGCGAGCGGCCAGCGGCTCGCTGCGCAGTACGGGCAGAAATTGGAACCCACATAGGCGATCAGCGGCTTGCCGTCGCGAGTCAGTGGGGGCTGGTTCTTGAGGGCCGTGATCGAAGCTGTGTAGGGCCCGGACGAGGTGATCGTGGACCCCGCTTCAGCGAACGCCGACGACGACAAGTGCGTGATCGCGTTGACAACGCTTGCCGGTGCAGGCCGCATGCCGAGCCCGTTGCCGCTCGACACGGTGGTAGGAGTCTTCCTGCCGGTGATCGAGACGAGGACGATGACGAGAACCGCCAACACGACGAGCACTGTGCCGAAGGCCCCCGCCGTCACGGCGGTGCTCCCCTTGGGGGCGTTCTTCGCGGGTCCGCGTCGCGAAGGGATCTCACCTATCCTTGTGCTCCCAGCGTCCCATGCTTCCGCCTCGCCTCGCTTAGCCAGGCGCTCGCGGGCCCCTTCAGCTGCAACTTCGTTCTCCCCATCCTCGGCGAGTGG
>PMVZ01000031.1 GCA_003166375.1 Acidimicrobiaceae bacterium | reverse complement strand
GTGTAGATCTCCCACGGCTCGCCTCCCGGTCCGTTGACCCACACCTTGTCCTGGAGCGCGTAGCAGCACGACGTCTGTTCCTCGAACGCGGTCGTCAGGCCCGCTGCCGCCAGACGGTTCTGTGCCGCGATCACTTCGTCGCTGCTTGCCACCTCTACTCCGAGGTGGTTGAGCGTTCCATAAACCCGGTTGGCGTCCTCGATGAGGACCAGCTTGAGCGGCGGGTCTGCAACAGCGAAGTTCGCGTAGCCGGGACGCACCTTGGCGGGCTCGGTGGCGAACAGCTTGGAATAGAAATCAACAGCGGCGCCGATGTCGCTGACGTTGAGAGCTAGCTGGACTCTGGACACTACGCGCCTCCAGTACATTGACGGGGATCGATGCATCTAGTATGCTCAATGCATTGATGACTGTCAATAGGAGGCATCATGGCGAAACTGGTCGCAACGATCGAGCCGACGGGCCAATGCTGCCCTTCGGTGCTCGGTGCCCCTCTAGACGCTGAGGAGGCCGCTGAACTTGCGGATGGATTCATGGCCCTGGCCGACCCGGTCAGGCTGCGGGTCTTGAGCATCCTCGCCGCCGCGCCGGACGGTGAGGTCTGCGTGTGCAAGTTCGTAGGCCCGCTGGGCAAGAGTCAGCCGACCATCTCCCACCACGTCAAGATCCTGAGCGAGGCCGGTCTGGTCGCCGGAGACCGGCGCGGCAAGTGGGTGTGGTACTCCCTCAACCGTGAACGGCTCGCCGCGCTTCAAGCAGCCCTCCAGCCCAGCGGGTAGATGGCGAACAAGACCTTCACCTCTGCGACATCCAAAGGAGCGAGACATGACCACAAGCGACTCTGAACAGATCTACGAGGCGGTACGCGATCGCTATGCCACTGCCGCCCGCGCCGCGTCGAACAAGGCATGTTGCGGACCGAGCGACACCACAAGCGGGGTCGTCAGCAGCAATCTCTATGAGAAAGACGAGACCGACGCCCTCCCAGCCGACGCTGTGACGGCGTCGCTCGGGTGCGGGAACCCCACGATGCTCGCCGATCTGCAACTAGGCGAGGTCGTCTTGGACCTCGGATCGGGCGGAGGGATCGACGTGTTGCTGTCGGCGCGCCGGGTTGGGCCGAGCGGAATGGCATACGGACTCGACATGACGTCGGAAATGCTGGATCTCGCCCGGAAGAACCAGGCCGAGGCCGGATTGACCAATGTCGAGTTCCTCCGGGGCAGGATCGAAGACGTCCCGCTGCCCACTGGGACGGTCGACGTCGTGATATCCAATTGCGTCGTGAACCTGTCTCCGGACAAGGACGCGGTGCTGCGAGAGGCGTTCCGGGTGCTCAAGCCCGGTGGGAGGCTGGCAATCGCTGACATCGTGCTACGCAGCGCTCTGTCCGAGCAGACGAGGGCGCTGATCGGATTGTGGACCGGATGCGTAGCCGGTGCCCTCGTGGTCGAGGACTACGAGGCGAAGTTGAGGGCTGCCGGATTCGAGGGCGTGGCCATCGAACCCACCCGCGTATTCGAGGACGACGACATCGTTAGCCTCGCGGCCGAACTCTCCGTCGATGCCGAGCTTCCCAAGGACACTGACCGTGACAAGGTCATGGCCGAGTTGAGCGGCTCGATCATGAGTGCCTTCGTACGAGGCCACAAGCCTGCATAGATCGCCAGGTGCCCTCCGGGCCTCGATCCGTTCGGTCAGGCGACTGGAGCCTCACCACTGCCAGAGTCACGGAATGTCACTCGAAGTCGTGTCGCGGTGGCGACCGCTACCAGAAGCTCCCGGTCGTTAGAGCGCGAAGCATGGGGGTTCGCGTCGCAGGGCCGACGTCAAGGATCTCCGACTGGAGCAGTGCTGTGCCAGCCACAAGCCCGTGCCGTGTGCTGGGAGAGCGGTGACTGGCGTGGGAATCGGCGGAGTGGTGACCAGCCCGGTAGCCTGACGTCAGTGTCAGCGAGAGAACGCCGAGTGCAGCGAGAAGTCGCTGCCGAGGTTCGTCGCGAGGCAAGTGCCCCGCTCGGTCAGCTGATATCCCGACGCCCGGGCCGAATGATGGACAGCCCATCGGTCGTGGAACTGATCGTCGCTGAAGGCAAGAAGTACGAGACCACCCTTACCGTATTTGACGTGTACCAAGAAGGGATCGTTATCCAACCAGATCCTCGGCGGTTCCGTCGTGCGTTGTACTGGTTTGTTCTGTCGTTCGTCCGAATGGGATCGTTGGCAGACACAGGGCCTTCACTACTTCGGCCAGCATCGATAGTCAGATGGTCCGACGTCGTCGATGTGTCGCGGCATGGGTCGTTGTTTGGGTTCCTCACCGTGACAACTCAGGACGGAACAGTCCTCACTTTTCACTTCGACTCGCTCTTCGGTGCCAAGAGGAGCTTGCGAGACATTGAAGAGCGTCTTGCTTCGCGGTGGTGGACTTGATCCGACGGTGCACAGGAGGTTCCCAGTCGGCATGCACGCAGACTCCGGGGACCATGGTGGCGAGATTGCGGGTGCGTGCCCTGTAACAGCACCTGCAAACTGCATCCGATGAAGCGGCCTCGTCATGCCGAGCCGGTCAGGCGGCTGGAGCGTAGCTACCAACGGCGTGCTGTTCCTGGA
>PMVZ01000053.1 GCA_003166375.1 Acidimicrobiaceae bacterium | reverse complement strand
CAAGATGCCGTTCCGCGACCCCCCGGCGACGACCGTCGGTGTCATGATGCCGATGATGCGCAAGCTCGGTGTGGTCGCGGCAGTGGCCATGACGATGATGCTCGCCGCGTTCACGGCCAGAGGGGAAGCTTCCGTCTGAGCTGCTAGTTGCAATACTCCATTCTCCGATATATCGTGATTGGAGAGCAACGTCGAAGGGCAGGTCCACAATGACGGTTGAAGGGATTCGTGGGTCGTCAGATCGCAGCGTCCTTGTTCTCACCAGCCTGGCCGGTGGTCCAAAGCATGGCTATGCCCTCATCAAGGACATCGAAGCCTTTGCAGGCGTGAAGCTCGGTCCGGGGACGTTGTACGGGTGCCTCGCCAAGCTGGAACAAGCTGGACTTGTTGAAGCTCTGCCCGCAGAGGACCGTCGCCATCCCTATCGCATCACGGCATCAGGTCTGCAAGCGGTGAGGGAAAGGCTCACCGAGTCCGCGCGCATCGCCGAACTTGGGTTGGGCAGAGTTGCAGGAGCCATGTCATGAACAGTTGGCCGTTTCGCTCACTGGTGGCGCTCTACCCCAAGGCTTGGCGGGAGCGCTACAGCAAAGAGGTAGGAGACCTGTCCGCAGAACTCCTGGAAGCGGGAGAGACGACCCGACTGCACCTCGCTCTGGAGCTGGCAAGGTCGGTTCTAACCGAGCGGGTCCGCTCGTTGCACAGGGGTCGTTTCATGGTGGTGCTGTCTGGCAGTGCGGCTCTCGTCGTTGTCGTGGTGGCCGCCTTCCTAGCGACGAACGGCTTCGGGCTTGGCGGAGCGACTAGTCCGGGAATGACGCCAACCGGATGGGTCCCGGTTGCCTACCGCGCGGCGCAGGTATCGGTTCCGCCGTCAGCTGTATTCATCAGTACAGAGGCGGCCGGTATCGGTTCAATAATGCTTGTCGCCACATCAGAAACCTCCGGCGGCGTCTGCTTGGGGTCTGCTGGTCCTGGAGGCACATATGTGTGCCTTCTCCCCCTGCGCCAGGTTCCTTCGGCCTACGCAAGTGAGAAGCCCGCCATCCTCGACGGCGTGCCGGTCTACCTCGGCCCGAACGGCGACTACTACGTGCCGTCCCTGGGCGTGGCGATCATGGCCATTGGCCCCCTGGCACACAGCATCGTCGACACCTTGGCTCGCAATCGGCTGCCGACGGCAGGCTGCAGGCACGCGAACCCGCAAAGGGGCTTCCGCCCGAGTTCGGGGGCCTTTTTGATCACGGGAGTGGCCACGGTGGACGCCACGCCTGCCGTCTTGTCTCGCGTGACCGCGGTGGTGGCCTGTGGCAACTGAGGCGAACATCAGCCGGAGCAGTTGGACAAAGCCGAACGGTTGACCGCGAGCTGGCACCAACGCGGGTCGCGCGTCAGACATCACTTCTCTCGGCGTTCTCCCGATGCGAACGCTTCATGAGACGAGGGTGACAACGCCGTAGGAGTACGCATGGGAGACCCACCCGGCAACCGCGCCCGTTCGCAGGGATGGCGGCACCGATGGTCATTGTGGTCGCCTGCGCGTCGAGGCTGGCACCTAGTCGACCCCGCCGTCAGCGAGCGTGCGCATCCCGACCTCTGCGGCCATCGGAACGTAGCTGTTGTCATCTCCACCAGGCGTCGTACGCGACCCCGCGGAGGTGACGGGCGGTGCGATGATACCCACGGTGCGCAAGCTCGTGATGGTCGCGGCAGTGGCCATGACGCTGATGCTCGCCGCCAGCCCGAGTGTGGCTTCATCCTCAACGCCGTCTACGTCACCAGCAGGTAGCTCCACTAGGACACAGGCGAGCACAGCCACGAACACCCGGCAGCCGCAAGATGTTGACGACGTTTACTTCCTCACCCCGAGTGTCGGATGGGCGAGTGAGGACAACCCCACCCCGCTGCTCATGACGACCGACGGGGGAGCGCACTGGCGCGATGTCTCGCCTCCGATGTTGAAACGGAAAGGTCTTGCTTTGTCGAACGGGCTGGCGGGAGCCGCGTTTCTCAGTCCCTCCGACTTCTTCGTCAGCCTGTACGAATCATCAGAACCTGAGGGATTCCGACCGGTGTTCTTGCTTCACACCACAGACAGTGGACGCAAGTGGACAGAGGTCGGCTCTTTCCCAGAAGGCGTTGGCACGGCGTGGGTGAGCTTCCAGAACGATCAGCAGGGCTGGGATGCCATCGGCAACGGCGCGGCTGGTGGAACCTTCACCGTGACCGTCTACGAGACCACAAACGGGGGAGCGCACTGGGTTATGGTGTCGCGCAGCATGTCCCTTGGGGGGAAGCCTGGAACACCTGACAACTCAAGCGGTTGCGGCGACACCGGCCTCGTAGCCCAGGGGACATTGCGTGCGCCCGTTCTCTGGCTCACCGAGTATTTCGCAAGTGGACCTTGCGTCATGGAGTCGACTGATGGGGGTAGGCGTTGGGGCCACGCTCGTCTTCCTGGCACTTCCGCTGCTTCGGGCGGTGAAGCGTGGCCTCCGGTCTTTTCGTCAGGCTCGAACGGCGCTCTTGCTGCCTGGTACGGAACAGAGCACGGTGCGGTCACAGCTATCTATTCGACGACGAACGGCGGCAAGACCTGGGTCGAACACCGGTCGCCCGCAGCCAATCCCGCGCTG
>PMVZ01000376.1 GCA_003166375.1 Acidimicrobiaceae bacterium | reverse complement strand
GGATTGGCCGGATAAGCGCGCGAGAACTCGCGCTGGGGCTATCTCCGGATCGTCGGTTGAAGAAGCTCGGCGTCGTGGTCTCGGGGACAAGTGTCCGCAACGTGCTTCGACGACACCGTCTCAAACCGGCTCCGCGTCGATCAGGACCGACCTTCACGCAGTTCCTTCGCGCCCAGGCGGCCGGCACGACGCAGCTCGACGATGCGAGCGACGGCTTTCTGTTCGGCCTCGATCGGCCCGGCGTCGCGGTCGTCGCGAGGGTCGAATAGCCAGATTTGCTCAAGAAACCGGGCGAATTTACCGATAAGCACGAGGTGAGAGCGGTAGATCGGCGTCGTGTGGAGCTCGTAACAACGGTCATCGCGTTGTCGGTCACTTTGGTGTTTCTCTTGTGGCTGGTCCTCCGGATCGGCGGCGAGAACGGGGTTCGCTACTTCGACGACATTGTCACGGCACTTGCGGCACTTAGCGCGTGTTTGGCATGCCTCTTGGCGGGGAAACGCCAGAGCGGCCCAAAGCGCCGATTCTGGATCCTTCTCGCCTCGGCGCTCGGGGCCTGGACGTTCGCCGAGGTGATCTGGGCCGTCTACGTCCTGGTCCTTCGAGTGGCAGTGCCTGTGCCGTCCTGGGCCGATGTCGGCTACCTCGGGGCGATCCCGCTGGCAGCAGCGGCACTGTTGTGTCACCCCGGTATGCATGTCGCCGGGAGCTACAAGACGCGAGCGACCCTGGACGGCCTCGCGGTCGGTACCGCATTGCTGTTGCTGAGCTGGACCTTCGTGCTCGGCCCGCTGTGGCGCCATACAGATCTCTCTACCGCCGGTGGCATCGTGGCCCTTGCGTACCCATTCGGCGACATGGTCGTCATCTTCTTCATCGTCCTCACGGTACGTTCCGTGGCGGCTACGGGGCGCCGGCCCCTGTTCTGGGTCCTCGTGGGACTGTTCGCGATGGCCGTCTCGGACAGCACCTACGCCTATCTCGTCGAGGCTGGGCGATACTCGACGGGCAACCTCGTCGACGTCGGCTGGGTGGTTGCCTACCTCGCGATCGCCGTGGGGGCGTCACACGACGGCGGCCAAAGGGTGCTCTCCCCTTCGCACCAGCCGGCCGAGGCGTCTCTCGTCTCGCTCGTCACTCCATATGTGCCCGTCCTCTTGGCACTGTCGGTCATCACCTTCGAGCTGGAGCTTCACCACAATGTGGACAGATTCTCGTGGCTGACCGGCTTATGCCTCACGTTGCTCGTGATCGCACGCCAGGCACTCCTGCTCAACGACCGTCGCCACGAGCTGTTCTCGGCTTCAGCCGGCCGTGACGGACCGAGCTCGGGGAACACCGACACACAGCACGCACCAGAGAATCTCCCTGAAGCTGCGCCGTGGCCTCAGTTCCTCAGGAGAACCTGGTGAGCTACGGCCTCGACACTTCGGGAACGCTCAAGCGCCGCCAGGTGATGCTGCGCCGGCCGTACCGCACGATCGTGTTCGGCCTCATGATCGTCACGAGCACCATCGCGACTTTCGACCTCTACCTGTTCGCGTCCTCAGCTTTACACTGACCAGAAGCAGTCGAGGCGGGAAGCGATCACGAAACGAGGGCTAGAACTTGGGGGCCGGTGCACCTACCCAGTGGCCCCGGAGCCGGACGCGGAATCGAGAGGTTGTGCTCGAGCGGGAGGTTCGGCTCGAGGACTAGTGCGGCCGAGGATGGAGCCGAAGTCCTCTATGCCCCCGCATCACCTGGGCCGATCATTGACCACATGATGGGGGCATCGGTCACACCGTTGGTGCCGGTTGGTCGCGACGAGTGCATCGATCTCCTGAAGACCGCCGCCTGCGGACGTTTAGCCATGACGGCCAGCGCCATGCCGACGATCCTCCCGGTCGCGATCGAGATGCACGGCGAAGACGTCCGCTTACGTTCATTGCTCGGCTCCCACGTCTTGGTCCACCCTGACCAGGTGGTGGCCCTCGAGGCTGACAATCTCGACGACGTGGCCCCTGAACAGTGGAGCGTGGTTGTCCTCGGCATGCTCGTCGTTGAAGAGCACGACGGCGAGCCGGGTGGGTCTTGCACCTCTCCCCGGTTCCGGCTGAAGACCGAGTTCGTCTCCGGCTGGCGCTCGGGTGCGCCCTCCGCTTTGGCGGATTCCACTCGGAACGAGGCGACAGAAGGTGCCGACGGGGATCTGCTGAGGATCCGCTGACCGCGAGGAATCGTGTCCCGGTCGAGAACGAAGCAGCACGGCACGACGTGGGGAGTGCCGTCGGGACGCACGGTGGCGAGATGGGCCACCTTGGCCCCCGCCGCTCGTTCCCTCATCGCCGTGGGCTGCACATCCCCGACGCTACTGAGCAGCACCTGTCATGAGAGCGCCCTGCTCGGACTGCTCCCACAACTCGCCCGAATACCGGTACGAGTCGGAAGGCGTGGCGCGGCAACCTGGCTCACGACCTCACCTTGTCGGCGGCAATGAACAGTCAGGGCGAGCCGGCTCTGACGTCTCGCGGGATAACAAGCGCTCCGATGATCCTGACCCGAAGGCGTTTCGCCTCTGCCGCCATAGCTCGGAATGCCGCGGCCGCCGGGGGCGAGAGGGCTTCTGCCCAGAGCAAGAATCCCTCACGGATGACCGGCAGGTCAGCCAGGGCCGGACCCCAGACTTGGAGAACTGAGGCGACATCTGGAGGCGGCGGGTCGTCCAACTGCTGGCGGATCCAGCCGATGCCAAGTTGTTCGGCTTCTCGCAATGTTCCGGGGCCGCCATCTCCGAGAGCAACGATGCGATCGGCCAGTTGGTGAAGCCGTTCGAAGAGGATCTCGTGGCCGTCGGCTCGGACAAGCCTCTCCAAGAGCTCCGTGACCGGTTCTGGGAGCAGCATCTGTCGAAACAGGTTCGGCACGGGCACGCTCCAGCCCTCGACAAGCAGAAGATGCAGCGCGGACTCGGCTTCCGGCGTGAGCGGGCGGGCCAGCCGACCGAAGCTCCCGAGCGAGTTGCGCTGAACCTTCGCTAGTCGCTCGATCAAGCTGTCGTCCGGGACGCCGACTTCGGTTCCGGCGACGGCGCTCTCTACGACCTCGAGAATCCGGTCGAGTCGGTCGCGTTCGGCACGAAGCACGGCGGCGTGTCGATCGAGAGCTACGCGGAGGTCGCCTGGGTCGGCTAAGACCGACCGGCGGATCGCTTCGAGCCCCATGCCGGAGCTTCTCAGCAGGTCGATGTATAGCAGCCGAAGAACCTCGGTCTCTCCAAAACACCGGTAGCCGCTTTGCCCGTAGGCGGGCGTGACGAGTCCTTTGACCTCGTAATGGCGGATGCGCCCGGGCTTGATCCCGGTGAGCGCGGCCACCTCGCCGATGCTCAGCACCGACTTCCTGGTCGTCGGCGACGTCACCACTTGACCTTACAAGTGTTGGAAGGTTCATGCTGAGGAGGACGCATCAACTACCGGAGGTGCTCATGGCTGTTCCGCTGCGCCAGACCTTGAAGGTCGGAGGCTACGTCGCGCGCCAGCGCATCGCCCGAAAGGACAAGTTCGCGCTCGTCCTCCAGCTCGAGCCCCTCTACCAATGCAACCTCGCCTGTCTCGGCTGCGGCAAGATCCAGCACCCCAAGGACATCCTCGGCCAGCGCCTGAGCGTTAAGCAGTGCATCGACGCCGTCGAGGAGTGTCGCGCCCCGATCGTGTCGATCGCCGGCGGCGAACCGTTGATCCACCGCGAGATCGCCGAGATTGTCGCTGCACTGGTCGAACGGAAGAAGTTCGTGTACCTGTGCTCGAACGCGATCCTCATGCTTAAGAAGATGGACGTCTTCACGCCCTCGCCGTACTTCGCCTGGTCGGTGCACGTAGATGGCCTGCGAGAACGTCATGACGAGTCGGTGAACCGAACAGGGATCTTCGACAAGGCGGTCGAAGCGATCCGGGAGGCGAAGAACAGAGGGTTCCGCGTGACGACCAACAGCACGTTCTTCGGCCAGGACGACGCGACCTCGATCCGGGCTGTTCTCGACTTCCTGAACGACGAAGCCAAGGTCGACTGTATGCAGATCTCGCCCGGCTTCGCCTACGAGAAGGCGCCGGACCAGGAGAACTGGCTCGGCGTGGATCGGACTCGAGCCATTTTTCGAGAAGCGTTCGCCGATGGACGCCGTCGCCGCTGGCGGCTCAACCATTCGCCGCTTTTCCTCGACTTCCTCGAGGGCAAGGTCGATTTTTCCTGCACGGCATGGGGGATCCCGTCGTACTCGGTGCTCGGCTGGCAGCGACCGTGCTATCTGCTCGCGGAGGGTTACGCGTCGTCCTATGCGGATCTGCTGGCGACGACCGAGTGGGACCACTACGGGCGCGGGCGCAACCCGAAGTGTGCGAACTGCATGGCGCACTGTGGCTACGAGCCGACTGCCGTCATGGCAACGGTCAAGTCGCCCAAGCAGTCGCTACGGGCCATCGTGGATACCCTCAGGCCGCAGCCAGTGGGCTCGTAATGCCTGGAGGCTGCAGCGCTGGTGGCGAGACTGTGCAGATCGAGAACGTGACGCTGTACGAGCGCGTCGGCGACAACGAGTCGCCGCGGTGTTGTCGACGGCCTCGACCTATTAAGCGCGTACGGGCGGTCGATATGAGCCGCGGGCTCTGCCGTCGAGAAAGGCGTAAGGCTCCGCAATGAAGGTCTGGATCGATCAAGACTTGTGCACGGGTGACGGGCTCTGTGAGGAGATCGCACCAGCAGTCTTTAGGTTGCTCGACGACGGTCTCGCCTACGTGAAAGAGGGCGACGACGTGAAGAGCGAACCCGGCGGAGCGAGCGGCGTCGCGATCGTCGCCGAAGGGCTCGAGGACGCCGTTACCGAGGCGGCCGAGGAGTGCCCCGGCGAGTGCATCTTCATCGAGGTGGAGGGATGAGTGTCGTTGCGAGATGTGCAGGCCGAGGAGGCGATGGCTTCGCCCGAGAGGGCCTACGCCGCGGCGAGGGACGACGCGGCCCGGAAGGCATCCGACGAAGGCGCTGACCTGAGATGAGACCGCCGAGATGAGCTTCGAGAAGTCTGAATCGCTCATCGACACCGCGGCCGGCTTTGTCAGTCAGGCAATCTCGGGCTTGCAGGAGATCGATCCTGTCGGGGACATCTCCGTTGTGGCTCCCGCCGGGGCGCTGTCGTCTTATTACTGGTCGAACCCGAGCCAACGTGCCCGTGAGTCACGAGCGCCGGCGGGGGGCGAGTGAGTCGGTGACGGCAGTCAAGAGCTACTACGAGAATGCCGAGGATTGCCCGTACTTTCTGATCAAGGCCGACCCGCGTTGCCCCGAGTGCGCCGCGATCATGGTCTGGCGGTCCGCCCACCGCTGGATCACCATCACCAACGGGGCGGAGATAAAGGTCTCGGACTACGGGTGGGGAGGTCGCCACCTTCACATGCGAGACGTGCGGGGTGTTCACCACA
>PMVZ01000248.1 GCA_003166375.1 Acidimicrobiaceae bacterium | reverse complement strand
GCGAGGGTGCGGGCAACGACAAACAGGTCATGGCGGAAGAGATGGGCCCGGTGCACAACCACGGGCACATCCTGACATCCGGTTGTGTCACCGCCATCGGGGCGGAGCCACGGTCAGCTCGAGCTCGCGACCTCCAAGGTCAGACGGAACTCGACCTCCGCATGCAGGCGCACTCCCACCTCGTGGGAGCCGAGGGTCTTGATGGCCTCGTCAATGACGAGCCGGCGCCGGTCGAGCTCGACCCCCGACTGACGGCTCACCGCCTCGACGATGTCAGAGGCGGTGACGGAACCGAACAACCTGCCTTCGCTGCCGGATCGTGCCTCGATACGAAACACGATCGGGACGAGCTTGCGGGCGATCGCCTCGGCGCCTTCCCGGTTGCGCGCGTCTTTCAAGTCGCGTGAACGACGCATCGCAGCAGCCTGGTCTTCGATCCCCGCGCTGGCGACGATCGCGCGGCCTTGTGGTACCAGGTAGTTCCTCGCGAAGCCGTCAGAGACGTCGGTGATGTCTCCGCGCTTTCCGACTCCCGGTACGTCGGTACGCAGCACGACCTTCATTGGTCACCCGCCTCGTCCTCGATGGCGGCCAGCACCAGTGGCTCAAGCTCCGAGTCCTCGAGATCGTCTTCGAGCACGGTGTCGGTGAGCACCTCCAGGTCCGGTTCGTCCGCAGATTCGGCGCGCGACGCGCCACGACCGGCCGGGGCACCGCGGCCCGCGCCACGTCCGCCGGGCCGCTCGCTTGTCGTCCGCTGGGTGAACGGAAGTAGCGCCAGCTCCCGAGCGGTCTTGATCGCCAGGGCGACCTCGCGCTGGTGCTGGGCACAGTTGCCCGACACCCGCCGGGCACGGATCTTGCCCCGATCGGACATGAACTTGCGCAGCAGGTTCACGTCCTTGTAGTCGACCCAAGTGGCGTGCTCCTTGCAGAAGATGCAGATCTTCTTCTTCGTACGCCGACCGGTCTCCTTCGGAACGCGGCGGGTACCACGGTCTCGATCATTGTTCCGCGCCATCTAAAAGGGCTCCTCGTCGTAGGCCGCGAACGCCTCGTCCGCGGCTTGAGCAGCGGGTTGGCTGGCCGGACGGGTGGTAGTGCCCCGACCGCCCCCGCCACCAGGACCACTGTCGGAAGGTCCACGCCTCTCGTTCTTGACCACTTGCGCAGTCGCCCAACGCAGGCTCGGACCAAGCTCGTCGGCCACGACCTCGATCTTCGACCGCTTGTCACCTTCGGCCGTCTCCCAGCTGCGCTGCTCTAGCCGTCCGGTGACGATCACCCGTGCTCCGCGAGTCAGGGTCTCGCTCACGTTCTCCGCCATCTCGCGCCAGCACACAACGTCGAAGAAGGAGGTCGCTTCCTCCCACTCTTGCGTCTGGCGATTCTGCCAGCGGCGGTTGACCGCCAGGCCGAAGCTCGCTGTGGCTTGGCCGTTCGGGGTGAATCGCAGCTCAGGGTCACGGGTGACGTTGCCCACCAGCGTGACGGAGTTCCCATTCGACATTTCATTCGCTCCAGTTCGCTCAGCTCGCCGCTTTGGCCCGGGCAGCCTTGCGAATGGCGGTGTCCCGCCGCTTCGCTTCAGCTCGAAGGGCGCGCCCACTCTGCCTATCCGGTTGCCGGAGCACCTTGTGGCGAAGCACGATGTCATCAAGAGTCAGCATTCGGTCGAGCTCAGCCACAAGGGTTGGATCGGCCGTGAACTCGATAAGGACGTAGTAACCCTCGTTGCGGTGCTTGAGCTCGTACGCGAACGTCCGGCGGCCCCAACGCTCGGCGCGACCGGGGTTGCCCCCGCGGTCGCGCACCAGCGACGTGATGCGATCAAGACTGGCATTGACGTCGCCGTCCTCTAGGCCGACATCGAAAATGACCATGACTTCGTAGGGCCGCACGGCGGCCTCACCTCCTCCGGACCCGGCGCGCTGGGCGCTCGGGGCCCCGGTTCTGACGGGGCAGGGGTATAGGGAACGTCATCATCGTAGCCGAGCCCGGCCGCACCTGGCGCAGGTGGTCATCCACGATCAGAGCATCACAGGCGGGTGTGACACAAAGCCGGGTCGGCTCTCTTCAAGACGACAGACCGAGCGCCTCGCGTAACTCCGCCGACGCACGGTAGGACTCGGCCTCGGACGGATACCGTCCCTCCCGGACGTCGCAAGCCCAGTCCCTCACTGCCTCGGTGGCGGCGCTGCCCAGCTCTGCGTACCGGCGAACGAACTTGGGAACCTTGGTCCCTGCCAGTCCGAGCAGGTCGTGCAGGACGATGACCTGCCCGTCGCAGCCCGGCCCTGCCCCGATGCCGATCGTCGGGATGTCGACCTCTGCGGTGATGCGCTCGGCCAGGGCGTCGGGCACGCCCTCGAGCACGATGGCGAAACACCCTGCCGCGGCCAGAGCCTCGGCGTCTTGCCGAAGCTCACCGGCTGCAATTGCCTCGCGCCCTTGAACCTTGTAGCCCCCCATGGCATGAACCGACTGAGGGGTGAGCCCGAGGTGGCCCATCACGGGTATCTCGGCGTCCGTGATCGCCCGCACCGCGGGGACCCGGCGACGCCCGCCCTCGAGCTTCACCGCGTGGGCGCCGGCCTGCACGAGGATCGCCGCGTTGCGGACCGTGTCGCTCGCCTCGAGGTGGTAGGTGAGCCAAGGCATGTCACCTACGAGCAGCGCTTGCGGTCTCGAGCGCGCCACGGCTCCGACGTGATAGGCGAGGTCCGCGATCCCCACGTGGAGAGTGTCCTCCCAGCCGAGGACCACCTCGGCGAGGCTGTCCCCGACGAGGATGATGTCGACATCGGCTTGGTCCACGACGCGGGCAAAGGGCGCGTCGTAGGCGGTGATCATGACGATGGGTTCTGCCCCCCGGCTGCGCTTGCGAGCGCGTATGCCGGGCACCGTCACTTGTTCTTTCATTCTCGGACCTCCTCCCGTCCGGCGCACGTGGGCTGCCGGCGGTCAATCAGCCGTCGTTGGCTCCTGGGGCGAAAACGCTCAAGAGATGGTTCCAGGCACATCCGGTGCAGACTTCGACCACATAGCAAGCTACGTCGGCACTTCCCCCGCCCGCCTTGCGCCCGAGCTCGCGGAGACTGGCCAACGGCAGCCCGCCCGGAGGAAGGCCGGGCCCGAACGCGAACGTGACGTGCACAAGCTGCTCGTGTTCGCAGATGGGGCACTCGGTCTCGGTCTCGCGCCCCAGGTTCTTCGCGACCCGGAGCAGCTCGGGCTGGGCGTCGCACACATCTGTCCGGCCGAGGCGACCTCGCCGGAACTCCTTCACTGTCGACTCACGCATCAGTCGGTACTCGATGCGACCGGGACGCGGGAGCCCTCCGACTCCCCAGCTCGACTGCGAACCACTCCGGACGCTCGACATCCCGGCCAGGCTACCCTGCCCGCCACCCCGGGCCTGACCGTCCGGCATCGGGGAGACGGGCCAGGCGGTTACGCCACATCAGCCAGAACGCGAACGACGAGGGGGTGAGCACCACGACCTCGATGACCAATGGCGTTGCGCCGAAGAAGGGCCAGAGGATCAGGGCGGTGTCCCAGAACGCGTGCACGGCGATGAACGGCCCTAGTCGTCGGTAGCGCCGGTAGACGAGCACGCTTGCCAAAGCCCAGGCGAGTATGGGAAGTACTCCCCAGCCGTAGTACAAGTGGTAGGAGATCCGGACGAGCGCCGCGATGACGAGAACGGCCGCAGGACGCAGGCCGCGCTGCTCGAGGCGCCGGACGAGGAAGCCGAGGACCACGATCTCCTCCACCACCCCGGCTGCGACCGCGGTCGCGATCGCGACGAACGAAAAGTACCCCGGCAGGCTCTGGCTGGCTGGGACGATGGCCCTGACGTGGCCCGCCTGCAGCAGATAGGACACACCGAGCTGGGGGACCAGGAAGCAGAGCACGAACACCGGAAGAAGCAGCGCAAGGTCCTGCCTGGGATCCGACCGGTCGAGGCCGATCGCACCGGTTCCTCCTTCCCCGGAAATCCGCAGCAAGTAGACGACGAGCGCGGCGGCGGCCAAGGGTTCGAGGACCAGCAGGAGGTCGAGCAGGAACGAATAGCCGAGATGGGAAGCGATGGGAAGGGGGAACCGGCCAGGAGTGCCCTCGTGTACAGCGGCCTGGATGAGCACCGCGAGCGCGTTGACCACATAGGGCAACGGAAAGATCGCCAGCACGATGACTGTCTCGGCCGTGAGCCGGCGGCGCTTCGACAGCTCGACCGGAATTGCAGGCCGGGCAACCGGCACGTCCGCATCCGAC
The DNA here is from genome assembly GCA_003166375.1 of Acidimicrobiaceae bacterium. Lineage (GTDB taxonomy): Bacteria > Actinomycetota > Acidimicrobiia > Acidimicrobiales > Bog-793 > Fen-455. Next base: position 68,129 of record PMVZ01000248.1, on the reverse strand, counting down.
CTCCACGCGCTGCTGCCGTCCCACTTGGGCATCTCCGGACCGCCCGACCATCGACCTCCAAGGCCGGGGTCACCGGGGCGCCAGCCGCGCGTCCACGGGCCGAAAGAAGTGAACGAGGTCCAATTCCGCCCGTCCCACCAGCGCAGCGGCGCCACTCCCCATGGGTCCCGATACCAGGCCGCCGGCGGCAGCATGCCCGGTGTGCCGGAGCCCATGGCATCACCCACGCCCGCGGAGCGTAGCGGCTGGGTCACTGCTGGCCACAACCAACTCCGAGGGTGTCTCGACATATCGCTTAGATATGTCGACGTGATATGTTCGCGCTCGTGCTCGAACTGGCGATCCTGGGGCTGTTGAAGGAGCACCCGATGCACGGCTACGACCTGCGCAAGAGGATGCGCGAGGATTTCGGCCTCCTCTCGAGCCTTTCCTTCGGTTCGCTCTACCCGGCCCTGGCACGCCTCGAAGCTGCAGGTGCGGTCCATGAAGTCCCCTCCGAGCACCGCTCTTCGGCTGCTCCGCCCGCAACCGCGTTCGCCTCCGCCGGCTCCATCGCAGGCGAGAGGGCCGCGTTCAGGGCGCGTCTCGCTTCTCGGCGCGCGGCTGTGCCCCGGTCGGGAGGAGGCACCCGGGGCCGGCGTGTGTACGAGATCACCGCTCGCGGTGACGAGCTGTTCCACCACCTGCTCGAGAGCGAGGAGCCGAAGTCTGAAGGTGGGCGGGGCTTCGCGATGCGCTGGGCCTTCGCGGGCTACTTGAGCCCCGAGAACCGGCTCTTGCTCCTGCAGCGCCGGCGTGCCCAACTACTGGCCACCCGGGAAGGCTCACGCCGGGCAGTTGAGTCGCCCTGGCGGCCGCTCGACCGCTACCAGCGCTCCCTCGTCGACCACGACAAGGAAGCGACCGAACACGATCTGAGCTGGATCGACCGTCTCATCGCCAGCGAACAGGCAGCACAGATCTCCTCATCGGCGCCCACCCCGGCGCCGGAACCAACCCAAGCCGTCGAAAACCCGTCTGCGGTCTTTGACGCATCGGTCGCGCACGCGCGTCCGGCGTTCAAGAAGGCAGTCCCTGAAAGGAGCAGCTCATGAATCGCAAGGCCCGCAATATCAAGGTCGCCATCGCGGGAGTCGGCAACTGCGCCAGCTCCCTTGTCCAAGGGATCGAGTACTACCGCGACGCCGATCCGGGCGACCACGTGCCGGGTCTCATGCACGTCTCGCTGGGTGGCTATCACGTCGGTGACACCGAGTTCGTGGCCGCCTTCGACGTGGACGCGGCAAAGGTGGGCCTTGACCTGTCGAAGGCAGTCTTCGCCTCCAACAACTGCACGCTTCGGTTCGCCGATATCCCTGCGCTAGGTGTCACAGTCGAGCGCGGGCCGACATTCGACGGTCTCGGCCTGTACTACCGCAAGGTCGTCGAGGAGTCGCCCGCGCAGCCCGTCGATGTCGCTGAGGTGTTGCGCAAGAGCGGAGCCGAGGTACTCGTCGCCTACCTGCCGGTGGGGTCCGAAGAGGCGCAAAAGCACTACGCCACCGCCGCCCTCGAGGCCGGTGTCGCGTTCGTCAACGCCATCCCCGTCTTCATCGCGAGCGATCCCGAGTGGGCGGACCGTTTCACCGCCGCTGGCATCCCGATCATCGGTGACGACATCAAGAGCCAGGTCGGCTCCACGATCGTCCACCGGGTCCTTACCCGCTTGTTCGAGGACCGGGGCATGATTCTCGATCGCACCTACCAGCTGAACGTGGCCGGCAACATGGACTTCATGAACATGTTGGAGCGTGAGCGGCTCGTGTCGAAGAAGATCTCGAAGACCCGCGCCGTCACCAGCCAGATAGACCGCGCGATCGAGCCGGACAACGTGCACATCGGGCCCTCGGACCACGTGCCCTGGCTCGAGGACCGCAAATGGGCCTACATCCGCATGGAGGGCCGCAACTTCGGTGACGCTCCGCTCAACTTGGAGGTCAAGCTCGAGGTCCACGACTCGCCGAACTCGGCCGGCGTCATCATCGACGCTCTGCGATGCGCGAGGATCGGCCTTGACCGGGGCCTCGGCGGCCCCCTGATCGGCCCGTCGGCCTACTTCATGAAGTCGCCACCGGTGCAGTTCCACGACGACGAGGCCTACCGGATGGTCGAGGAGTTCGCCAGCAACGCCTGAGCCTGAGGTTCGCGAAGCGGGACGGCAAGGCACACTTCTGAGAGTCTCGATCAGGCGTGGCGAACAGCCTCGGCTCTGCCTGGGCTGTGGGTCTGACCCGAGAATCTGCCGACGGTGGGCCTGCCCTCAGAGGCCCAGTCTTGCGTATCGCTAGATCCCCAGGCGGGCGCGCCTCATCAGCTCGCCCTTGGTGCGGTTGGTGACCGGCCGGTAGCCGGGCAACGGCAGCACGTGTTCATGGATGGCGTCGAGCACCCAGGACGGCTGAGGAAAGAACATCGAGTCCAGCTCGGCCGCGGGCGTGATCCAGTTCCGGGCCCCGACTATGACCGGCGACGCGTCGAGGTCGTCGAAACACAGCTGCGTGAGGTTGGCGGCGACTGTCTGCATGACGCTCCCGCGCTCGACCTCCTCGGAGACGAGCACCACCTTGGCGGTCTTGCGCACGGACTCCACCAGCGGCTCATAGTCGATCGGGACGGCAGAGCGCAGGTCGATCACCTCCGCCGACACGCCGAAGCCCGCCGAGAGCTGGTCCGCCGCCTTGATGGCGGTATACAGCGCCGGCCCGAGCGTCACGATCGTGAGCTCGCTGCCGGGACGCTTCACCGAGGGCTCGCACAGCTCGATTTCGTAGTAGCCCTCGGGGACCCCTCCGGGTTCGAACTGCTCGCCCACGTCGTACAGCTTCTGGCTCTCGAGGAAGACGACCGGATCGGTGCCGACGAGCGCTGAGTTCATCATCCCCTTGGCGTCGTACGGCGTGACCGGGTACACGACCTTCAGCCCCGGTATGTGATGCAGCAGCGCCGTCCAGTCCTGTGAGTGCTGCGCCCCGTACTTGTCACCAACCGAGATGCGAAGCACGACAGGCATCTGGAGGACCCCGGCCGACATCGCCTGCCACTTCGACAGCTGGTTGAATATCTCGTCCCCCGCGCGGCCGATGAAGTCCGCGTACATGAGCTCGGCGACCGCGCGGCCTCCCTCCATCGCGTACCCGACCGCTGCCCCGACGATCGCCGCTTCTGAGATAGGCGAGTTGAACAGGCGGTGATAGGGCAGGGCCTCGGTGAGCCCGCGGTAGACGCCGAAAGCGCCGCCCCAGTCACGGTTCTCCTCGCCAAAGGCGATCATCGTGGGGTCGATAGCAAAGCGGTACAGCAACGCCTCGAAGATGGCGTCGCGGATGTTGTACAGCTTCAGCTTGGGCACCGGCTCGCCGTCCACCACGGCGGTGCGCACCTTGCCGGCGATCTGCTTGACGCGCGGGTTCTGGGAGAGGTCCCCCAGGAGCTCGGGTTCGCGCTCGTCGAAGCTCTCGACGCGTCCGGCGGAGAACATGACACTGCCCACCATCTCGGAGCTGACGTCGATACGCGGGCTCGCATCAAGGTCGATCGCCAGGCGGAACATGTCGAGGACTAGGTCCTCGATGGCACTGCGTGTCTCGTCCAGCGTCGACTCCTTCACCGCACCGCTCGCCAGGACATGCTCGCGGAAACTGTTTATGCAGTCCGCCGCCTGCCACTGCTCCACCTCTTCGCGGCTGCGATAGCTCGACGCATCCGACGGCGAATGCCCGCTGTAGCGGTAGGTGAGCGTGTCCAACAGCACTGGGCCGCGTCCTGCCAACAGGGTGACGCGGGCGCGCTCGAAAGCGTCGATCACCGCGAGCGGGTTGTAGCCGTTGATCTCCTCGGCGTGCATCTGCTCGGGGTTCACTCCGGCGCCGAAACGGGCAATGGCCTGCATGCCTGTGGTCTCGCCCTCGGGCTGGCCCCCCATGCCGTAGAAGTTGTTCATGCAGTTGAACACGATCGGCAGCCCGCCACCGATGGACGGGTCCCAAAGCTTGCGGTACTGGTCCATGGACGCGAAAGTGACACCCTCCCACACCGGGCCACAGCTGAAGGAACCGTCGCCGATGTTGGCCACCACGATGCCGGGCCGTCGGTTCACGCGCTTGAACAAGGCCGCTCCGGGCGCGATCGAGCCCGAGCCTCCGACGATGGCGTTGTTGGGGTAGATCCCGAAAGCGGTGAAGAAAGCGTGCATGGAGCCGCCGAGACCGCGATTGAAGCCGGCCTCGCGCGCGAACATCTCGCTGTAGGCGCCGTAGACGAAGAAGCGTTCCGCGAGCTCGCCGATCGGGACGCTGTACGCCTTCTCCACCGGGCCGAGGACCGCGCCGTCACGGTAGGAGCGCATCACGTGCTCCAGGTCGTCATCACCCAACCGGCGGACGGCCGACAGCCCCTTGGCGAGGATCTCGCCGTGGCTGCGGTGTGAGCCGAAGATGTGGTCCTCAGGGCTCAGCGAGTAGGCCATGCCCACTGCCGCGGCCTCTTGGCCGATCGACAGGTGCGCGGGCCCGGCATGGTTGTAGGTGACGCCCTTGTATGCGCCCTTGGTCTTGATCTCGTTGAGGATCGTCTCGAACTCGCGGATCGCGCACATGTCGCGCCAGATGTGCACAAGGTCGTCGGGCGAGAACCGGGCGTTCTCCTCTGCGATGGACAGGTTGTAGGCGTTGACCGGGATGTCGTTGAAGTGGATTGCACCCGGACGGAACACCTCGTCGGGGACAACCGGGATGGACTTGGGCATCGAGTCTCTCCTAGACCACTGGTCACTGAGCCTTGAGGATCGCTGCGCGCAGCGCCTCGGCCACGGTCGGGTGCGGGAAGATGATCTCGCTGGCCTGCGCGAGAGTCATCTCGGCTTCGATCATCGCTCCGGCGGCGACGATGAACTCGCTCGAAAGGTCGCCGATGGCGTGCACGCCGAGGATCTCGCCGTGGGCCGCACCGGCGAGCACCTTGACGAGTCCGGTCTCTTTCACGTGCTCGACCAGGAAACGGCCCGCGAGGGCCATCGGCACCACGGCCTTGCGGTAGTCGATGGCAGCCGCCTTGAGCTCCTCTTCGGTCTTGCCCACCATCGCCACCTCTGGGTGGGAGTAGATCACCGCCGGTACTGCGTCATAACGCATGCGATCGGGTCGGCCGAACATCGAGTTGACCGCGACTATCCCCTCTCGGACCGCCATGTGCGCGAGCATGTGCCGCCCGGTGACGTCGCCGCACGCCCAGATGTTGGGCANNTCGCTCTCCGGTGCGCCCCCGGCGTCCTGGTACCGAAGCGTGGAGCCCTCGATGCCGAGCACCGAGCAGGACAGGTGGAACTCGATGCCGCCGCGGCGCAGGATCTTGAGCAGCTCGTCGGCGATGTCACCGTCGCAGCCCGATGCGATCATCGGAAGGGCCTCGTACACCGTGACCTTTGTGCCGATCTCGTGGAAGAAGGAGGCGAACTCGAGACCGATGTACCCACCGCCGATGATCGCGATCCGCTCCGGCACTGCCGTGAGCTGGAAGGCCGAGGTTGAGTCGAGAACGCGCTCGCCGTCGATGCCCGGGATGGGCGGGACTGCGGGTCGTGAGCCCGAGGCAACGAGGATGTTCGCCGCTTCGTGGCGCTCTCCGTCGACCTCGACGGCATTACGGCCGACCAGGCGACCGGTTCCGTGGAGCACCTCCACGCTCGTGTCACGCAGCAGCGCCGACACGCCGCGCTTGAGCGTGCCGACGACGCTGTCCTTGCGCGCCACCAACGCCGGCAGGTCGAAGCTGGGCGCGTTGACGATTATTCCGAATGCAGCCGCCTCGCGATACTCGCGGAACAGCCGGGAGGATCGCAGGAAGGTCTTCGCCGGGATGCACCCGACGTTCAGGCAGGTGCCACCCAGCTCAGCCTTCTCCACGACGGCGACGCGCTTGCCGAGGCTGCCCGCATGGGCGGCGGCCTCGTAGCCGCCAGGCCCGGCGCCGATGACGATCAGATCGAACATAACGACTGTACGCTCGCAATCTTTTCCTTGACGACATTGAGGAATCTCGCTCCAGGTGCCCCGTCGATCACCTGGTGGTCGAAGGTGGCCGAGAGGCCGATGACGTCGACGAAGTCGATCCCGCCATCGCTCTTGCGCACGGGCCTCAGTGTGATCGCGTCCACGCCCAAGATGGCGACCTGGGGCGGGTTGATCACGGGCGTGAACGACTCGACCCCGAGCCCGCCGAGATTGCTCAGCGTGAACGTGGCGTCGACCATGTCGTCGGCGCCCAAAGTTCCCTCCACCGCCTGCGTGGTCAGTGCGCTCATCCGGCCCGACAACTCCGCGACGCTGAGCTCCTCTGAGCGGTGGACGACGGGGACGACAAGGCCGCGCGCCGTGTCGCAGGCGAAGCCCAGGTTGACGTGAGCACGCTGGTACAGCCGTCCTTCGATCAGCTCCGCATTGACCGCCGGGACCTCGAGCACAGCCTGGATCGCGCAGAACGCCACGAGGTCGTTGATCGTGATGTCCGGGGTGCCGGGCGAGGCCTTGATCTCGCGGCGGAGCGCCAGCAGCCCGGTGGCGTCGGCAGAGGCATGCAACGTGTACTGCGCGGTGCTCGCCAGCGACTCCTCCATGCGTCGCGCGATCCTCTCGCGCATGCCCGTGAAACGGACCGGTGGAGGCACGAGGTCGCTCGTGCGGATCATGCCGCCAACACCCGTGCCGGCACCCCTGATCTCGTAGCCGCTGTCCATCAGGCTGCGAGCGGCGCGGCTGACCGGCTGGGTGGATGCCAGCTGGGCGCGAACGTCCCTCTCCAGGATGCGCCCATCGGGCCCGCTGCCGGGCAGCCTCGACGGCTGGAAGCTGTGTTCGTCGGCAAACCGTCGCGCTCTCGGGCTCATGCGCCCAACGGGCACGGCGATGTTCTCCGGCGGCGTTGCCGGCTGGGTCGCGAACCACGCTCCGTTCGATCGTGGGGTGGACATCGCCAAGTCGGCCCCTCCATCAGGTGCCGGTGACACCGCAACTCCGGCCGTGCCAGGCTGCGCCGGGGCTGCCGGAGCGTTGCCGCTGCTCGAGATCGATGCCGTCCCTGCCGTGGCGGATGCGACCGGTGTCTTGGGCCGGTACTCCTCGATCGCTTCTCCGACCTCGCCGATGACGCACACGTTCGTGAAGACCGGGACCATCGCGCCGTCGTCGAAGAACACCTCGAGCACGGTCCCGTCACTTGGCGCGGTGAGATCGAAGGTGGCCTTGTCGGTCTCCATCTCGGCCAGGATGTCGCCCGCGCAAACGGCGTCACCCTTGCGCTTGTGCCAGGCCACGAGCAGGCATTGCTCGACCGTGTTGCCCAGCTTGGGCATCTCGACTGGTGTCGCCACGTGCTCAGGGCCTCCCGGCCCAGCTGTTGGTGCAATCAGTCATGCTGGCCGTCCGCGGGCAGCGGTGGCTGTGAGCCGGCTAGCTTCAACAGCTCCCGCTCCGCCTCCACGCACCAGTGCCCATCGTCGAGCTTGGACGCGACGGTCGGGAAATCGCCGCTGAGCTCGGCGAGCGACAAGAGGCCGACCTCGTGCAAAGAGGGATAGACCACGATCTTGCCGGCCATGGTCCTGTCCTGCAGCGCCGCCAACCCGTCGGGCGCCCCTGCCATGCCGGAGATCGCGTCGACCGACAGGTTGGTGTCCAACCGGCCGGCAGCGATCCTGGCCAGCAGCACCTCCATGTCGCTTACGACTGAGCCGCTGGACCCGAACATGTAGCAGTGCCGCGCGATGTAGGTGTCCAAGTCGATGTCCTGGCGGGTCGCCACGGTGATCCCCGCAAAGATGTTGATCAGACCCCGATCCTTGCTGTTGGCAATCGCGTCCGCGACCAACGACGGCATCGGGACGAGGATCAGCTGATAGCTGAAGGTGCCGGCCAACGGCTCGCTGCTCGGGTTCACCAGCCGCAGTCTCACGCCGTTGGCCTGCGCAAGCGGCTGGGCCTTGACCCGCAACGAACGCAGCCGTGCGTCGTCGAGGTCGGTCCCTACCACGGTGAGCCCTTCCACGCCCGCGGACAGGCTGCGAAGTATGTGCATCTGGCCCATCGGCCCGGCCGCGCCGACGGCCAACAGGGTGTCGTCTGGTCGTAGCTCCCCAGAAGGGGGGATCGCGGCATAGGAATCCGCGGCCGAGCGCCCGACGGTGCCGATCCAGCGCGTCGCCTCGTAGTGAACCCGGCCGACCCCCACCGACACCGGCGTTCCGATTGTGGCGCCACCCAGAACGACGTTGATGATGGCGCCCATAGCGAGCTTGTCGTTCAGCAAATCGATCGTCGGCTTGGACGCCCCAAAGTAAACGACGTCGTCGAAGGCCGCATCCGGCAGTTCACCCACGTCGTTCGCGCGTGTCACCGCCACGTTCGCACCGGCCCAGGCGCAGTCGACCTCGGCTGGTGCGACGATCGTCACAAAGGCCGGCGCCTGACCATGCTGAGCCGCCTCGGCCAAGCCCATCGCGACGTGGCCGTCATCGACGACCACCAGCAGCCGTCCGCCCGGGGCCAGCGTGCGCCGGTTCGTCGTGGAGTAGGAGTTCTCGACGCATGCCCACGGTTCCACCAACGCCACGGCCGACGCGCTGGGCTCCTCGGACACGGCGATCAGCGACCTGACACCGGTGGCGGTGTCCACGACAACGCGCTCGTCCATCAGGACGTACTCCTGGAGACCGCCCTCGAAGTTGTACCCGAAGGCGGCGTTGGACCCCTTGGTGGGCAGTGTGCGGTAGTCGGTCTGCACAAGGCAGCGTTCGCCGACCCTGTGGTGGGTGACTTCGCTGCCCACCGCCACAATCCGGCACGACACCTCGTGTCCCGGCACGGTCGGCAGCTCGCCGGGCACGTAGCTCGGGATCTGCTCGAGCACCTCCGGGGTGATGCCCGATAAGATCTCCCCCTTGCGGGGGTGGGCCGAGAACTGGTTCAGCAGCTTGAGGTCCGAGAAGCACAGACCAACTGCCTCGACCTTGACCACGATCTGATGGGCGCCGGGTTGCGGCACGTTCTTGCTGCGGTTGAGCACGAGATGTCCGGGTCCAACCAATTGGACGGCACACTGGGTGTCCGGGAGAACGTCCTCGTGTTGGTCTGGTGTCATCGTGTCCATCTGGCGTGATCGTGTCTGACCGGAGAGCTACTTTTCGGCGCCCTCCTCCGTGCCCACATGTGATCATAGACGACCGCTGCGACCACCCGACAATTGAAGCTAATGGAGCATCACTTGGCCACCGGTCACCGGGAGTGCCTGGCCGGTCTCGTACTCCTGTTCAACCAAGTAGTAGATGGCTTTCATGACGTCCGCCGTCGTGCACCCACGCTGCATCGGCACCTTGTCCGTGTAGAACTTCTTCACATCGTCAACTGTCTGAGCGCCGGGTACCTTCCCGGCGTTCAGATACTGGACGAACAGTCCGGTTTGCGGGTCCGACCACAAGGGTCCGTCCAACAGATTACCGGGGCAGACCGAGTTCACTTTGATCCCGTCGGCGACGAGCTCGAGGGCGAAGGACTGGGTCAGGCCGACTCCGCCGAACTTGCTGCCGGCGTAAGCGAAGTTCTTCTCCGATCCGGCCAGGCCGGACTTCGAATTGATCTGGACGATATCGCTCCAGTAGCCCGGGCGCACTCGGCGCGGGATCGCCATCACCGGCACTGCCTTCTGCACGCACAGGAAGTAGCCCTTGTAGTTCACCGCCGTGGACAGGTCGAAGTCGCGCTCGGCCTGGGTCTTGACACTGGCGGCCCTGAGCACGCCGGCATTGGAGATGAGCAAGTCCAAGCCGCCGTAGGCACGTACGACCTGGTGGATCAGCTCATCGACCGACGCCGCGTCGGAGACGTCAACGTGCAGGCCGATCGCGCGACCCTCGCCCCACTCCTCCGACAGGGCTTCGGCCTCCTCCCGCGCCCCCACGTCGTTGACGTCGGCCATCGCGACATGCGCACCCTGAGCAACGAGGTCCTGAGCGATCTGCAGACCGAACCCCTGTGCCGCGCCAGTCACAAGTGCCACCTTGCCCGCGACGCGCCCGGCACGGCGGCCGGCGGACGCCACCTCCCGCCGATAGGACTCGACCTCCCAGTCCTCGATGAACCGTCGCAGCCGGTCGTCAAGGCACTCGACCCCGCCCAGCCCTGAAGCGCCCGCCATGACCTCGATCGCGTCCTTGTAGACCTGGCGCACTGCGTCGGCCGCCGACCACGTGTCGCCAGCAGCAAACAGTCCGAGTCCTTTGACCAGCACCACGTTTGGAAGAGTCCGGTGCTGGCGCTGATACTCGCCGACGGCGTACGTCAGGCGCTCCACTGGGTCACGGCTGGCCGCGTCCTCGAACCACAACGGGAAGGACTTGCAGTAGACGATCTGGTCCGGGCAGAGAGGACCCAGAGCCGTCAGTGCCTCTCCGTCGCCTCCGCCGGCCAGGCGCATCGTCGAGGCTGAGTCGTCCAGCGTGACGACCTTCAGGGCCTCGCCCGAGCTCAGCAACGCTCGTAACGTCGGAGCGATCGCGTTGACAAGCTCGCGTGATCGAGTCGCACCTACGGTGGCGACTACGCCGAAGGGCTCCGCGGACGCGGTCGGCTCCAGCACGTGCTCCAGCTCCTGGAACAACCAGTCGGTGTGAGCCCGGATCTCGTCAGGGGTTTCGCCACTGACAACCAGGCCATGGTTGCCCATGATTATCGCGCGCGGGCCCTCCCGGCCCGTTCTGGCCCGGTAATCGCCGAGGCCCCGCTCCAGCGTCTTGGCAAGCAGGAAGCCGGGATCCACGGGGTCGATCCACAACACCTGGTCTCCCAGTTCACGCTCGAGGATCGCACCACCGTCGCGCGAGCAGCCGAAAGCGTTGACCAGCGTCGGATGGGTATGCACCACGAAGCGGCTCGGAATCAGGTGGTGCAGCACCGCCTCGACCGAGGGCCGGCGACTCTGTTGCGACTCGACGCGGGCCGCGAGCACCGCGGCTTTGAACTGCTCCTCTCGCTGCTTGGGATCGGTGCTGAGCGTGCTTTCCAGCAGCGTCTGCAGCGCCCCTCGATCCAGCTCGACGATCCCCTCCGGGCCGATGGTCGCGAGCGCGTAACCGCTGGCCTTGACGAACAGGCGGTCACCCAGCTTCACCGATGTGTTGCCCCCGCCGGCCAGCACGAACTCCGGGTTGGAGCCGTAGTAGCGGGACAGGTCTAGGAGGTGCTCGAGAGGGCTCGCCGTGACGTCGAACGACGGCCATGGCCGCGTGTATGCCGTCACGGCTGGGTGGTCCTCGCTGCTCTTGTGGTGTTCGTTGGTGCCACTGCGGCGCTCCTGTCCCCGTCCGGTCGGTGGAATGCCTCGATGACCATAGAGCCCAGACGTGCCAGAGCACCGATGCGCCGATCGCGCGTTGTAAAGCCCGGGTTCAGGCTACCTAGTGCGTCTACGTAGCCCGTTTGCCCGCGCGCCGACAGGTACTGGTGCGCCGCTACGACGCACGCTCCCTCCCAGAGCAGTTCCGCCACGCGCTCGGAAACCGGCACGTGGCCGTTGCACTCCGGTGTTATCGGCGCCAGCTCGAGCGTGTTGTGCTCGGTGCCTCCCAGCACGATGATCCCGGCGCCTCGCAGTGCCGTCGCGTAGCGGTCCACGGTGGTGGCCGCGTTACGGCTGGGGATGATCTCGGCACACCAGATCCCTCGCGCGGTCAGCGCTTCCACGAGATCGTCGACCGATTCTTCGAACTGGCACACGGGCGAGGCCCCGTCGGCCAGAATGGGGTAGCACGGCACACCGCCGAGCGCGAGCACCAACGCATAGGCCATGTCGGCGTCGAGGACGGATTCCTCGACGTAGGCCGGCTTGCCCGCCTTCATCAGGTTCGAGCGGATCTGGTTCTGCACCGTCACCGGGTCGTCGGGTGCGGTGCACTCCACGCCCAGAACTCGTCGCAGCATGCCGACTCGGTCTCCCGAGCCGACCCGGGCGAACAGCTCCTCCTGGAACGCCTGGGCCACGTGGCGTTCTTGCAGGTACACCGTGCTGGCCGGAACGGCGTAGCGGCGCGCCAGCATCGACTGGACCGACGCGGCAGTAACGGCCGTGCCGATACCGTTGTTCTGCATCAGCGAGGTCATCCGCTCGATCATCACGTTTATGCGGGCACGGTCGGCGTCGCGGATTCGCTGCATCAGCCGCTGTGCCTCCGAGGACATGGGAGCGAAGCGGGTGATGCCCTTGCCGCACAGGTACATGCGCCCTGGATTGTCGGGATCGTTGAGTTTGACGCCGGCGGTCTTCAGCTCTGCCACCAGGCTGATGATCTCCACTCCGAAGAGGGGGAAGACGCCCTCGGCGCGCGCTGCCTGTGCGAACCGTGCGTAGACATCGAAGTCGTAGTAGTTGCTCCCACCCAGCACTCGCAGCCCTGCGTCGGCAGCGAGGTCGACCGCCTGCTCGACGGCTTCGAACGCCGAAAAGTTGGGCGGCAGGTGAACGTGGGTGTTGACCCTGGGATGCGTGTCCGCTGCGGGACCGCCCGGCACCGCCGCATCCTGCCCAAGCGCGTCCTGAGTCACGACGGCCGGGGGCGCAAGGACCTCGGGGAGACTCTCGAAGAAGAGCTCGGGGAGTCCGCGCAGCGGTGCGAGAGGGTCTGGGAAGGCTGCACGGCGCGCCCGGCCGGTCGTCGCCTGAGGTCGCTTTCGCATTACCGCTACCTGGCGGCCGATCGCGAGGCAATCCGGGCTTCCGCATTGCGCCAGCTGCTCTCTTGGCCCGACGGCTGGTAGATGGCGCAGTCGGTGCTCGCACGCACGACTGCCCGCATCTCGGCGAGCCCGCCCGCAAGTGCGCCGTGGGCCCGAGCCTGCACGAGCAAGCTCCCCAGGGTGGTCGCCTCCGCCGGGCCGGCGATGACCGGCAGGCCCAGAGCGTCGGCGGTGAGCTGGCAGAGCAAGTGGTTGTGAACGCCTCCGCCAACCAGGTGCACCACGTCTATGTCCTGCCCGGTCAGGACGCGGGCCTCATCGATCGTCCGGCGGTGGGCAAGAGCCAGGCTGTCGAGAACGCAACGGACGAGCGCTGCGGGCGTCTTTGGCAGTGGCTCGCCACCCTGGGTGCAGGCGTCTGCAATCCGGCGGGGCATGTCGCCGGGCGGCAGGAACACGGGATCGTCGACGTCGATGAGCGACCGCAGCCCGGTCAGCCGGGCCGCCTCTGCGATCAGGTCCTCGAGGTCGGCGGTCTCGCCGGCACGCCCGAAGGCACCGATGCACTCCTGCAGGATCCAGAGGCCCATGACGTTGCGAAGATACCGGACCGTGCCATCGACCCCGCGCTCGTTGGTGAAGTTGGCGCGGCGGCTCGCTTCGGTGAGAACGGGCCGCTCCAGCTCGAGGCCGACCAGCGACCACGTTCCAGAAGCGATGAACGCGAAGCGCGGGGAGGCGGCGGGAACGGCGACGACCGCGGACGCCGTGTCGTGCGAACCCACGGTTGTGAGGCGGACCGGGCCTTCGAGCTCGGTCTCGCGCAACACTTCGGGGAGGAGGTCGCCAGCCGGGTCACCGGGATGGCGGAGGGCCGGAAAGAGGCCCCGCCGAATGCCGAACTTGACCATGAGCTCGGTGTCCCAGTCTCCAGTCACGATGGACAAAAGCTGTGTCGTCGAGGCGTTCGTCGCCTCGGCACCGACCCGGCCGGTGAGCCAGTACCCGAAGAGGTCGGGGATCAGGAGCAGCGTCGTGGCGGCCTCGAGCTGGGCCGTTCCTGCAGCCGCGACAAGCTGGTACAAGGTGTTGAACGGCAGCAGCTGGATGCCGGTCCGTCGGTAGAGGTCTGCTGCGGGGATCTGCCGCAGGACCAGGTCGATGACGCCCTCGGTGCGACGGTCCCTGTAGTGGACTGGGTTGCCGAGGAGTTGCCCGTCGCGATCGAGGAGCCCGAAGTCGACACCCCAGCTGTCGATGCCGACCGAGTCGAGCCTGCCGACGTGCCTCCCGGCTCTTCGCAGACCGCCGAGGATGGAGCGGTAGAGCGCCAGGGCGTCCCAGTGCAGCATGCCGTCGACGGTTACGGCCCCGTTCCAGAAGCGGGCCAGCTCCTCAAGACGGAGCTCCTGGTCGCGAAACACGCCGAGGACCACTCGGCCGCTCGAGGCGCCGAGATCGACGGCGACATGGTGCGTTGTCGATGGCATCTAGCGCGTGCAGGCGTCGGTCACGCCACCATCGACTTCGAGCACGTTGCCGGTCCAACGCGAGCTGCGCTCGCTCGCCGAGAAGCCAACGGCTTCGGCGAGGTTCTCGACCAGGTGGGGACGATCGAGCCTGGCCTGGACGTCAGGACTGGTCACCATCCTCCTCTTTCAGGTGCCCCATCCCGCCTGGGTGCCCTCGGCCCTGAGCTCAATGATCCGCTCGGCGTAGCCGGACCGTGCGTAAGCCCCAAGCGGGTCCGGGTCCAGATCCATCGTCTCGCGCACCTCGGCCAGCAACGGGCGCACATCGGTGTTGTATGCGTCCATCAGGACGCCATACGCGCCCAGCACGTCACCGGCCTCCTGACGTTCCCGGAGCGCGTCCCGGTCGACGAGCAACGCTTTGGCGGTTGCCTCCTGCACGTTCATCACCGAGCGGATCTCGGCGGGGATCTTCGGTTCGAGGTTGTGGCATTGGTCAAGCATGAAAGCCACGCCGGCGTCCGCCTCGAGAGCCGATGCCGCGACGATCTCGTTCATGATCCGGAAAAGCTGGAACGGATCAGCAGCACCCACCATAAGATCGTCGTCGGCGTAGAAGCGACTGTTGAAGTGAAAGCCGCCCAGCTTTCCGGCGCGGAGCAGCACGGCCACTATGAACTCGATATTGGTGCCAGGAGCGTGATGCCCGGTGTCGACCAGCACCTGTGCCCGCTCGCCGAGCCTGATGCAGTGGGCAAACGACGTGCCCCAGTCGGGCACGTCGGTGCTGTAGAAGGCCGGTTCGAAGAACTTGTACTCGAGCAAGAGCCGCATCCCACCGGGCAGGGTCTCGTACACGGCGGCGAGAGCCTCGGCCATGCAGTCCTGGCGTCTGGCAATGCTGTCCTGGCCCGGGTAGTTCGTGCCATCGGCAAACCACAGGCTGAGGATCGTCGAACCGGTCGCCTCTGCCACCTCGACGCACTCCTTAAGGTGCCCGATCGCGCGCCGGCGAACCGCCGGGTCTGGGTTGCAGACGCTGCCGAGCTTGTACTCGAGCTCTTGGAACACGTTGGGGTTGACGGCACCGATCTCTACCCCAACGCTCCGGGCATGCTTGGCCAGGTCTTCGTAGTCGTCAACCCGGTCCCATGGGATGTGGATGGCCACCGATGGCGCAATGCCGGTGAAGCGATGGACCTGGGCCGCATCCTCTAGCTTCTCATAGGCGTTGCGTGCCACCCCCGGCTGAGGGAACACCTTGAACCGTGTGCCCGAGTTGCCGTAGGCCCAGGAGGGTGTCTCGATCCGCTGCCGGCGCAGGACTTCTCGAACCGCAGATATGTTGGTCATTTCCTCATCTCTTCATCGGATGGCGGGTAGACAGGTCCAGCGCTGCGCGGTTGTCAGGCAAGGCGGGTGACTGTCAGTCAAGGTGGAAGATCTCCGGGACTGGCACTATGCCACGGTCGGGAGGCCCGCCGCCGAGCCCCACGAAGTACTCGGCCATCTCGGCCTGCCAACGTGCGTTGACCGGGGCCACCTCCATCGCCTGCTGAGCCTGGTCCAGGTCCTCACATTCGAAATAGCCGGTGAGAAGCCCGGTCGCGTCGAGGAAGAGCGAGTAGTTGTGCCAGCCGGCGGCCGAAAGCGCGTCGCGCATCTCGGGCCACACCGCGCGATGCCGTTCCTGGTACTCGGCGAGGCGGTCCGGGTTCACCCGGAGTTGGAAGCAGATCCGTTGCATAGGGGAAAGAGGTCCGGGAGGCGAAGGGCGCAGGCCGAAACCCGCGCCCTTCGGTGACTCCTCTAGAAGTGGAACTGAGCGATATTCGACTTGTTGAAGATGAACGGCAATCCGAGAAGGATCGTCTGGTCAGGACCAACCGTGTACTTGCCCAACGTGCTGGCCTTGAAGCTCTGGCCCACCGCATTGGTGATGACACCAGAGGCGAAATTCACAGCCGCGTACGCGGCGAGGTAGCCGAGGCTGGCCGGGTTCCAAAGAGCGAATTCTGGGACAGTCCCGTCCAAGACGTACTTCTTCATGGCCAGGGGCGTGCCCAAGCCGGTCAAGAAGATCTTGCCCCTGTACTTGGCCGTGTCCAGCACCGCTGCCGCCGCAGCTACACCGACGGTGGTCGGCGAGATGATTCCCTTGAGGTTCGGGTACGCCGTGAGCAGGCCCTCGGTAACGGTCGTCGACGTGGCCGTGTCATCCATGCCGTAGACGGTCTTGACGAGCTGAATGTGGGGGAACTTCTTGAGCTCGGTCTTCATGTAACCGATCCAGACGTTCTGGTTCGGTGCCGTGGGAGCTGCCGAGACGATGGCGAGCTGACCCGTGTCGTGCATCTCCTTGGCGATGATGTCGACCTCGATGTCGCCGATGCCCTGCGAGGTCGCCTGCTCGATCCAGAGGTCTCGGCACGCGGGCGCGTCAGCGTCGTACGTGACGACCGTGATCCCCCTGGCCATGGCCCCTTTAAGCGTCGGGCAGAGCGCGTCCGGGTCGGTAGCCGAAATGATCAGTATGTTCGCCCCTTTGGTGATCGCCCCCTCGATGGCGGGGATCTGGGAGCTGGGTGTCGCAGCGGTCCCGCTGGTCTCGGTGCCAAGCTCGCCCAACTGCCTCAGGGCGAAGAGGGCTCCGCCGCTCTTGACGCTGTCGGACGTCGTGAAGTACGAGTTCCCGAGGTTCTTGGGGATCACGAATGCCTTGAGGCCCTTCTCCAGGGGTCGAGTTGCATTGGCGACCCGAGGCGAGGATGCCGCCGTCGCTACGCCGGATACGGCGACCATGCTGGCTATCGCAAGGCCGACCGCTACCGCAGACAGCAGCGAGACCCTTAGGTGGCCGCTCTTAATGGGGTTGTTCATAAGCCGAGTCCTCCATTCCAGTTTCGACCGACAACAATCGGTTGAACTACAGCTGCATAAAATGTGCAGCCACAGGAAACTGTACAGCTGCATTAAGTCGTTCGCAATAGGTCTTTCAGTGGATAAAGGCGAAGGGTTCGATCATGGGCAGTTTCCAATCGTCGCTTCGTAATGAGTGTGGACAGCTTTCTTCTCTATCTCACTAAGTCAGAGGCAAGATCATTTTCCGGTATATCCCGCCACTTATAATGTCACTGCTGCGACTACTGAATCTCGTCGCAAGCACTTATGTCTCCTCCGGAAGAGGACATATCGCCCCAGACCGGCTCAAATAGGGGGCCCTCCCAGCCCGGCTTTGCTGCTGTCGTCGCCTGTTGCCCGCGACTGGCCAACGGATCCGCTGTGAACAATGGCCGCCTGGGATGCCTGTCGCCGCAGGCGGTGACGTCCGGCGCGTAGCCGCGACCGGAACTCGGGCACGCTCGGCACCAGCACGCTCAGGAGCAGCAGCCCGCCTATGACGATGCCACTCGCCTGCTGGGGAAAGCCCGTCAGCAGCAGCGCATCCAACAGGCCGGAGTAGATGAGCACGGCAAACACCACGCCGACCATGGAGCCCTTGCCACCGAAGATCGAGACACCTCCCAACAGGACGATGGCCACCACTGAGAGGACCAGTCCCGTCCCGTTGTCGTACTCGGCGGTGGAAAGCCTGAAGGTGTAAAGGATCCCAGCGCCGGAGCAGACGATACCTGAGACGATGTAGAGGATGGTCTTGGTGCGCTTGACCCGGAGCCCTGAGAAGATGGCCGCCTCCTGATTGGCCCCCATGGCAAAAAGCGACCGGCCGAAGGGGGTGAAGTGGAGGACGACGCCGAAGACGATTGCCAGCCCGAAGAAGATCACCGTCGAGTAGGACAGGCCGATGCCGGGCACACCGTATACCCCGAGGTTGGTGTAGGCGGCGGGGAAGTTCGAGACGATGTTCGAGCCGAGGACGATCTCGGCGATGCCCGCGTAGAGCAGCATGGTGCCGATGGTCACGGCGATCGACGGCAGGCCGACGCGCGTCACGAGGAAACCGTTGAAGGCTCCCAGGAACGCACCGCAGATCAGGACCACGACGATGATCGCGGGCATCGGCCAGCCGTGCATCCAAAGCAGTCCGAGGAGGCTGCTCGCCAGACCGAGGGTCGACGAGACCGAGAGGTCGATCTCACCGGTGACAACGATCAGCGTCATTGGGAGGGCCATGATCGCCAGCTCACCGTTGGAGAGCCCCATGTTGAAAAAGTTGTAGTTCGTAAGGAACTCAGGCGACAGCACCCGCCCGACGACGAAGACGACCACGAACGTCGCAAACAGGGCGATCTCCCAACGCGCTAGGCCCCGGAGGCGTGAGAAGTGGGCGACCCTGGTGCCACTGGGCTGGGGCTCGCCAACACCGGATGCGGGTGGCGGAGCGGGTGGCTCTGCACCGGAGGGAGGCGCCACCACTGCCGAAGCGGCGGCCATGGGCTCAAGGTTCATGGCGGAACGTCCGTTTCCTCATGACCTCAGCAAGCCGGACGGCAATCCCACGGTCCAGCGTGATAGCCAGAACGAGAAGAAGACCGTCAAAGGCCGGGTCCCAGAACGGCGATACGCCGAGGGCGTAGAGAGCGGTAGCGATGGTGGAAAGCAGGAGGGCACCGAACGCAGCGCCGGCCGCGCTCCCGCTGCCGCCAAAGATGGCGACGCCGCCGACGACGACCGCCGTGACGACCGTCAGCTCGTAGCCGGTGCCCGCGGTCGAGTCGACTGTCCCGTAAAAAGACGCCCAGATGACCCCCGCCAGTCCGGCGATGGCGCCGCTGGCCACATAAGCGCTGAAGACGCGCCGTGCTATCGGGATTCCGACGAGGCGCGCTGCGTCCGGATTCGACCCGATGGCGTAGAGCTCGCGTCCCGCCCGGAACGAGCGGAGGGAGTACGTGCCGGCCGCAATGACGACCGCCACGCACATGGTGACGTAGGGAATGCCGACCACCGAGTCAGAGCCGATCGCAGAGAAGTGGGCGGGTAGCGAGCTCGCGACCACCTCTCCGCCACCGACGATCGAGATGTCGACACCTCGAATGATGTAGAGAGTGGCCAGCGTGACGACTAGACCCGGCACGCGGGCAAAGGCGGTTATGGCGCCGTTGACGACGCCGCATACGAGTCCGATCCCGACGCCGGCGAGAAAGACGACCGGGATTGGAATTCCGTGCACCTGCCCGAAGAGATTGGAAGAGACATAGGCAGACAGACCGAGCACCGAGCCGACAGAGAGGTCCATCTGCCGGCTGACCACCACCATCGTCTCGCCGAGTGCCAACAAGGCAAAGATCGTGGCGTTGAGCAGGACGAACTTGATGTTCTGCTGTCCCAGGAACCGGGGCTGAATGCCCGTAGTCACAGCAATGAAGACGACCAGGACGACGATGATCCCGTACTCCCGGAGACGGAAGACCATGTCGACCAGCCGTTGCGGGCTGCCGGTGGTCTGCACCAGGGCTGTGTCCGGGCTACTCATCTCGGCCACCAGTTGCGGGCGGCGCGGTCGGGCAACGGGGGCTCATGGTGTGCCATGTCCCACTGCGTCGGTCGTGACCGGGTCGCTGGCGAGCTCGGTCTGCCCCGTGGCTGCGGCCACGATGCGTTCCTCGGAAGCCTCACTGTGGGAGAACTGGGCGACAAGCCGACCCTCGCGCATGACCAGGGTCCGATTGCCCATCCGCAGGACCTCCGGGAGCTCCGACGAGATCATCAGCACCGCGACCCCCTCCTCGGCCGCGAGCCGCTCCAGGAGACGGTGGACCTCGGCCTTGGTCGCGACGTCGATGCCCCGGGTCGGCTCGTCGACGATGAGCAACGATGGGTTCCGTCCGAGCCATTTCGCCAGGACGAGCTTCTGCTGGTTGCCCCCCGACAATGTGGAGGCATTGCCGCTCAGCCTTCCGTACTTGAGTCGGAGCCGGCTTGCCCAGTCAGTGGCGAAGCTCCGCTCGAGGGCGCCCCAGATGAACCCTCTGCGTTTCAGGTGGTCGTAGGACGCAAGGGAGATGTTGCGGTCGATCGCCATCGCCATGACAAGACCCTGCTGGCGTCGGTCCTCGGGGACGAAGCCGACGCCGGCGGCGATCGCATCGGTCGGCGACCCCGATCGCAGCGGTCGCCCGTTGATCAACACGCCCCCGGCATCGCGACGGTCGATCCCGAAGATGGCCCGCGCCACCTCGCTCCGGCCGGACCCGACCAGGCCGGCGAGCACGACGATCTCACCCGCGTGCACGTCAAAGGACACGTCGGAGAAAACGCCCTCTCGGCTCAGGCGCTCGACCGCGAGGACCACGTCGCCTATCTGCTGGCCACCCGCGGCAGGCCGGTCGACCACCTCGCGTCCCACCATCGCCTGGACGAGGTCGTCTGCGACCAGCCCGGCGAGCGGCCGGGTGAAGACGTGACTACCGTCGCGCATCACAGTCACCCGCTGGCAGATGTCGAACACTTCGTGGAGGCGGTGGGAGATGAAGAGCACAGCTGTGCCGTCACGGCGGAGCAACTCGATCATCTCGAAAAGCCGGTCGACCTCGTGGGCCGAAAGTGATGCCGTCGGCTCGTCCATCACGATTATGGACGCGTTGAGCGAGAGCGCTTTCGCGATCTCCATGATCTGTTGATCGGCGACCGAAAGCCCTCTCGCGATCCGACGGGGGTCCAAACGGACGCCGAGACGGTCGACGATGACGGCGATCTCCTCGTTCATGGTCTTGAAGTCGATACGGCGCCCTCCACGCAGCGGTTCGCGACCAATGAAGACGTTCTCGGCGACGCTGAGGTCTGGAAACACCGATGCTTCCTGGTGGATGACGGCGATCCCAACGGCCCGAGAGGCGGCGGGGCCGTCCAGCATCATCTCCCGGCCGTTGACGACAAGACGGCCGCTATCGGGCCGGTGGACGCCGGCCAGAACCTTGACCAGTGTCGACTTGCCGGCCCCGTTCTCGCCGACGAGGCCGTGGGTCTCGCCCGGCCGGAGCTCGATGTCACCGTCGACGAGCGCGTGCACTGCACCGAAGGACTTGGTCGCATGCTCGAGGACGAGCACAGGCGCGCCTAGGTCCAACCCGGACGCTTCCTCGAGCGCCGCCGGCTGGACGTCATCGGCAGATGGCTCGCCCTCTCGTTGGTGAACGGCCCCGTGGTAGCTACCAGTGGCGTCGCCCGGAGCCGTGCCGCCTGCCGTCATCTCGACGCTCTTCCCCGGAGGTCGCCCACCGGTCCGACGGCTCGGCTACCTGGACCGTCGGGGTGCCACGCGCGGCACGGTTCCCTGTCTTGTCCCCGCTCCTTGTCTCGTCCCTGTCTTGCGGCGAACGCCGTCGTGTACGGTGTCAACCGCCATGTCGTCGCCCTCTCCCAAGCCTGTGCGCCCTGCCAGTCTGGCGACATCTCTCGGTCCCAGTTCTCTTCAGAAAAGGAATGAATCGTTTCAAATCAGGCAAGCAACAAACACCAGTTACGGTTCCCTTGGAACAACCGCCAACATGTCCCCACGTGAATGGGGTCCAAGCCACCTTGCTCAGAGTTTTACGGGAGCGAACGTTAACGACGTAGCCACTCGCTGTCAAGGAGTCGAGCGATGACCAACGGCGACCTCCCTACAAGCCTTCACGATGGGACCCCGGTGAACCGGTTGGGGCCAGTAGAGAGGCGTAACTCGAGCTCTTCTGGGGCCGATCACACCTCTGCCAAACGTCGGGTCACCATCCGCGAGGTCGCCAACCTCGCGCAGGTGTCCCTCGGCACAGTGTCGAACGTGCTCAACAACCCTCTGGTCGTGGCCCCGGCCACTCGCAAGCGGGTTCTCGATGCGATCGACTCGACACGGTTCGTGCGCAACACGGCAGCACACCAGCTGAGAGTGGGCAAGAGCCGTACGATCGGCGTGGTCCTCCTCGACATTGCGAACCCATTTTTCACCGAGATAGTCCGCGGCGCCGAGCACGTGCTGCGTGAGCAGGACTACGCCCTGATGCTCTGCTCTACCGACGAGTCCGCCAAACGCGAGCGACGCTACTTCCGCGTGCTCGAGGAGCATCGCGTCGATGGCATTCTTGTTTGCCCGGTCGATAGCGACCTCGAGAGCGCTGTGGCACTGGTGGCTTCAGGCATCCCGACGGTGCTGCTGGACCGGGACGGCAGCAGCCACGGGCTGTGCTCCGCGGCGGTGGACGACATCCGGGGCGCCGAACTTGCCGCAGACCATCTCTTCGAGCTGGGGCACCAGGCGATCGCGCTGGTCAACGGCCCCGCGACGATCCGGCAGTGCATCGACCGGAAGGAAGGCGCTCGCCGGTCGGTCCAGCGGGCCCGCTGCCGCAGCGCCTCGCTCAAAGAGATTGTCGTGGGCGCTCTCACCATCGATCAAGGCGAGGCTGCGGTAGTAGCGCTGCTCGCTGCCGAGCCCCGCCCGAGCGCGGTGATGTGCGCGAACGACCTTCTCGCCTTTGGGGTGCTTCGGGGGCTCGCCGCAGCTGGAGTCGCCGTTCCCGAAGAGATGGCCGTCGTCGGCTACGACGACGTGGTCTTCGCCTCCATGTTGTCGCCCTCGCTCAGCTCTGTACGCCAGCCCAAGTACGAGCTTGGCGTCGCCGCCGCCGAGCTGCTCCTCGAAGAGGTGACCGGCGCACCGCACGAGCATCGGGCCATCCGCTTCGAGCCCGAGCTCGTCGTGCGTGCATCGAGCACGCCCCGGCCCGTAAGCGCTCCACCGACCAACTAGGCCGTTACCGCTCTGCCCACCAGGCATCGAGGCGCCGCAGTATCTCGTCCTCGCCGAGCAGTCCCTCGTCCAGGCGAATCTGCAACAGGAGCTCGAGCGCGGCGCCGACATCGCGGCTCGGCGAGATACCGAGATGTTGCATCACCGCGACGCCGTCAAGTTCCGGGCGGATGGAGTCCAACTCCTCGCGCTCGCGCAGCGCGACGAGGCGCCGCTCCAGCTCGTCGATCCGAAAGCTGAGATCCCTCGCCTTGGCCTCGTTCCGGGTCGTGCAGTCACAGCGGGTCAGCTCGTTCAGACGACCGAGCAGCGGGCCGGCGTCATGCGCGTAGCGGCGCGCCGCCGCGTCGGTCCAGCCCATCTTGTAAGTGTGGAACCGCAGATGAAGCGCCACGAGCCGCTCGACGTCGTCAATCACTTCGGTCGGATAACGCAGCTCCTGCATTCGCTTGCGCGTCATCCTCGCTCCGACGATGTCGTGGTGGTGAAAGTGGACCCCACCAGGACCGATCGAGCGCGTCAAAGGCTTGCCGATGTCGTGGAAGAGCGCAGCCAAGCGAAGAGTCCTCTCGGGACTTGTCTTCTCGACGACGGCGATCGTGTGAGCGAGGACGTCCTTGTGCCGCTGGACCGGGTCCTGTTCGAGGGCAAGCGCAGGCAGCTCGGGAAGGAACTCCTCGGCCAGCCCCGTGTTCACGAGGAACCAGAGCCCCGACGCCGGACAGGGCAGCACGAGCAACTTGTCCAACTCGTCCCTGATCCGCTCCCTGGAGACGATTTCGAGGCGCGAACGCATGGACACGACGGCCGTCACGAGCTCAGCGTCGGGCTTTAGTTCATAACCGGCTATGAAACGAGCGGCTCGGAGCATGCGCAGGGGATCGTCCGAGAACGACACCTCCGGTTCGAGTGGGGTGCGCAACCGCTTCGCCGCGAGATCGGTGATGCCGTTGAACGGATCGACCAGCACAAGATCCGGCAAGCTGAGCGCCATTGCGTTCACAGTGAAGTCCCGACGCGACAGGTCAGTTTCGATATCACTGCCGAAGCGGACCTCGGGCTTGCGGGACTCGGGCACGTAGGCCTCCGCCCGGTGAGTCGTGATCTCGAAACGGCGTCCGGCGCGCAGGAGCCCGATGGTCCCGAACCTCCTGCCTTGGTTCCACAAAGCATCGCTGAGGTCCGAGACCAACGACTCGATCTCATCGGGAGTCGCGTCCGTCGTCAGGTCGATGTCGACTTCCAGGCCCCCCTCGACACCGCCGGGTCGCCCAGCGATACCGTCACGCACGGGCCCACCGACGAGGAAGAGCCTCTTGCCGGCGGCCTGGAAGCGCTCGGCAATCGGCAGTGTCGCCTCGAGAACCGGGCGAAGCCGCTCGGGAACCACCGTCGGAGAGGCTGGTTTCCCGCTCATCTTGTGAGCGCAGCCCGATGGTAGCGACCGGCAGTGGCGATGACCTCGCGTGCGTGCTCTGTCGTCCCGCCCCGCGAGGCGGCCTCGGGACGGTAGTCGACTCCCCCGAGCGCAGCCACGCACGCCCCGACGCAAAGAGCGAGCGATGTGAGGTCGTAGCCGCCTTCGAGAAAAGCGATGAGCCGCCCGCGCGGCACAAAGCGCACTGCCCGAGAGGTCAGGTCCGCAAAGTCGCCGGCGGTGAGTCCTAGATCGGTCAATGGATCGGCGCGATGCGCGTCGAATCCTGCGGAGATGAGCAGCCAGCCCGGAGCGAACTCCTCAGCCAGCGGCGCGACCACATCGTCAAACGCTAAGCGGTAAGCGTCCCCTGCGGTTCCTGCAGGAAACGGCAGGTTCACTGTCGCGCCCCTCCCTGCACCGGTTCCGACTTCGCTCAGCGACCCGGTCCCGGGGTAGAAGGGGAACTGGTGGAGCGAAACGTAAAGGACGTCAGAACGCTCGTAGAAGATCTCTTGGGTCCCATTGCCGTGGTGGGCGTCCCAGTCGAGCACCATGACGCGCTCGCCCTGTGCGGCGATCAAGCCGGCGGTGACGGCGACGTTGTTGAACAAGCAGAAGCCCATGGCCCTCGCCCCGAGCGCGTGGTGTCCGGGGGGTCGCACCGCGAGAAAGGCGACATCGCCTTCGCCGTTGCGGAGGCGTTCGACCGCGTCCAAGCCCGCACCGGCGGCGCGCAGGGCCGCGTCAAAGGAGGCAGGGGCTGCGACGGTGTCCTGATCGAGGTGGCCGCCGCCGCTCAGGCAATGATCCTCTATGCGCTCGATGTACAACGGGTCGTGGACGATCTCGAGCTCTCCCCGTGTTGCCCGACGAGGTTCGAACGGTACGGTCACTTCGGCCGCCGGCGAGTCTGCGACGCCGGCGAAGACCGCCTCGAGGCGCTCCGCACGCTCAGGGTGCCATTCTCCTGTTGCGTGCGCTGCGAACTCCTCGTGACGCCCGAACAGCACTACCATTCCACGACCGTATCGCCCCCGCGCCTTGAGCGCGGCGGTGATCCGGCGGTCGTTCCGGTGTCAGAACGTCCTCCTGGTCCTGTCCACCTGTATGAGCACCCCGCGCGCCGATAGGCTCGCTGCGTCTCGCGTGTCCGATCGGAGGACAAGACCCCCGTTGCCGTCCGCCTCATGGCTCAGCGATGCCCGGTCGGCGTTGATGCCGCTTGGGCGGCTCACCGCGCGGGCCGTGCTCGCCCTTGTCACCCTTGTCGCTCTGGCGCTCGCCACAACCTCGATCAGCCTCTCGCGTCCTGCCGGAGCCCAGGCGGTCCCTCGCGGCGTGATCACGCTGACGTCGCAGAACCCCTGGGTGCAGAGCTCGAGTGTCCCCGTTCTGCTCGGCCTCAGTGTCCGCTCGCCGATCGCGGCAAAAGATCTCCTCGTCGACGTGGCGCTCTACACCGAGCCTGACCAATCGGCGTTGGCGAGCCGTTACGAATTTGATGCGACGCTCACAGGTCAGCTCGCCGGGCTGAACCAGCTCTCGCTCACCACCTTCTCGCTGCAGTCGATCAGCAACGCCAACGGGTCGGTGGAGATCTATGTCGCAGGTTCCGAGATCTCCGGCCAAGTCCCGGCAAACGTGCCTTCGGGTCAGGTGTTCCAGCTCCCTTGCCCACCGCGATACGGGGGCTGCGGTGGTGTCTACCCGCTCCAAGTGTCCCTAGTCGACGTCTTGACCGGCCAGCCGGTCACCATCGACTCCTTCACGACGTACCTGATCGTGGTCCCCTCGAAGGTTGCGCCACAAGAACGGCTTCGTTTCTCGTTCGTCGTGCCGGTGGGGGTGCCGCCGGCCTTCGCCACCACCGGAACGCCAGCGGTGCCTCGCGAGATCGTGGCCCGGATCGAGACCATCGCTCGTGCAGAGGCGAGCTGGCCTGGAGCACCACTGACCGTCGACATCTTCGGACAGACGCTGCTGGCCCTCGCTCGAAGCCGGGGACACGCAAAGCTCGTAAACACGCTTGCCACCGACGCCGGTGCGCTGGTGGGCGGCCCCTTCAGTGCCGTCAATCCGACTCGGCTGGTCCGGGCTGGTCTCGAAGATGACCTCGCGAGCCAGTTCGCCCGAGGCTACGAAGTCTTCGCGAAGGTGCTTCACGTCTCTGGAGGCTCGGGTATCTACGTGGCAACGACGCCAATCGGCGCGCACGGCCTCGCAGCACTCGCCGCCGACGGCATCACACGGGTCGTGGTTCCCCAGAACAATCTCGAGTCGCTTCCGAACGCAGCTCCAGCAGCCACTCAGTGGCCTTACACACTTTCGGCCCCGTTTCGCATCGCAGGGACCACTGTCGAAGGCTTACAAGCCGACCAAGGACTGGCGGCACATCTGATCGGGTCCGCAAGCTCAGCGCTTCGAGCTCAGCAACTGCTCGCTGACCTGGGCGAGCTCTACTTCGACTCACCTGACTTCCCGCAGTCGAGAGGTGTGGCCCTCGTCGCTCCTGAGTCCTGGGCACCGTCGACCGGATTCCTCGCAGCGATGCTCCGGGGGCTCGCTTCAAGTCCCATCGTCACAACGGTGCCGATCGCCCGGCTCTTCCAGACGGTCCAACGGGGAACCTGCCAAGAGCCACCCAGCGCCGTCACCGGTTGCTCGGCTGCCGTTCGCTCGATCGTGAGCCCGACGCTCAGTGCCCACGGGTCAATCACCTCCGGCCAGGTGCAAGAGGCACGCATCNNCCCGTCAGGCGTACCTGTCGGCGCCCCTCGCCATGGTGGGCAAGCTCGGCTCGGAGCTCAACCTGCCGCCCGGCCGCACTGTGACGGTGACATCATCGTCGGCCAGGTTCCCCATCGCCATCACGTCGACCTCGAGGACGCCGCTCCACGTCATCTTGCTGGTCTCGGGCCCGAATCTGACGTCATCGACCGACGTGCCGGTCGTGCTCAAGCGCGGCACCACCAGCTTGATCGTCCGCGTGGGGACACGTACGTCAGGCGATTCGACCCTTCAATTGCGGCTCGTCTCGCCGGCTGGCCTCCTTGAGCTGGCAAATGCCGAGTTCACCATACGGTCCACGGCGATCTCGGGCGTCGCGATCGCGCTGACCGCTGGCGCAGGGGCCTTCCTCTTGTACTGGTGGTTCCGATCCGCGTCGCGCCGCCGGCGGCGGCATGCAGCCAGACGTCGTCGCAACCAGCACCGCGAACCGACATCGGGCACCGTTCCCGAACCGTCCCCGTGAGGCGCAAGCGGCGGCACTCCTATGGTCGCGGCGATCAACGGACGATCTACCGAGGGCGCCTGCCTCGCACCCTGCCGGGGATACCTGCACCTTCAGGCCTCACCGGACTCCGGGGTGTCGCGCCAGGCGTCGTAGGTCCCGCGCGGCCAATGCCGAGGGGGGGCACCCGTGGCAGTCGGTCGCGCCCGGGTCTGGGTGCGGCGACCGCCTATGTCGCAGCTGGCACGCTCATCTCGCGCGTCACCGGACTGCTGCGCATCCTCGTCGCGATCTACGCCCTTGGGTACTCGACCCTTTCCGACTCGTTCAACCTCGCCAACAACACGCCGAACATCGTGCACGACCTCGTGCTCGGTGGGATCCTCACAGCCACCTTCGTCCCGGTGTTCGTCTCTCGGCTCGCTACGCGTTCGGAACAGGAAGCTGTCGAATCGATCTCCGCCGTGTTGACTCTGGCAGCCTGCCTGCTCCTCGTCGCAACGGTTGCGTTCTTCCTCGCCGCGCCTTTGATCATCGATCTGTACACCGTCGGCAGCCACGGACCCGGGATCGTCGTCGAGCGCCAAGTGGCCACCTATCTCCTGCGACTCTTCTCGCCCCAGCTGCTCGCCTACGGCGCCGTCAGTTTGATGACCGCCGTGCTGAACACCGCGCGTCGGTTCTCCGCGCCCGCTTTCACCCCGATCCTCAACAACGTCGTCGCCATCGGCATCCTCCTGGCTTTCGTCGCTGCCGGCCATACCCACAGCCTGGCCGAGGTCCAGCACGACCACCGGCTGCTCCTGCTGCTCGGCCTCGGAACGACGCTGGGCGTTGTCATCCAGGCTGCGGCGCTCGTTCCGAGCTTGTTGAGCTGCGGCCTGCGAATACGTCCGCGATGGCGACCGAACGACCCCGCTGTGCGCGAGATAGTGAACCTCTCGGGCTGGACCTTCGGGTTCGTCATCGCCAATCAAACGGCGGTCTTTGTCGTGTCGGCAATCGCAGTGAGCATCGGTGCGGCGTCGCTCACCGCCTACACGTACGCGTCGATCTTTTTTCAATTGCCTTTCGGCATCGTCGCCGTTTCGGTCATGACCACGATGGCCCCGGTGCTGGCGTCGCGCTTTACCAAAGGTGACAGGGCTGGATTCGCCGAACAGTTCGGGCTCGGGCTTCGTCGCACGCTGGCAGGAGTGATCCCAGCTGTCGTCGGCTATCTGCTTCTGGCGCTTCCTGCCATCTCGCTCATCTCCTTGGGGGCCGGCAGCGCGCATCACTTGAGCGGGGCACACCTCACAGCGACGATGCTGGAGCTGCTTGCGTTGGGCCTGCCCGGGTTCTGCATCTATCTGCTCGCAATTCTCGCCTTCCAGGCGATGCGCGACACGCGGACTCCCTTCTTCCTCTACCTGCTGGAGAACGGGCTGAACATCCTGCTCGCGTTCGCATTCCGCAGCACACTCGGGGCTAAGGGACTGGCTCTCTCACTCGCCATCGCATACACAGTCGCTGCGGTGGCAGCCTTGATCGTCCTGCGGAACCGTATCGGTGGTCTCGGAGGCTTTACCGTAGGCCGCTACGTGTCGCGCACGGTGACCTGCTCGCTCGTCATGGCCTTCGTCGTTGCCCTGGTTCTCGCGGGTGTCGGATCGGGCCAGGGCATCGGCCTTTTGGTGCGCGTGTTTGTCGGCGTCGTGGCAGGCATCGTCGCCTACGCGCTCGCAGCAGGACTCGCCGGGACCTTTGCCGGCTGGCAAACTTCGAAGCGGAGGCACGCGATTGCCGGGAAGGGAAGTCATGGCCGGGATAAGAGTCGTCACCGATAGCGCGGGAGACATCCCTACGCGCCTCGCCCAAGAACATGACATCCGGATCGTCCCACTCGACGTCCGACTGGGCGACTGGGGACCCGACGAGATGAGGCTCATCGAGCCCGCCGAGTTCTGGCGCCGGTGTGCCATGACAACCGCTCTGCCCGAGACCTCGGCGCCATCGCCCGGCGCGTTCGCAGAGAGCTTCACGCAGGCGGCAGACGATGGATGCACCAGCGTCGTGTGCCTCACTCTCTCGGCGGGGCTGTCTTCGACCTACCAGGCCGCGTGTGCCGGCGCTGATGAGGTGAGGGAGCGAATCGA
This sequence comes from Acidimicrobiaceae bacterium, assembly GCA_003166375.1. Taxonomy (GTDB): domain Bacteria; phylum Actinomycetota; class Acidimicrobiia; order Acidimicrobiales; family Bog-793; genus Fen-455. The sequence goes on along the minus strand of PMVZ01000248.1, from coordinate 38,423 downwards.
GGTGCGGGTTGTGGACACTCGTACCGTGACTTTGGGCCAGGCGCTGGTCGTGTTGGAGGCTGCGAGGGTCGCAACGGCCACGAACGATCTCGATGCCACTGAGGCAGCTGCCCGGGCAGTTGTCCCGAAGATCCGNNGGCCCTTTTGGGGTCGCTCTTGTCGATCAAGCCGATCATCGAGATTCGAGACGGTCTCGCGGAAGCCGAGTCGCGGCAACGGACACGTGCAGGTTCCCTCGAGTACCTCGTCAACAAGTTGAAGGAAGCCGGCAAGTTGGACGGCCTCGCGGTGGCCCATGCCGCGGCACCGGACCTCGAGGTGTTCTTGGAGATGCTCACGGGNNGCCGGGCCCCGATGCATGGGCATCTGCTATCGGCTTGGCGAGACCGTGGACGGCTAACCTAGGGGACATGTCTCCTGAGTCGGCTCCCAAAGACGACTGGGCTGCGCAGCTGACCGAGAAGGTCGGACAGCTCGTCGAGCTCGTTCGTGACCACACCGTCCGGCCGGTGCAGAGGCTCGTCCGCGCAGCAATCTTTGGCGCGTTGGCCTTCTCGGTCGTGCTCTTTGTCATCGTGGCGTTCGTCATCGGTGTCGTTCGCCTGCTCAACAACGAGGTCTTCGACCAACGCGTGTGGGCGAGTGATTTGTTGATCGGCGGAATCTTCGTGCTGGTCGGGACGTTGATCTCCAGGATGCGCCACAGCCGGACCTAGCCGGCCCGGCACGAAGGGGAAGCGACACAGATGGAGTCCGGCGCGGTACGCGACGTGGTGATCCTCGGTTCAGGGCCCGCGGGCTTGACTTCAGCGATCTACTCGGCGCGTGCCGACCTGCGGCCTCTCGTCCTCGAAGGCGAACCGTCGTCCTCGAGCGATCAACCGGGCGGTCAGCTCATGCTGACGACTGAAGTCGAGAACTTCCCCGGCTTCGCTCACGGAGTGCTAGGTCCCGAGCTCATGGTTTCGATGCGGGCCCAGGCCGAACGCTTCGGCGCGGAGATCCTGACAGAAAGGGCGTCGAGAGTCGACCTGGCCTCGACGCCGATCGGTATCTGGATCGGTGATCGCGATGTCCCCGAGCCGACATTGAAGACCAAGACTCTCATCATCGCGACCGGCGCACGCTCACTCATGCTCGGTATCGAGAACGAGGCTCGCCTGCTCGGTTATGGGGTTTCGACCTGTGCGACTTGCGACGGCTTCTTCTTCCGGGACAAGCAGATCGTCGTTGTAGGTGGCGGCGACTCTGCGCTCGAGGAAGCATTGTTTCTCACGAAATTCGGTGATTCGGTGACCGTTGTCCACCGACGCAAGGAGCTACGGGCATCCAAGATCATGCAAGACCGGGCGTTTCGCAATGAGAAGATCGCATTCCGTTGGGACTCGGTTGTCGTCGACGTGCTCGGCGGCGAACGTGTGACCGGATTGCGGATAAGGGACGTCAACACCGGCGAAGAGTCGGACATATCCGCCGATGGCGTCTTCGTTGCCATCGGACATGCCCCGAGCACGGAGCTGTTCGCCGGGCAGATCGACACCGATGAGGCGGGCTATCTCGTCACTCATGACGGCACAAGGACCAACGTCCCGGGCGTGTTCGCGTGCGGCGATGTCCAAGATCATGTTTACCGACAGGCTGTCACGGCAGCCGGTTCAGGTTGCATGGCCGCAATCGAAGCCGAGCGATACCTGTCATCGCTCGCAGAGACCTGACACAAGGAGATTGGAATGAACGACGTCATCACGATCAGTGACGACACTTTCGACGAGGCGGTTGGCCTTTCGGACATCCCTGTAGTGGTTGATTTCTGGGCTGAATGGTGCGGCCCCTGCAAGATGGTGGCCCCCATTCTCGATGAGATCGCTAGCGCTCACAGTGGAAAGCTCAAGGTGGCGAAGCTGAACGTCGACGACAACCCTCGAACCGCTCAGCGGTTCCAGGTGATGAGCATCCCGACGTTGCTGCTGTTCAAGAACGGCGAGACGCAGGCCCGGATAGTCGGAGCAAGGAGCAAGTCACAGATTCTGTCGGAGTTCGAGCCCCTTCTCTGACAAAGCCCGCCCTCATCGAGTAATCCTTCGCACTACCGGCCGTTGCCCGGCATCTCCTACGATGTCGGAGGTGATCGAAGTGCCACAGAGCTCGGGCTTATGAGCCGTCCGCGGACGGTATCTCCACGCGAAGATCTCCTGCCACTTCATGAGGGTGACTCCGGTGAGGCCGTCGTTGACCTGCAGGAGCGGCTCGACAAGCTCGGGTTCCAGCATGGACACGATCTGCTCGGGGCGTACGGTCCCGGGACAGCAGCAGCTGTGCAGATGTTCCAGTCCCAGCGCGGGCTGCGCGTTGACGGCGTCTGTGACAACGAGACGTGGTCGAGCCTTGTTGAAGCCGGCTTTCGGTTGGGCGACCGACTCCTTTACCGGCGTAGCCCGATGTTGCAGGGAGATGACGTCGCCGACGTGCAGCGCAGGTTGAGTGGGCTTGGGTTCGATCCGGGAGGCGTCGACGGGATCTTCGGTGACAACACTCACGCCGCGATCACCGAGTTCCAGCACAACATGGGTCTCGTGACAGACGGGATCTGTGGTCCCCTGACGCTCTCCGAACTGGCCCGTGTCGCACCTGTCCGGGGAGGTGATGACCTCGTGACGCCCTTGCGTGAGCAACTCCGGGTCGCCGCGGCGCCGGCGACGCTCAGCTGCAAGAAGATCGCCGTCGGCGAGGAGGGGGGATTCGCTACCGGGGTTGCAGCCGTTCATCGAACGCTTCTGCTCGCCGGAGCGCAAGCGCTCGAACTGCACGACCCGGACCCGTTCGCACAAGCATTGGCGGCGAACACGGCGCAGGTCGACTGCTACATCGGTCTTCGGCTGGAGCCGAGCCACGAGTCAGTCAGGACATACTTCTACCGGGGCTTCCGCTACGAGTCGGCAGCTAGCCGACACCTCGCTGAGCTGCTCGTGAAGGCGGCCGCGGGCCGGCTGGACCTTCTCGAAGCCGGCGCATATGGCATGGCTGACGTGATCCTCAGGCGAACGGCCATGCCGGCTGTCGTGCTCGAGCTGGGAGCACCGCACCAGGTGGCGATGAAGACTTCGGCCCTTGGAAAAGCGGTTCAGGAGTCGCTCGAACTCTGGCTGACCATGAGCGGAGAGTGAAGTGATCCACAACCTCATGCACAGGTTGTGGATCAACTTGGACCAACAGTAGAGGTCCAGAAGGTAACGGGAAAGTAAACTTTCGATGGGGTCACNNAGGTAAAGGTCTCCCCGACAATTACCCGGTAAATCCGTTCGAGGTCGTCCAGCGTGGCGAACTCAATCACAAGTTTGCCTCGTTTCCCGCCCATGTCCACTTTGACCCGTGTGTTCAGGCGGTCCTCCAAGAGCTCCTCGAGATCGTGCACCCCTGGCGGCCGAAGCGAGTGCACGGGCTTCGGATGCGGGGCCCCGGACGACGCACTGTGATCTCCACCGGGTGCGCTGATCAGGTTCCCAGCATCGTCGAGAGCTCCTTCGAGCCCGATTTCTTCAGCCTGCGTCTCTTGGATCTCACTTCGGACGAGCTCCTCCAGCGAACGAACGGAAAGGCCGCGATGGACCACCTCGTTGGCAAGCTTCTCCTGCAGAATGCGATCCGGCGTTCCGAGCAACGTGCGTGCGTGACCAGCGCTCAACTGACCATCGCGCACATATCGCTGGACTGTAGGGGGAAGCTGGAAAAGCCGAAGGGCGTTGGTGACTCCGGCCCTTGAGCGGCCCACCTTGCGAGCTACTTCCTCGTGCGTCAGGTTGAATTCCTCGATCAGCTGTTGATACGCGCCGGCTTCGTCCAGCGGGTTGAGGTCTTCACGGTGCAGATTTTCTACCAGCGCTTCTTCCAGACTCATCGCGTCGTCGGCTTGGTGAACGAGCGCCGGTATCGACTGGAGTCCTGCGCGCCGCGCCGCACGGAAGCGACGTTCTCCTGCGATCAGCTCGTATTCGTCCGGCCCGACCTCTCGCACCAGGACCGGCTGAAGGATGCCAACCGCCTTGATCGAGTCGACAAGCGCGGACAGGCCCTGCTCCCCAAACTGGTTACGAGGTTGGAACGGGTTCGGGCGGATGCGAGCAAGTGGCACGTCACGGAGCATGGAACCGGTGGCAACTCCTGGCGTCTGGGGGATGAGCGCCCCTAGTCCCTTGCCCAAACCGCTACGCCGGACCACCACTGACCTCCTTCGCGAGCTCTCGGTACGCAATGGCGCCTCTTGACGATGGCGAATGGACAGTGATCGGCTCACCGAACGAGGGCGATTCCGATATCCGAACCGTACGGGGGATCACATTCTTGCAAACCGCGTCACCGAAATGCGTGCGAACCTCCTCGACAACGTGGTCTGCCAACCTCGTCCGTGAGTCGTACATTGTCAACACCATGGCCGAGACCTCAAGCTCGGGGTTCAGGTTGCCTCGGACGAGCTCGACATTCCTGAGCAGCTGACCGAGTCCTTCCAGGGCGTAGTACTCGCATTGAATTGGCACCAGCACCTCACTCGCTGCAGCAAGCGCATTGACCGTGATAAGCCCAAGGGAGGGTGGGCAGTCAATCAGCACGTACCCGAAGTCCTCCCGGATCGGAGCGAGCACCCGCTTCAGTCGAAGCTCCCTGCTGAAGACCGAAACGAGCTCGATCTCGGCTCCGGCCAGGTCGATTGTGGCCGGTGCCAGAAACAGGTTCTTGATGCTCGTCGGTTCGACGCAATCCTCGAGTGCGACGTCGCGAAGAAGAACATCGTACATCGAGAAATCGAAGTTCCGACCCTCGATCCCCAGGCCAGTCGTAGCATTACCCTGTGGATCAAGATCGACGATCAGAACTCGGTAACCAAGATCGGCGAGTGCAGCACCAAGGTTGATGGTGGTCGTCGTCTTGCCGACGCCTCCCTTTTGATTGGCCACTGCGATGACTCTCGGTAGCGACCGCGCGGGGCGGACAGTGGGCTGATTCACTTTGACCTCTGCCTGCCCGATCACTCCGGAAACTTCAACCCCGGCATCTGTGCCGGGTATTGGATCCTCGAGCTCGACCTGGTCTCTTCGGTCTTCATCGTCCTCTTGGTCGTTCATCACGCCTTCGGTTCGAGGGGATATGTTCCACGTGAAACATCTGCTAGCCGAACGGCTGGAGGGCAGTCGCTCTGGGGGACAGGACGGGCTCAACGGGAGCCTAACGCGCGAGCCCGGTCGGACCTGGTGACTGGTGGTCGAGCCACCGTTGGCACCATGACGAGATCACGGCCGATCCAGCAGGTGCTCGAGCCGGGCGGCAACCGGACGATAGCGGGAGACGGGGATCAGGTGCACCCCCTGGAACGCTCCGGAGTCCCGGATCGCCAGTAACAGCTCGCAAGCGACGTCGATTCCCGCCTTCGGGTCCCGATCCACTCGGTCGACGACCTCGCTTGGAATGACAATGTCAGGAATCGTCTTGGCCAAGCTGCGGGCCATTGAGGAGCTGGCCAGGACTATCACACCGGCGTACACCGCCATCTGCGGTTTCACTCGTTCGCTCCAGCGCAACAATGCTTCGAGAGAGAAGCCGACCTGGACGAACACAAAGTCGGCTTCCCGTTTCCAATCAGGCAGGTCCCCGAGACCGGTAACCGCACCCAGACGCAACTTCCTGCCTTCGGCAAGTCCCAAAGTGCTCTCGAATGCCCGGGCCTCGGTCAGCATCGTCCGAACCGTGAGCTCGCTCGTACGACCGCCTACTCTCGGTTCGTCGCCGCGAACCAAGAGGAACTGATCCACTCCGTAAGCTTCAGCCGTAAGTAAATCCCGCTGGAACCCGAGCAGGTTACGATCTCTTGCATTCAAGCAGGCGATAGAGCGACCGCCCATTGCCTCTACTTCATGCGCGACGGCGACACTCGAGACCGTCGCACGGCCGATGTGGTTGTCCGGAATCAGGAACGTCCCAGCAATCGAGCTCAGGACGCCGATCTGGTGTCTAACGTGCTTGAGGTTCGGCCGCGTGGCGGGCTCGACCTCGCAGACGAGCTCGAAGCCTCCCGTTGCCATCGACCTAACACTACCGAGGCCTGAGCTTCGGCGGCGGCACTTGAGAGAAGAGCGGTCGTTTCGCTGGGATTCCCGGGCGGCGAGGGTAGCGATCCGGACAAGAAGTCACCTGCCGGAGCACCGCAAAGCCGAAGGCCTCCCTTAGACCCGCCTCTGGTACCAGACCTAGCTTCGCGCAACCCTCATCGGGCCACCGATCCATTGCCGAGAGTGTGTCCTTCGTGGCACCAGTCGTGTGCGAATCCTTGAAGGGGGGCTCGGACACGATCAACCGGCCCCCGATCCGGAGGAGCGGCGCTGCACATTCGGCCGTCACCGCGGGAGGGCCGAAACTTCTCGCGACGATGGCTGCGAAGCTGCCCCGGTACTTCTCCTCTCGTCCGAGCTGTTCGGCTCGAGCATTGACGACTTCCACTCGCGACGACAACTGGAGCTCCTCGATCGCCCATCTCAGGAAGTCGGTGGAACGGCTCGCCGAGTCAAGCAGGACGAGACGAAGGTCCGGATCCTCGACCGCAAGCACGAGGCCCGGCAACCCGCCACCAGATCCGAGCTCGAGAACAGGGCCGTTGACGGCTTCGAGCAAGAGAGCTCGCAGGAACCCCTCCGAGTGCGCCCGCTGCACTGCGAAGGGCAGGTCGCCGATCAGTGACCGGCGCCGCGCTTCGGCGAGCACCCCTTCAAGGAGATCGTAAGCTTCGGGCCGCGTCATACGTCGGGTCTCTGCCTGAGCCGAGAAGCGAGTCCAGGCATGCTGCTTCGTGCCGTTCAGCTCAGATCTGCAGGCTCCCCAGGTCGATCGTCACCTTCCTCCATCGAGCTGATGGAGGATTCCTCGGCGGAGGGCGCCGGGGCTGGGCGAATGATGACATAGCGGCGCGGCTCCAGTCCCTTCGAGGTCGTCTCCAAACCCTCAAGATCATTAACCGTGTCGTGAACGACCTTCCGGTCCGATGGCGACATGGGCTCGAGCGCCTCGGACACGTCCGTTCGCAGCACGTCGGCAGCCACTTCGAGCACGAACTGGCGCAGCGCAGCAGCCCGGCGCTCACGGTAGCCACCGACATCAACGACAATCCTGCTCGTGTGCTCCTCCGTGTGCCGCTGGACGACAGTCCTGGTCAACTCCTGCAAAGCCTCAACCGTCGCACCTTTCGGGCCGACCAAGAACCCAAGGTTCTCCCCGTCCACGCTGATGTAGATCCCGTCATCCTCGGTCGTGCGTGCAGTCGTTGTGGCGTCGATCCCGAACCGGGCGACGACCTCCCGGACGAACTCAGTTGCGAGCTCCTGCTGGGTCTCGATGCTCATTTGCGCCTCCTTAGGCGATCCAGTGCCACGACCGGCTCCACTCGAAGATTCATCGGCGATTCCATCCGAGCCGCTCGCCACTCGTCCACGACCCCCGCGCCCCCGCGAACGCGAACGTTGCCGACCACCTGCTGTCGGAGTGCCACCGACGTCAGCACTCGCATCCGTCGCTTCCGCGACTTCGTGCGCGGCCCGAGAGGGCGCTTTTCGCGAACCGTTCTGACCTGGTCCTTGATCTTGGCGGGATTGACGACGGGTTGTTCCTGGAGCAGAGCTCATGGCAGCTTTGCCGCGAGCTTCCTCGCCCTCGGTCTTCTCGTTCGACTTGCGTGCGGGCCCCTCGGGATGAGCGGCTTGTCGGCGGTGCCCGCGTTCGCCGCCGACCGGTGCGGCCCTTGGCCGACGTGACGGCCTTTTCGCCCTGGGCTGAATTGGGCGCACCCGTGCCCTGATCCGCGCACCACTTCGTCGGAGGCCGAACATGCCCGATCTCGGCTCCTCCACTATGACGATCTCGGCGTCCGTCTCGGCTACGCCAAGCTGCTCAAGTGCTGCCTCGATAGCTTCCTCGACCGTTCTTCCGGTCATTTCGACCCATTCCACGGGCTATCGGCCCTTTCGCGGTCGCTTGTCCCTCGAGCGAGGTTGCGACTTCGTCCCGCCGCCCGAGCCGGTCGACCTGGATGCCTGCTGTTGACTCGACCTTTTCGCGGAAGCGGCACTCTTGGAGCCGTTCTGGCTCACCGAAGGCTTCGCGCCGTTCGTCGCGCCTCGCCTGGACCCGCTCGTTCCCGTGGGCCTTTGTGTCCCCCCGGCTGCAGGCCGAGTCGAACTCTCGCTTGCTTCGCGCATTCGCGCGAGGAAGCCCTTGCCGCTTGCGGCATCCCGGGACCCGGGACCCGCCTTACGATTACCACCGGTGTCGCCGGCATCCACGCTCGGACTGAGCGCTTCCGCGTGCTTGCGTTTGGTGAGCTCCTGAATGGCGCCAACGATCGTCGGGTCATGCTTGTACATCCACTCTTGCTGCCCGACACGGAACAAGCTCGAGACGATGAAGTAGACGCCGACACCTGCGGGGAGCGCGATGTATAGCACCAGGAAGATGAGCGGCATGTACTTCTGCATCTGCTGCATCTGCTGGTTCGCCGCTGAAGCAGCGGGATTGCGATTCGTGACCTGCCAGATCGACACGTACTGGAGCCCGACGGCTATCAGCACCAGCAACGCGTAAGGGAGCACGTCCACCAGATGTGGCTGATGAGTGCGCACCGAGTCCGCGAGGTTGATCCCTAAGACGTGCATCTGACCATGAGCCGCGACGAGGTCCCGATACATCCGGCTCGTCTTCGGGATGTTCTGCGGCGTCGCCTTGACCAGCAGCTTGCCGTGTACGTAGATCTTCTGGCCCTTGGCGTTGAGAACGTCGGCGGTCTTCGCGAGTCCCCGAACGACATCGTACAGAACGATCAGGATCGGGAACTGGAGGAACATCGGCAGGCAGCCACCGGTCGGGTTCACTCCGTTCTCGCGATAAAGCGCCATCACCTCCTCGTTCATCTTCTGACGGAGCTCTTGCCTCTCCGCGGTGGGCATCCCGGGCTTAGCCTTGTAACGCGTCTGGATCTTCTTCATCTCCGGTGACAGAAGCTGCATCCGCATCATGGAGCGGGCGCTGGCACGCGTGAGGGGGAAGACGACGATCATCACCGCGATTGTGAGAAGCGCGATCGCTACCGCGTAGTCAGGGACCAGGCCGTAGAAGAAGGCGAGGACATAGCCGACAAGGACGAAGATCGGATGCAGGGCCGTCCCTATGATGGACGTACCGGCCTTGGCCGTGTGGGTGGCGGCGGCGGACAGCATCTCGGGCCTCAGCCGGGCACCGGGTCGAAGCCACAGCTGCCGAATGGGCGGCACCGGGCGATGCGCTTCAGCGCAAGCCAAATTCCTCGCGCCACGCCGTGCATCTCCACGGCCTCCACGGCATAAGCCGAGCAAGAAGGCACGAAGTGGCAAGGTGACGGCCGACCCGCGCGAATTGCCTGGTAGGCACGCAAGAACAGGAGCAGTGTCCTGGCGGACGGCGTCGGCTCGGCCCTGACATTGCTCATCGAGCGCCCACTTGGCTTGCCCGTTGCATCGCTTCGATCACTCTTGTCCTCAGCTCCTGGAACGGAAGGTCACGAATTCCCTTGTCAATGGCCACGAGGTAGGTCCCGGCAGGGATCGACGCCGCGGTCTCGGCCACAACCGCCCTCAACCGACGACGGCAGCGATTGCGCTCGACTGCGGTGCCCACCTTACGGGGCACTGCAAACGCGACCCTCCGGGCCTCTTCGGCGCTCGATCCCGGAAGAAACTGTACCCTCACAGGTCCAGAGAAGACCCGCCGCTTCGAGCGGCGCAGCTCGGTGAAAGCGCCACGGCCATGGACCGGTCGTGGGCGCGGCGCACGAGCCTGTTCGCTAAGAACTGGCAACTCACTGCCCATTGTCGTCGGGAGTCGAGAGGGTGTCGCGCGGCGACTCAAGCCGACAGCCGTACCCGCCCGCGGCGGCGGCGCGCCTTGATGACTGCGCGACCGGCACGCGTCGCCATCCTATGGCGAAAGCCGTGCCTTCTCGACCTCTTGCGGGTGTTGGGTTGGAACGTCCGCTTCATCTCAGCCTCGTTTCGTCGTTCCGGTGCCGCGCGTCTGTGGTGTCTCCCGACGCGGCGATGGCCCAGTGGAGCAGGTGCAATCGACCCGCCAAGATGATCTCTGCAGCTGGCGCGCGAAAACACGAGTCCACCAGACGGCAGGGACCGGCCGGGATAATTTAGCGCACGATCCGCCCCGGGACCAAGCGGCAGCCCTGAGGCAAGCTGCGCACCAGGGTTGTACGATTCCGCGCACACCCTGCGAGCTCGCCCCGCCGTCCACACCTGTGGATGCTGGTGTGGAGAACTTCTTGACCGGAGGGCCCCGAGCTGGTGACTGAAGCAGAGCAACTGTGGAATGACTGTTCGGATTCCTTGCGCTCGCAGGTGTCCGAGGCAACCTGGCGCGCGTGGTTTTCCGCGATCAGACCAATGGCGGTCGCGAACGGGACTTTGGTGCTCGCTGTGCCAAGTGGCGTGGTTCGCGACCGTCTGGAGGGGAGGTTCCACGGCCTGGTCCATGACGCCCTTCTCGACAGTTCGGGGAAAGAGGTCCAATTCCGCTTCGACGTGCAGATCGACGATCCCGGACCAGAAGAACTTGCGACGAACAGGGAAGCAGCCCAGCGCAACACGGACGAACCCGCGTCTTCGCGTCCTGCGCCACGCAACGAGAGGGCGCTACCGGCGCGCGCGAAAAACGCGTCAAGTGCAGACGACGTTCCCCTCAACCCGAAATACACCTTTGACGCTTTTGTCACCGGGCCCTCCAACCGTTTCGCCCACGCTGCCGCTCTTTCCGTGGCCGAAGCGCCGGCCCGCTCTTACAACCCCCTATTCGTGTATGGCTCAGCCGGTCTCGGCAAGACCCACCTGCTACAGGCAGTCGGGAACTACGTACGCGAGAACTTCACGAGGATGAGGGTTCGCTACGTGTCGACCGAGACGTTCATGAACGAATTCGTGGAAACACTTCGCGCGAAAGACGACATGGGAGCCTTTCGCAGGCGATATCGCGAATGCGACTTACTACTCATCGACGACGTCCAGTTCATGGACAAGAAGGAGTCACTGCAAGAGGAGCTTTTCCATACGTTCAATTCGCTGTACGGCTCCTCAAAGCAGATCGTTCTCACTTCCGACCGTGCGCCGCGTGCGATCGCTACTTTGGAAGACCGCCTGCGCAGCAGGTTGTTGTCAGGCCTCACCACGGACATCCAACCTCCCGAACTGGAAACTCGTATCGCAATTCTGCGTACCAAGGCCGAGCACGAGCACGCCGTCGTCGGTGACGACGTGCTCGACCTCATTGCCTCCAAGGTCAAGGAGAACATTCGTGAACTCGAAGGCGCGCTTATCCGCGTGACGGCCTACGCCAGTTTGAACCGACAAATGCTCACACGCGAGCTAGCTGAGTCTGTTCTGGCCGATTTCGTAGGCTCGAAACAGCCGCGGCAAATTACCGCCAAGCAGATCATTGAGATAAGTGCCCTGCATTTCGGCTTCAGCGTGGAAGAACTCATCGGTCCCAGCCGGAGGCGCCCTCTTGTCATCGCTCGTCAGATCGCGATGTACCTGTTCCGCGAGCTCACCGATTTCAGTTATCCGGCTATCGGGCGAGAATTCAGTGACCGGGATCACACGACTGTGATTCACGCTGTCGAAAAGATTTCTGCCCTTATGAAAGAACGGCGACAAGTGTACGACCAGGTCACAGAGCTCAGTGTTCAGATCAAAAACGGTTTATGATCTGTGGATAACATACTTGTGACTGGGGATGACCTGCCTGTCGATCGTCAAGTGCTAACACCCGCGAGCGAGAGGCTGTGCGATCGGAGGATAACCCTACTGAGGGTACGACCCTCCCGAACAGGAAGAAGCCTGGGATATCCACAATCCCCAGGGCCTACTACTCCTGTTGTTTTTTTTCTCTAATTCGAAAGGAGTAGAGCATTCCGTGAAGTTCCGTGCAGATCGTGACACCCTTCTTGAGACCCTTGTCACCGCGTCGAGGGCAACCAGCACCCGTTCCGGNNAGTGCTTGTGCCGTCGCGCTTTGTGGTTGACATCGTGCGTTCGTTCGAGCCTGGAGCGGTGACTGTGATCGCGGGTGATGAGGAAGTCCGCTTTCTGTCGGGACGGGCTGAGTTTCGCGTCAGAGTTGCCATCGGTGCCGAGATCACACGACTTGGAGTGCCGGAACAAGAAGGAATCGAGATCCCCGGAGCTGTTTTTGCTGATGGCTTACGCCAAGTTGTACGGGCGGCACTTGTCGACGACTCTCGGGCACCTCAGCTAACCGGAGTGCTCATGGTCGCGACCGAAGGAGGGCTCAGGCTCATCGCTACGGACTCTTACCGCCTCGCGTTCCGTGATTTCGCTGGAATGACGGTCGTGGAACCCGGTGGTCAGGTCCTTGTTCCCGCGAAGGCACTCGCGGAGGTTCAACGACTGGCTGCAGGTGGCAAGACAGACGGAGACCGGACAATTTTGTTCCGGCACAGTGATCTTGACGCGGTCTTCGACCTTGCTGATGTCCGTATCACCACACGCCTTCTTCGAGGTCAGTTCCCAGAAGTTGAACGGCTGATCCCCGCGTCTTACGCCTACCACCTTCGCATCGCGCGCGATGACCTCGAGGCAGCACTTCGCAGGGTTCGTCTTGTCGTGAGAGACACCAAGGACGCCACGACACCAGTGCGACTAGCCCTGCATGCCGGCGGTGTCGATCTCAGCGTGCTCACGCCAGAGAGCGGCCGGGCCGAGGAAAATGTCGAGGGAGACTTCGAAGGCGACGATCTGACAGTGGCCTTCAATCCGAGCTACTTGTTGGACGGTGTCGAAGCAGTTCGAGCCGACACCTTGATCCTGGAAGTGAACGATCCGGGCAAGCCTGCTCTCGTACGGGGCGAGGGTGAAGACGAATATCGCTATCTGCTCATGCCAGTGAAGGTGTCCTGAGCCGGACTGGAAGTCCCGCATGAACGAGACGGTGATCGTTCGGCTGCAGTTACGTGACTTTCGTAACTTCAATGCCGTCGAGTTCTACCCGTCGCCCGACGGTTTGACCGTCATACAAGGTGAGAACGGCGCTGGGAAGTCCAGTCTCCTCGAGGCCATCGTTTACAGCTCGACGCTTCAGTCCTTCCGGGGAGCACCTCGTGAGGCCATCGTGCGCCAGGGTGCGCCCGAGGCCAATGTGCGCTGTGACGTCCTGGCGGGTAAGCGGAAAGTAGAGATCGAGGTGGACGTCTTGCCCGGCCGGCGTGACCGTGCCTGGCACAACGGGCAGAGAGTGCCTGGCACGCGCGGCCTTCTCGAGGTCCTGCGTACAACGTTGTTCACTCCGGACGACCTTGTGCTCGTAAAGGGCTCTCCCAGCGGCCGTCGTGATTTTGTCGACGATGTGCTGGTTAAGTCACACCCCCGACTTGGTGCGGACCGCTCGGGGCTGGACCGTGTGTTGAGGCATCGCAACGCGCTCTTGCGCCAACTCGGTGGCCGACTCGACTCGGAAGCGGCAATGACGCTCGACATCTGGGACGANNCCGCCAAGGCTTTTTCGATTCTCGCCACCCAAGCCGGCAGCTTGAAGATGCGTTATGTCCGTTCCTGGGATGGGACGTTGAGCGATGCACTCGCCTCGGCGCGTCGTGAAGATCTCCGGCGTGCTACGACGACCGTCGGCCCGCAGCGCGACGACGTCGAGATCGAGGCCGGCGGACTCGACGCGCGTACTCGGCTTTCGCAGGGACGTCAGCGATGTGTTGCCCTTTCACTACGCCTTTCGAGCCACCGCCTGATGACGACGGTCACAGGCGCCGCGCCGGTGCTCCTCTTGGACGACGCCTTTTCCGAGCTGGATGAAGCAACGGCCCGGGCACTCGTGGGCGAGCTGCCCGATGGGCAGGCCTTGTTGACCACAGCCGGTGAGCTGCCCCCCGGGGCAGCGCCGAAGCTCGTTGTCAGCCTGGTCGGCGGTAGGCTCGAATTGTGAGCCGTCGTTGGTCGGGGCCCGATCGCGTACGCGGGCGGTCCAACACAGCCCGCCCTGGCGAAGATGAGACAGGTACGGGTCCAACCATCGCCATTGGCACCGCCCTTGACCGGTTGCTACGCCAGCGCGGCATGGAAGACGCCCTCGTTCTCGGGCGTGTCGCCGGCTGCTGGGAGAAAGTCGTCGGTCCCGAGATCGCGCGTCAAGTGCGTCCGCAACTCGTCCGCGACGGGGAGCTCGTCGTTTCGGTCGACCACCCTGCGTGGGCGACTGAGCTCGAGCTCGCAGGCTCTGCGGTACTCGGCCGCCTCGCCGAAGAGCTCGGGGATGTGGCTCCCAAGCGTCTCAGCGTGCGTGTGGTGCCGGGCTCACGAAGGTAGACTGTAGACATCGTCGGGAGTCGTATCCGCCTCCGTCAAGGGTCCATCTCCGGCCAGGTTCGCCCGCCATCGTTGGAAGGTCGCGCCTATGGGTTTGGACAGCAGTAAGGACACTGGTACCGACCGACCCAACGACATGGATTACGAGAAGGAGTACAACAACGTGGTTCCAAAGCCGGTGACGCCCGCTTCCTACGAGGCGGAGGACATCACTGTGCTCGAGGGTTTAGAGCCTGTCCGATTGCGGCCAGGCATGTTCATCGGCTCGACTGGGCCCACCGGCCTCCACCACTTGATCTGGGAAGTCGTCGACAATGCCGTCGACGAGGCGATGGCCGGGTACTGCACACGCATCGAGGTGACGTTGCTCGCCAACGGGGGTTGCCGCGTGAGCGACAACGGGCGGGGCATCCCTGTAGAACCCATCCCGAATTACCCGGACAAGACTGCAGCAGAGGTCGTGCTCACCGTCCTGCACGCCGGTGGCAAGTTCGGGGGTTCGAGCTACAAGGTCTCCGGCGGTCTTCACGGCGTGGGCGTATCGGTTGTGAATGCCCTGTCGACGCGGCTCGTGCTCGAGATCGATCGGGGAGGCAACCGCCATCGGATGGAGTTCGTCGACGGTGGCAAACCGGAAGGCCCACTTGAAGTGAGCGGCGCTTCACCAAGGGGCCGGACGGGAACGCTGGTCACCTTCTGGCCGGATCCCACGGTTTTCGAAGAGACGGAGTTCAGGGCCCAGACGGTGCTTGAACGTTTGCAAGTCATGGCGTTTCTCAACAGGGGCCTCGAGATCCGGTTCAAAGATGAGCGCCCGGAGCACCAGGCCGAGGAGACCTATCGCTACACCGGTGGAATCGTCGATTATGTGAAGCATCTCAACACCTCCAAGGAGTCTCTTTTCCGGAAGGTGGCCGCCTTTCTCCAGGCGGAGCCCGATCAGGAGGTAGAGGTCGCCTTGCAGTGGAACACGGGTTACTACGAGAGCATCTATTCGTACGCGAACGGCATTGCGACCGGCGAAGGTGGCATGCACGAAGAGGGTTTCAAGAAGGGTCTCACCAACGTCGTCAACAAGTACGCGCGGCAGCGCAACCTAGTGAAGGAATCCGGCGACAACCTTACGGGCGAGGACATCCGTGAAGGACTCACGGCGATTGTGTCAGTGCGGATGACCAGTCCTCAGTTCGAAGGCCAGACCAAGGCGAAGTTGGGAAATGTGTCCATCCGTTCCCTTGTCGAGAANNCTCGCCCAGCGCGCCCGCGTCGCGGCACGTCAGGCCCGGGACCTCACTCGGCGCAAGAACGCCTTGGATGGGGCGGGTCTTCCGGGCAAGCTCGTCGACTGCTCGTCACGCGACCCGCGCGAGTCGGAGCTGTTCATAGTCGAAGGTCTTTCGGCGCTCGGAACCGCTCAGGACGCGCGGAACCCCCGCACCCAGGCAATCTTGCCCATCAGAGGCAAGATACTCAACGTCGAAAAGGCCCGGGTCGACAAGATGTTGAAGAACGCGGAGATCCAGGCTCTGATCCTGGCGATCGGCGCCGGGGTGGCAGAGGACTTCGACCTTGCCAAGATCCGCTACCACAAGGTGATCCTGCTTGCTGATGCGGACGTCGACGGTTCACACATACGAACTTTGCTTTTGACCTTCTTCATGCGCCAGATGAAGGCCCTCATCGAGGCGGGCCATGTATATGTTGCCCAACCCCCTCTTTACTCCACGCTGATAGGCAACTCGAAGGTCTACCTGAAAGACGACATCGAACGGGCCCGGTTCCTCGGGGAGCATCCGAATCACACAAAGGAGTTCCAACGCCTGAAAGGTCTCGGCGAGATGGACTTCACCGAGCTCCGGGACACCACGATCGACCCCAGTCTCCGGTCCCTCCTGCAAGTGACCATGGAGCAAGCCTCGATTGCAGACGACATTTGCTCGATCCTCATGGGCGATGACGTCGACGTGCGCCGCGTTTACATCCAGACCCACGCGAAGGACGTTCGCTTTCTGGACATCTGATTCCCGCTGCTATCCGGCCGGCCGCGACCGGGTGGCGTCACAATTTCAAGACGAGTAGTGGAGGCAGTCCGGCTCATGGCACGAGGCAACGGTAACAACCCGGGCACATCCGGCGCACGCGCACCGGGGAACGACGGCGAGGGCACGGTCGTCGGCGCGATCGAGCCGATCGAGATCCAAGAGGAGATGGAGCGTTCCTTCCTCGAGTACTCAATGTCGGTCATCGTGTCGAGGGCGCTTCCCGATGTTCGTGACGGCCTGAAGCCGGTTCACCGTCGGATCCTCTACGGGATGTCGGACACCGGGTTGCGACCGGACCGTCCCCATGCCAAGTGCGCCAAGGTGGTGGGCGACGTTATGGGTCGCTTTCATCCACACGGCGACATGGCGATCTACGACGCCCTGGCGCGGATGGCCCAGGACTTCAGCTTGCGGCATCCGCTCATCGACGGCCACGGGAACTTTGGTGCTCCTGGACCGGAGGCCGGCCCCGCGGCGATGAGGTACACCGAGTGCCGGCTGGCCCCGCTCGCGCTCGCGTTGCTCGACGGCATCGACGAAGGGACCGTCGATTTCATCCCGAATTACGACGGCAACGAGGTTCAACCTGTCGTCCTGCCAGCTCGCTTTCCGAACCTTCTGGTCAATGGCTCGCAAGGGATCGCCGTCGGCATGGCGACCAATATTCCACCCCACAACCTTGCCGAGATCATCGATGCAACCCTGCACGTCCTCGAACACCCAGAGGCGACTCCAGACGATCTGATGCACTTTGTCAAGGGTCCCGACTTCCCAACCGGTGCACTCATCCTCGGCCGGGCCGGCCTGCTTGACGCGTACCGAACTGGGCGCGGCTCAGTCAAGATGCGCGCGGTGGCAGAGATCACCGAGTCCCGCTCGGGGGCCGACCAGATCATCGTCACCGAGATCCCGTACCAGACCTCGGTTGCCGGCATCGAGATGAAGATTGCGGACGCCATCGAGTCCGGTGACCTGGCTGGTATCAGCAGCGTGCAGAACGACTCAGCCGGAAGGGTCTCACGCCTCGTCATCACCTTGAAGCGCGATGCGAACGCCAACGTCGTGCTGAACAACCTCTACAAGCACACGCCTTTGCAAACGACCTTCGGTGTGCACGTGCTGGCCCTCGTCGACGGCGTACCGCGCCTTCTCAATCTTGCTCAAGCCCTCAAGGCCTACGTCGCGCACCAGGTGGAGGTTGTCACAAGGCGGTCGCAGTTCCGCCTCCGCAAGGCGCTCGCACGAGCGCACATAGTCGAGGGACTGCTCCGCGCCATTGACATGCTCGACGCGGTGATCTCGAGGATCCGTGCCTCCGAGGACCGTGCCGACGCGAGGGCGAACCTCATGAGCGAGCCGTTCTCCTTCAGCGAAGAGCAGGCGAACCACATCCTGGACATGACCCTCGGCCGACTGACGCGACTTGGCCGCAGCGAGCTCGAGACCGAAATGGCCCAATTGAGGACGACGATCGAAGAGCTCGAGGCGATTCTGGGTGATCCCGCCCGGCTTCGTGCTGTGATCTCGACCGAGCTCGAGTCGATCAAGCAGCAACACGCACAGCCACGACGGACCCGTGTCATCCACGATCCGGGTGAGCTCTTTGTCGAGGACCTCATCGAGGACGAGGAGCTGGTTGTCACGCTGACCCGAGCTGGTTACATCAAGGCCGTCCAGGCCGATGCCTTTCGAGCTCAAGCACGCGGCGGGCGGGGGGTGCAAGGGACAAGGCTGAAAGAGGAAGACCTCATCGACCAGGTCCTTCACACGACGGCGCACTCTCACCTCCTGCTGTTCTCAAATCGCGGGAAGGTGTACCGGCTGAGGGCCCACGAGGTCCCTGTGAAGGAGCGCAACGCTCGGGGAACGCCGATCGTCAACCTCCTGCCCCTGGAACCGGCCGAAAGCATCCAGGCCATCGTCGAGACGCGAACATTCGATCCGGATCAGTACCTCGTTTTCGCGACCAGGACCGGTCAGGTGAAGAAGACCGCCTTCTCGGAGTACGACAAGTCTCGCCGGGAGGGCTTCATCGCCATCAACCTGAACGAGGGCGACGAGCTCGTGCGTGTCGTTCGGACCGGCGGAGACGACGACTTGTTGATGGTGAGCAAACGCGGCACGGCCATTCGTTTTGCGGAGTCCGAGGTCCGCCCGATGGGCCGCGGAGCGGCTGGGGTCCGGGGAATGCGGTTGCGTGCGGGTGACGAGGTCGTGTCGTGCGATGTGGCTCGTGACGGAGTGGACCTGCTCATCATCACCGACGCCGGGTATGGCAAGCGTACGAAACTCGACCACTTCAACGCCCAGACCCGAGGGGGCCAGGGTGTTCGGGGCATCAGGCTCACCCAGCGCCGAGGAGCGGTTGTCTCTGCACTCATGGCATCGCTCGAGGACGAGATCATCGTCGTCTCATCGGCCGGCGTGATGATACGCACCTCAGTGCGGCAGATCGCAGCTCAAGGACGCGATGCGACCGGAGTTCGTGTCATGAACCTCGATGACGGCCAGACAGTCGCAGCAGTAGCGAAGGTTCCGCAGGAGACAGAGGTTGCCGGTGTTCAATCAAGGTTGCCGATCGTGTGATCGGCGGCGCCGACGGCCCTACAACGTGGCGGTGCAGTTGGTGTAGCGTGACCGTTTCCTCGGGGCTATAGCTCAGTTGGTTAGAGCGCAGCACTGATAATGCTGAGGTCCTCAGTTCGAGTCTGAGTAGCCCCACTACCGCTTACCTGGTCAGGATGGGTGTCGACCGTCGGTCGAGGCCCGTGTCGAAGAATTATCCCGCGTTTATCCGGCTCTTCGCGTTGAAGTGGGGGTGCTCTCGCGGGGGTCCTCAGTGCGGTCAGAGGTCACAGGCCCACTGTGCCATCGGCATCCGCCAGCGGACCTCCAGGGTGCAGTAGTCGGGTCGGATGCTCACTCCGCTGCGTCTTCGCCGAGCGAGGCGAACCAGGGAGACCGAGGACGCGGGTGGGGAGGTCTCGGCTGACCACGGAGCCGTTGCCGAGTTGGCCGAGCGTGTTGGTACCCCAGGACCACAGGCTTCCATTTCGCTCGAGTGCGAAGGCCATGTCGCCCCCCCCGACCACCTGTACCACGCCCGCCAGACCATTTACCTGGACCGGGATGCTTCGGTCCGATGTGCTCCCGTCCCCGAGCTGGCCGGAATCGCCGCGGCCCCATGCCCACACGGTTCTGTCACCGAGCAGTGCGTAGCCAGAGCACGACCCCGCGGCGATGGCGACCACGTGGCTCAGACCCCTCACTTTGACCGGGGCGCCCTCGTCAAGGCGCCGAACACCGTCGCCGAGCTCTCCGAACTCGTCGTCACCCCACGCCCATACGCTCCCGTCGCGGCGTAGCGCGTAGACAGAGTCCCCACCGGCCGCGATAGCCACTACCTCGGTGAGGTCTGGTACCCGTTGGGGGACGCTCGAACCCAGGCAGGTGTCGGGACGTCCGGCTGGTGCCGGGCCGCACCCGCCACCCCCGAGCTCGCCAAGGCTGTTGTCGCCCCATGCCCACACCGTTCCGTCACCGAGCAGCGCGTAGCCATCAGATGTGCTTGCTGCAATGGCGACGACGTGGGTCAAGCGCGTTAGCTCCTGCGGAGTGGCGACGACGCCACTGCCCGATCCCGTTCCGAGCTGCCCAAAGCTGTCATCCCCCCAGGCCCACGCCGTGCCGTTACCGCGGATCGCGTAGACGCTGTTCGCACCGCCTACGGCCAGGATCGCTGACGAAAGACCCTGGACCTCGACCGGGATCGTGCGCGAGGACCAAGGTCCCCTGTCTCCGATCTGACCCTCCAGGTCATCGCCCCACGCCCACACGTGGCCGTCTGAAAGAACCGCGTAGCCCGTGTACGCACCCGCGGCAACGCTCACGATCGAGGCGACACGTCCGACCGGGTCGCTCGCGGGACTCACTGCGAGTTGAGGCCTGACCGCGATGCCGACGCCTGCGAGCACTCCCATCACGAGGAGTCCGCGAAGCGCGGCAAACCGAATCACTCTGCGATAAGCGTACTCGCCCATCCCATAGACCGCGAAGGCATCGATCGCCGATCTGGGTGAAACATCCCGGTCTCCTCATGCTTGCCCGTGCGCCGACAGGCCGCACGCTCCCCAGTGCTCAACTCGCCAGCAGCACCTTCTTCCCCCTGTGGGAGACTCGCCGGCAGTTCGCCGATCTCGCGACCCTTCCTAGTCGTGCGACCCTAGTCGTGCGACCGACCTCGACGGGCTGCGCAAGATGACCTTTAGGAGACACGAGGTCACCTTCTCGCCACTCGGCGTGGCGCTATTATGCCTTGCTAGTGAAATCGCGTTGCATTACTGTTACGTCTAACAGTTCCGTCAAAGATTAGGGCAACGATCTCAGGAGACGGATGGCGAGTCAGTACTTGGCGGGTTCGCGCGACCAGGGGTTTGCGAACGTCGGCCTGGCTCTAGGTCCGCAGGCACGAGAAAGGAGGTCCACGTAGGCGGCTTTGTCTGGTCGATATGTTGCATTCACACTGCAATCCCTAGGGAGCCTGGCGAGGCCGCATAGGGAATCACCAACGAAAGGGAACCTTCAGATGGCGAAGTTTGAACCCCAAGACGTAGAACCAAGAAAGTACGAAGTATCGAGGCGCCGGTTCCTGCGCAACGCCGGCATGGTCGCATCCGTGCCCTTCCTCGGCGGTTTGGCAGAGATTCTGGGTGAACGGGGGGCGTCGGCGCAGACCTACCGCGACGAGTCGCACCCGCTGTTCGCTAGTCATCCGGCGTACAAGTTCACCTTCGTCAACCACGTGACGACGAACCCGTTCTTCACCGCTACCCAATATGGGATGCAGGACGCCGCCCGGATCCTGGGGATCCCCACCCCACAGTGGGCGGGCTCGCAGGTCTCGGCAGTCTCGGACATGGTCAACGCGATCGACGTCGCGATCGCCGGCAAAGTGAACGGCATCGCGACCACCCTCATCGACCCGACAGCCTTCAATAAGCCGGTCGACCGGGCCCTCGACATCGGCATTCCGGTTATCGCGTACAACGCCGACGAGCCAGGGAACAGCCGGCTGTGCTACGTCGGACAGAGCAACCTCACCGCAGGTGCCGCTGCAGCGGAGCTGATCGTAGCGACCCTCAAGCCGGGAGACCTCATCGGAATGGTGATCGCGACCCCGGGCACGGGCAACATCCAGCCCCGGATCAACGGCGCTCTGCCGATCTTCACCAAGGCAGGCATGAAGACCGAGGTCGTTGCCGGTGGCGCGCTTGTTCCGGCCGAGATCACGGCGGTCCAGGCGTGGTGGGAAGGCCACAAGGACGTGAAGTTCTTGTACTCAGTCGACAACGGTGACTCGGAGGCGGTCGCAGACTGCATCACGAAGAACCACCTGAAGGGGACCGTGGGCGGCTCGGGATGGGACGTCAGCCTCCCTGTGCTCGACGGCGTCAAGAGCGGAGCCCTCATGTTCTCGATCGACCAGCAGGCCTACCTGCAGGGCTTCGTGCCGGTCATCCAGTTGTTCCTGTACAACATCTCGGCTGGTTTGATGAAGCCGTGCGACACCGACTCCGGTCTTGGCTTCATAAACAAGGGGAATGTTGGTCCGTACCTCGCGCACTCAACGCGTTTCGAAGGAGCTACCACGAAGGCGACCGTTTATACGCCTCCGAACAAGATCCTCCACTCCTGACAACGACGAGTACAGACTGATCAGTGTCTACGACTCCTAAAGAGGAGACTTTGGCCCCCGCTCCGCGTTTTGCGGAGCGGGGGCTCGCACGCCGTATCTCCGACCTGTTTTTCATGCGACCGGAGGCGACGATCTTCATCGTCGCCGTTGCGCTCATCGCCTACTTCTCAGTCCGAAACTCGGCTTTCTACTCCTACACGAACGTCGTCACGATGGCGCAGTACACCGCGCCGATCGCGGTCATCGGCGCGGGCGAGGTCCTGCTACTCGACCTAGCTGAGATCGACCTGTCCGCGGGCCAGATTTTCCTGACGTCGTCGTGGATCGTCGTGATTCTGGGGTACCACGGCGTGCCGCTCGGCTGGGGAATCGCCATCTCGTTGTTCATCTGCAGTCTGATCGGAGCCCTCAACGGGGCTGTAGTCGTGTGGCTCAAGGTCCCGTCCTTCGTGGCGACGCTCGGAGTGAACTACGTGCTTGCGGGATGGGTCCTCGTCGCCTCGAGCGACATCACCACCGAAATGCCCGGTACGACGGGAAAATTTGGCGCGATCATGGGCCTTAGCAACTGGGCCGAGGGTCTGTGGGGATTGGGGCTCGTCCTCATCATCTGGGCGTTGCTCAAGGGGACAGTCTTCGGCCTCCACACGACGGCGACGGGTGGCAACGAGCTTGGTGCTGCCGAGGCCGGCGTCCGTGTCCGGATGATCAAGGTGTGGTGCTTCATCATCATCGCCTTCGTCTCCGCCCTCATCGGTCTCTGCGACTCGATTCGAATCGGGAGCCTTGACCCTGCGGCCCCAGGACTGACCGAGATGCTGGCTGGTGTCACGGCTGCCGTGATCGGGGGGACAGCGCTCACCGGCGGTAAGGCCACCGTGGCCGGGACCTTGATCGGAGCGATTGTGCTAGGCGTACTCGAGGATGGATTCAACCTCATCGGTATCAGTGCGAACTGGTTCATCCTCGTCGAAGGCGCCGTGATCCTCCTCGCCATGGCGGTGAACGTCCAGCTCGGGCGGATGACGGCGAAAAAGATGTGAAGATGAGAGACGAGATGAACGACACCTACCTTGCAGGAACCTCCGATTCGGACGGTTTCGGGCGAGACACGCCGGCGAGTGGTGCTGGCGCGGAGGTAAGTATCAGCCGTCACCGCGTCGAAGGTCAGGACGTCATCCTTCGTACGGAGGGGATCGAGAAGAGCTTCGGGCCCCTCATCGTCCTGAGCGGTATCGATCTCCAGCTGAGGCGCGGCGAGGTTCTCGGGGTGGTGGGCGACAACGGAAGCGGCAAGAGCACGCTGGTGAAGATCCTCTGTGGTTTCCACCGCCAGGACGCGGGGAAGATCTTCGTCGAGGGAAAAGAGGTGGAGTTCCACTCGGTGAAGGACGCGCGGCGGCGTGGCATCGAGACCGTCTACCAGGACCTGGCGCTTGTTCCGGCGCTCACCGTTTACCAGAACCTGTTCCTCAACCGCGAGATGACCCGCTATGGCTGGCTTCGGTGGCTGTCGAACAAGAAGATGCGACAGATGGCCCGCGATTACCTCAACGACATCAAAGTCCAAATCCCGAGCGTCGACGCGCTCATCGAGAACATGTCCGGTGGTCAACGACAGGCCGTGGCGCTGGCGAGAGCAACACATCAGAACTCGAAGATCCTCCTGCTCGACGAGCCGCTCGCGGCGATGGGCGCGAAGGAGTCCGCGCTAGTTATCGACCTCGTCAAGGACCTCTCACGCAATCGCGGCGTCTCGATGATCATCATTGACCACAACTACACGCACCTGTTCGAGCTCTGCGACCGGCTGAATGTATTGCAGGAAGGGCGCATCACCCTCGACCTGAACGTCGAGGACACGACGATTGAGGCCCTTACAGAAATCATGGTCTCGGAGTACCGCCGTCGGATCGCTCTGGGCCAACAGGAGCTCAAAGTCTGACGCGGCCGAAACACCTTTCGATAACGGGATCGCCCTAGTTCGCCAGCTCGACGCCGCCCGGGACCGTGACGGCGAAGAAGTCCACAACGACGCCGCGCTGGCAGCGCGAATCGGACAGAGAGCGGGAGAGAGTGGTCACGGGTTTTCGCTGGACTCGATAGAGCCATCCGTCCCTATGATGACGGTGCCGTGCAGTGACATGGCGGAACTGACGTTGAGCTGTCGAACCCGTCGGCTCGATGTGCCAGTTCCTACTTCGAGGCAGTGAGGTCCATGGTCGCTCGAGTCGTCGGCAAGGCAGGGTCCCCACCGAACGGTCAGTGCGCCTGCGGAGCGGTCCATCGGGTCCCGACCGACCTAGTCGTCATTGACGAACATGCCGTCGAGCAGCTTGTCGCCTACGTGAAAGAGCGTGGGTGGACAAGCCCGTTTGTCGTCATGGATGCAAATACCGAGGAAGCCGCCGGATCTGGTGTCGTCGGCGAGCTTTCGAGAGCGAACTTGCGCGTCACGACCTTTTGCTTCCCCGAGCGCAGCGGTCTGCTTGCCGATGAGACGAGCGTGTCGCGCCTACATGAGGCGTTGAAGGACTCGGCAACCGATGCGATCGTTGCAGTCGGCTCCGGCGTGATCACCGACACCACACGGTACGTCGCGAGTCTCATGCGACGTGAGTTCGTTAGTGTGCCGACTGCCGCCTCGATGGACGGGTACGCGTCGAATCTCGCCGTAATGGAGTTCGGGGGGATGAAAACGAGCTTCCCGGTCGCTCCGCCAGTGGCGATCTTCGCAGACCCTCACACAATTGCCGCAGCCCCGCTCGACATGACGCGAGCCGGTCTCGGTGACCTGTTCGGCAAGGCGTCTGCACACGTCGACTGGTTGGCGTCTCACGAGCTGTACGGCGAGCGGTTCTGCGCAACTGTTGAGCGACGTGTTACCGCGCCCCTCGTTCATGCTGCTACGCATGTGGAGGACATCATCCGGGGGTCGCCCGAGGCGGTTTCCCGGTTCCTGAGCGGGCTGGTCGAGTCCGGGATTGCCATGGCGATGATCGGGAACTCCCGGCCAGCGAGTGGCTGTGAGCACCACGCGTCCCATTTCTGGGACCAACTTGCGGCGGGCGGCCGGCGACCCCATACGCCGCACGGCTTCCAGGTGGGCTACGCGTCCCACTTCGCGATGCGCCTCCAGCGATACGCGTTCGGCGGAGGCATACACGAACTGGTTCCCCCACGCCCGATTGCCTCCGATGGTGACGACGCGCGTTCGTGGTTCGCCGGCCATGACGCGGAGGTGGACGCCGTCTTGGACGAGAAGCGCAGGTTCCTCGGCGAGCATGCTTCCACATGGCCTACGACACCGTCGCGCTGGCAAGCCGTGCAGGAGAAGATCGGCGAGTCGATGGGCGTGTTTCCTCTCATCGCAGAGGCTTTGGCGATAGCAAGGATTCCCTCTGAGCCCGGGTTTCTCGGCCTTGATGTCGCGACCCTCGGGGCAACCTTCCGGTGGGCGAACCGGATCCGATCTCGCTACACGGTGCTCGACTTCCTGGAAGGTCAGGGCAGACTTGATGAAGCGGTAGACGCCATGCTCTCCTCGCGGCCTACGGCCTCTTGAAAGCGATGCTGGGTCGCCGAGAGGGCAGCGAAGGTGCCCGTCGAGGATGGAGGTCCGCGTTGAAAACCGAGCCCGCTCCGGTGCGGTTTCGTGAAGGCCTCGGGCGCGAGTCCGCGGAGCGATCGCGTCCGGGCTCGGTGAAGGTGAGGGCGCGGCATAATGACGGGATGGCTGAAGATCTTCTGAGATGTTTGCTTGACGAACTGCGCGAGAGCGGTATGGGCGCGCCCGAGACCTCAGGGCACCACAGCGTGGTGGGTGGAGCGTGAGCGTCTCCACGTCGCCGGGCGGTCGGCGTGTCACGATCGGAGTCGACTTCGGGACCGAGTCCGGCCGCGTGCTCCTTCTCGACCTGGGCAGTGCTGAAGAGCTAGCAGTCACCGAGGTCCGCTATCCCCATGGGGTCATTGACCAGAGGCTTCCCTCGACCGGCGGCGAGCTCCCACCGGACACCGCACTGCAGGATCCTGGAGATTACCTCGAGGTCCTTTACCGAGGGATTCCCGAAGCGCTCGCGGCCGCAAAGGTGGCGGCGGACGAAGTGATCGGCATCGGCGTCGACTTCACCTGCTGCACCGTCTTGCCGGTGACCGAGGACGGCACACCGCTTTGCCAGCTCGACGAGTGGCAAGATCACCTGCATGCCTGGGTGAAGCTCTGGAAGCACCACTCCGCCCAGCCGGTCGCGGACCGGCTGAACGAGGTGGCGATCGAACGCGGCGAGAGCTTCCTCGCCCGCTATGGCGGGCGGCTCTCGTCTGAGTGGTACTTCCCCAAGCTCATAGAGACCTGGCAGAAAGACCGCCCTGTCTACGACGCCATGAGCGCGTTCGTCGAAGCAACCGACTGGATCGTGTGGCACCTGACGGGAAAGTTGGTTCGCGCCAGCTGCTCGGCGGGTTACAAGGCTTGCTGGTCGGCGAGCGACGGCCTGCCGTCCCGGGCGTACTTCGAAGCGGCCTATCCTGGCTTTTCGGACCCGAGCGAGAAACTGGGGACGAGCTTCGCCTCCCCCGGCCAGTTTGCCGGGACGCTTCGAGCCGAAGTGGCGGCTCGTCTCGGCCTGAGCACGTCGGTCCCAGTGGCGGTCGGCAACGTCGACTCGTTCGTGTCGGTCCCCGGAGCCGGGGTGCAAAGTTCTGGAGTGTTCCTGATGGTCGTGGGCACGTCCATCTGCGATCTCGTCATCGATCGGCACGAGGCCCGGATGCCAGGGATCACCGGCGTCGTGGAGAACGGCATCTTGCCTGGGTTCTTCGGCTACGAGGCCGGGCAAGCGGCTGTCGGGGACATGTTCGCGTGGTTCGGCGGCCGACTTCTCAGCCTGAAGAGCGGTGAGCCTGGCCAGGGAGGGAGCTGGCACGAGGAGTTCGAAAGAGAGGCGGCCAAGCTCGCGCCCGGAGCGAGTGGGCTCGTGGCCCTCGACTGGTGGAACGGCAACCGGACGATCCTCGGCGACGCGGACCTGTCGGGCGTCATCGCCGGTCTTACCCTTGCGACGACTCCAGCCGAGATCTACCGAGCCCTGCTCGAGTCGGTCGCCTTCGGGACGCGACGGATCATCGAGAACTTCGTCGAGCACGACGTCGCCATCGATGAGATCGTCGCATGCGGTGGGATAGCCGAGCGNNCTGCCGGTCACGATCCCTGACTCGAGCCAGATTCCTGCGCGCGGCGCGGCGCTGTGCGGTGCGCTCGCCGCGGGCTCGTCACGGGGCGGTTTCGACAGCTTCGAAACCGCGGTCGGCGAGCTCAGGCCGGCGATGTCACGTCGCTACGAGCCGTCGCAGCAACACCGTGCGACATATGACGAGGTGTACTCGGTCTTCGGTTCGCTGCACGACGAGCTCGGCCGAGAGCATGTCGAGTGGCTCCACCACCTCAAGCAGATCCGCCGCGCTGCGTTGGCAGCAAACACGTGATCGTTCCGTAGGACGAGCGGCTCACGGGCGCTCAGTGCGAGTCGGGAAGCGAAGCAAGCATGCATCGTGAACGTGTCGTTGCGGCGCTGAGTCACGCGACGCTGGACCGTTGCCCGTGGCAGGCAACCTTCACACCCGAGTTCGCCAAACGGCTCCGCGCGGATCTGCACCTTGATGAGGCGGTCGGTGCGCACAACCCTCACGGCGGCGGCAATCCGTGCGACCTCGAGATAGCCCTCGATCAGGATCTCCTCATCACATCGGTGGGCTGGGCAAACTCCTACTACGGGGAGGGCGGTCAATACGTCGACGAATGGGGAGTGGGCTGGTTGTCGGTGCGCTACGAGACTCCGTATGGCGTGGGTCACTACACCGAGCCGAGTGGCCATCCCCTTGCCGACACCGACGCGGTCGCACGCTATCGGCCGCCCGACCCGGGTCGGCCAGAGCTCTACACGGACGCCGAACGGCTCATCGCGGAGCACGGAGCCGAGTACTGGATCATCGGGTCCACCGTCACGACGATTTTCGAGACCGCATGGGCGTTACGGGGCCTCGAGCAGTTGTTGACCGACTTTATCGAAGACCCCGATCTTGCCGATGCCATCCTCGACATCCCCTACCGGTACCATCTCGCCGCGGCCGAGACGCTCGTGCGCATGGGCGTCGACATGATCTGGCTCGGCGACGACGTGGGCCATCAGCAAGGCATGTTCATCTCGCCCCGCCACTGGCGACGCTTCCTCAAGCCGCGTATGGTGCACATCATTGCGCACCTGAAGTCCATCAACCCAGGCGTGAAGGTTGCCTACCACACCGATGGCTGCGTGTACGCAATCATTCCGGAGCTGATCGAGATCGGGATCGACGTACTCAACCCGATTCAACCCGCCGCGATGGACCCTATTCTGGTCAAGCGCGAGTACGGCGAGGACCTCTGCTTTTGGGGCTCGATGGATGAGCAGCACACCTTGCCGTTCGGTAGTCCCGATGACGTCCGACGGGAGGTGGTCGACCGGATCGCCACGCTCGGCGCGGGTGGGGGCCTCATCCTGGCCCCGACTCATCACGTGCAGCTGGACACGCCGCTCGAGAACTTCTGGGCGATGGTCGAGGCGGTGACAGGCAACGCCTGCGTGCACCGCGTTCGGGATCGCAGTTGTCGATAACGGCGGACCGAGCACCTGGGGTGGTTGGATGAACTCGATTGAGCGGGTAGGGGCTGCCATTGAGCTGCGTGAGCCGGATCGCGTCCCTGTGGATCTGCACGACTTCCAGGTAGCCGCCCGCGCGTCCGGCTTGCCGATGTCGGAGATCTTCCGTGACGGCGCGCTGCTGGCCGAAGCCATGCTCACGGCCTGGCGCGAGTTCGGCCACGACATGATCCTGCTGGAGAACGGCACGGCCTGTAATGCCGAGGCGTGCGGCATGGAAGTGCGCTACGGCAATGACACAGCGCCGGTGGTTGGCCGGCCCCTTCTCGATTCCCTCTCCGAGGTGGCCAATCTGCAGGTGCCGGATCCCTATGTCACCTTCCCGATGTCCGAGATCCTGAAGGCGACCCGCATTCTCGCGCGCGAGATCGGCGACAAGGCTTGGATCTGCGCGCGTGCGGACCAGGGACCGATGGACCTGGCAGCGGAACTTCGGGGCATAAGCGAATTCATGATGGATCTGGCGACCGGCGAAGAGGAGGACCTGGTCCACGCGCTGCTCGACTATGCCAGGCGTGTCGCGACGCGCTACGCCTATGCCCTGATCGAGTGCGGTGGCCGCTCCACGTCTATCGGCGAGCCGATAGCGGGACCGTCCATGATCTCGCCAAGGCAATACAGCCAGTATCCGTGGGCTCATGAGCGCCGTATGGTCACCGAGCTCAAGGAGCATGGCATTATCCTGCACTTGCACATCTGCGGGAACACCGAGCGAATTACCGACGAATTCATTGCCACCGGGGCTCAGGTGCTCGAGATCGACCACAAGACAGATGCAGTGCACCTCAAAGCAGCGGCGCGCGACACTACCTGCTTGCTCGGCAACATCGACACGAACCTGCTTGCACTCGGATCGGTCGGAGAAGTCGATGTCGCCTGCCACGAGCTCCTCGACGCCTGCAAGCATGGCGGCGGGTTCATACTGGGTCCGGGGTGTGCTATGGCCCCGACCACCCCTTCCGAGAACATCCACGCACTCGTTGAGTCGGCAAAGAAGTACGGTTCGTACCGGCGCGCGTGAGAGTGGTCCTACCACGCTGCCTGTCGGGTCAGATCTGGGTTGCATGGCTTCCCCACGCCATCGGGATGACATCATGGCGCGGGCAAAGAACGTCGCTACCATGAGGCCATGGATACTCGACGACTTGGCAAGACCGGATTCGACGTCAGCGTGATCGGTTTTGGCGCGTGGGCAATCGGGGCAGATTGGGGCGACGTCGATGACGAGACGTCCATGCAAGCCCTACATGCGGCCGTCGATGCCGGTGTCACGTTCTTCGACACTGCCGATGTCTATGGTGACGGCCGCAGCGAGCAGCTAATTGCACGGCTCCGCCGAGAACGGGATGAAGAGCTCGTAGTCGCGACGAAGGCAGGACGCAGGCTTCCTGTCCAGTCGGTCGCCGGCTACTCGCCGGAGAATCTCGAATCATTTGTGGCACGGTCGCAGAAGAACCTCGAGACCGATTGCCTCGATCTCGTCCAGCTGCACTGCCCTCCGACAGACCTCTTCTACCATCAGGAAGTATTCGTTGCCCTCGACGACCTCGTCAGAGCTGGAAGGATTGCCAACTATGGAGTCTCCGTCGAACGAGTGGAGGAGGCGCTAAAGGCGCTCGACTATCCGGGGGTTTCGACGATCCAGATCATCTATAACATCTTTCGCCAACGACCCGAGGAGCGACTCTTTCCCGCGGCCCAGATTGCCGATGTAGGGATCATCGCGCGCGTGCCGTTGGCGTCGGGGTTGCTCACCGGGAAGATAACTGCCGATACGGTCTTTCCGGCCAATGACCACCGCAGCTACAACCGCCACGGGGAGGTCTTCGACGTCGGCGAGACCTTTTCGGGCGTCGACATCGAAGCGGGTCTCGCCGCCCTGGCTGAGATTCAAGCCATTCTCCCCGAAGGGGAGACACTTGCGAGTTTGGCGCTCCGCTTTTGTTGCTCCCATCCGGCTGTTTCTACAGTTATCCCGGGGGCCAAGACGCCGGCTCAGGTGCACGTCAACGCGAATGCCGGCGTCCATTGCATCCTCAGCGAGGGCACGCTGGCCCGTCTTCACGAGATCTACCAGAGATACATCGCGCCGTCGGTGCACAACCGTTGGTGACGAAGCGCCGAGATCCTAAGACTCACGTTCACAGAGCTTGAGCGGGAACTTGAACCTCCCTCGCAAGTGTCCAGGAGGGCTTTGGTCGCACGATGGGCACGACCGACCCTATTGCAGTTCGTCGCGCCATCGTCTGATCTGACTGAGTGGCTGTAGGTGGTCCTACTTTGCGGGCCGAGCCGTCAGTCGGAACCGCTGAGCCCCCATTTTGAAGTGGGCGCCAGCGCTCAGGTCCTTGTCAGGGCAAGGACTTCGGGGAACGAAGCGGCGGGATCGTCGATGATCCGCCGTATCGTGATGCCTGCCGCCCCTCTGACGGAGGCTTCGGCGCCGAGGGACGACACGATCACCTCGATGGGTGACCAGGGATGGTTCACAACGCGGTCATGTAGCTCGCCAGTCACAGGTCCGATCAGCCACGGCGCGAGCTCCGCATAGAAACCGCCGAGCACGACAGTCGGAAGATCCAAGACATTGAGGAAAGCAGAAAGCGCGATACCGAGCGCAGTTCCGGCCTTCTCCAGCGCGAGAAGTGTCGTCGGCTCACCTGTGAGCGCTCTGCGTACGAGCTCTGCCACTGATGCGACAGGGCCGCCGACGGCGGTTCCCGCCTCTGCAGGCAGCCCTGCGGCTTCAAGCAACGCCTCCTGGCCTGCGACGCGTTCGAGGCAACCGCGGCCACCACAGCTGCACGCCGGTCCCATCGGGTCCACGGTCACATGACCGAGCTCGCCTCCGAGTCCTCGGACGCCTCGAAACAGCTCGCCACCGATGACGATCCCGGCTCCGACCCCGATCTCACCGGACACGAGCACGAAGTCCTGCAAGTTATCTCTGCGACCGAACCAGCGCTCGCCGAGCGCCGCCAGATTTGCCTCGTTGTCGCAGTACACCGATTGCAAGGGCCGCCCGAGCATGTCGGCGACGACCTCGGCCAGCGGGATACCCTGCCATTCCAGCAGGTTGGGGGCGCGATGGAGAACGCCGTCGAAGTCGACCAACCCTGGCACGCCGACGCCGAGTCCGACCACGGTGAGCCCGGCAACTTCGGCCTGACGCCAGATGAGACTTGCGGCACGGACCGCCCTTCGCAGTACGACCTCGGGCCGGAGCAGCCGGTTGTCACCCACGATCGTCCTGCGGCAACGGACGGCACCGGTGAGGTCGACGACGCAACACGACACGTAGTCGACGTTGATTTCTACGCCGAGCCCGGCAGGCCCTTGCGGGTTCAGACTGAGCGGGCTGCCAGGTCGCCCGATGAGGCCGCGTTCCGGGTCGCTCTCGACGACAAGTTGGGCATCCATCAATGCATCGACCAGTGTCGAGACCGTCGCCTTGGTGAGGCCAGTGCGCGCAGCCAGTTGTGCACGAGACGGTCTCCGCGACGCCGCGATCTGCCGGAGCACGAGAGAGAGATTGTGCCGCTTCAGCAGCTGCTGACGAGCGGGCACGCTGGGAAGTGGTCTTCCCGTGTCATTCGGCATTCGGGCAAAGTCGCGATTGCCCCTCGCCATGGTTCCCGGCTATCTCTCGCGTGTTCGTGCGCGAGAGATGTGCTCGTCGCGGACCTCGGCATATCGAGCTCGTACCCCAGGAAACGGTTCGGCATCGAATCGCAACGACCCGCTTAGAGGCCATGGCTCCGGCTTGTGGCCGGGATCGAGCACCCACATTGCCTGGAATGCGGCGCCGTCGGCGACGTACTCCCCCGGGGGTGGCACGAGGACTGGGCGGCCGAAGATTGCCGGCGCGATCCGGCGCAGCGCTTCGGACCGGCTGCCACCGCCGATCAGGCGCACACGCTCAATCTTGACGCCATGCGACTCGACGGCATCAAGCGCGTCCGCCAGGCCGCACAACAGGCCTTCAACCGCGGCACGGGCGAGATGGCCCGCACTCGAGGTCTTGAGGCTGAGGCCGTACACCTCTCCGGTTGAATCGGGAAGATTGGGGGTGCGTTCTCCTTCGAAGTAGGGAAGCAGAACCAGCCCGTCGGCTCCTGCTGGAGCCGACAGTGCCAGGTCGGAGAGACCTTGTTGATCTACACCAAGGATCCGGGCGATCCCCTCGAGAACGCGAGCGGCGTTGAGGGTGCAAACGAGCGGCAAGTAACGCCCGGTCGCGTCGGCAAAGCCTGCGACGGTCCCGGAACTGTCTGGAATCAAGACGTCCGAACTTGCGAAGGCGGTGCCAGAGGTCCCGATCGAGACAATGACGTCGCCGTCGCTTGGGCCCACGACAAGCGCAGCCGCGGCGTTGTCACCAGCGCCAGGCCCGAGGAGGGCAGAGCCGTTCTGCCCGGGGCTCTCCGCTGGCCCGAGGACACGCGGGACCTTCACGACGCGTCCCAGTGCGCGCTGCAGTAGGTCGAGTCGGTACTCATTGGTGGTGGGCGACCAGTAGCCTGTGCCGCTCGCGTCGCTTCGATCGGTGGTGAGCGACTCGATCGTCAATCCGTCTTGGTGCTGTGAACCCAGGAACCTCCAGGTGAGCCAGTCGTGCGGAAGACAGACGGCCGCTGTGCGATCAGCATTGTCAGCTTCGTGCTCGGCAAGCCACCGGAGCTTCGAGACGGTGAACGCCGCCAAAGGGACGCTTCCGACGCCATAAGCCCACGCATCGGTGCCGAGCTCCGATACGAGTGCTTCGGCCTCGAGAGCCGATCTCGTGTCGTTCCACAAGAGCGCCGGACGTATGACCTTCGCGTCCTCGTCGAGGCAGACCATGCCGTGCTGTTGCGCGGCGATCGAGATCGAAGCAATACCGTCGAGGCCTCCCGCGTCTGCAAGTGCAGACTGCAGAGCCTTCCACCAACTCTCAGGGTCGACCTCCGTCGAATCGGGGTGCGGGGCCCACCCCTTGCGGACGAGATCGCCAGTGGCAGCGTCACGGACGACGACCTTGCACGATTGCGTGGACGAGTCCACTCCTGCGACGAGGGTCATGGCAGGAGTGGGTTCTCACGCCGGTCAGGTCCGTGTGACCGGGAAGTGTCGGTACGAGGTCGGTCAGCGGGCGCCAAGGACGTGCTCCACAGCGAGCTGATCGAGATGGGCGAACCCGAACCCGTGCACGGCTGCCGTCTTGAGGTCGAACTCCTCGAAGGCAGACCGGTCAGCGAGCAGATCGACATAGGACTCGCCCTCCTTGAGCGTCGGAGTGGCGAGCTCTCCTACTTGACTCGCGCGCAAAGCTTCCTGCACAGCCGGATCGGCGCGGAAGGCTGCCGCACGCTCCTTCAAGAGCAGGTAGGTCTGCATGTTGGATGCTGCCGAGGTCCAGACACCGGCCGCATCCTCTGTTCTCATGGGCTTGTAATCGAAATGCCGGGGGCCGTCGTATGAAGGCCCGCCTCCGGGACCGCCGTTCTCGAGAAGGTCGACAAGGTAGAAGGCGCTCAGCAAGTCGCCATGACCGAAGACGAGGTCCTGGTCGAACTTCGCCCCGCGCTGACCGTTGAGGTCTATGTGGAAGAGCTTCCCGTGCCAAAGAGCCTGTGACACGCTGTGGACGAAGTTCATCCCAGCCATCTGCTCGTGCCCGACCTCGGGGTTCAGCCCGACCATCTCCTGGTGCTCGAGCGTCGAGATGAAGGCGAGCGCGCTTCCTACGGTGGGCAGCAGGATGTCGCCGCGCGGTTCATTCGGCTTCGGCTCAATCGCGAATCGGATGTGGTAACCACAGTCGATGACGAACTGAGCGAGAAGGTCGAGTGCCTCCCGGAAGCGATCCAAGGCCGCCCGGACGTCCTTTGCCGCATCGGTGTCAGAGCCTTCGCGCCCACCCCAGAAGACATACGTCGTCGCTCCAAGCTCGGCGGCGAGGTCCAGATTGCGCATGACTTTGCGGAGGGCGTAGCGGCGGACCTCACGGTCGTTACTGGTGAAGGCCCCGTCCTTGAAGATCGGATGGGAGAAGAGATTGGTCGTGACCATCGGCACGACGAGACCAGTCGCGTCGAGAGCGTCGCGGAATCGCTTGATTCTCCGTGCGCGCTCGGCATCATCTGACCCGAATGGAATCAGGTCGTCGTCATGAAGAGTCACACCGTACGCGCCTAGCTCGGCCAGGCGAGAGACGGCTTCAACGGGGTCTAGTGGGTCTCGTGTTGCGTCCCCGAATGTGTCTCGAGCCTGCCAGCCCACCGTCCACAGTCCAAAAGAGAAGCGATCATCACGGGTCGGTGCCAGCATCAAGGACCTCCTCGGTACTTCGTTGATGAGTTGAACTTAATCATCGGTTCTCGCGGCGTCAACCGGAAACCCCGCGCCGAGACGCCGGCTCTTTGTCACCACCGTACGGAACGATGTCGTCCCGGCATGGCCGAGGGGGACGTTCACGCCGCACCTGCGAGGCGGTCGCAACCTTCCCGCCCGTGGCTCCACTTGAGACAAGTGTGACTGGTTGTCAATCCTGTCGGTGTGGGGCGCCGTCAGCGGATGTAACGCCCAAGCAGGCTGAGATCGGCCGGGCTGAGCCGATCGGGTATGTTCGCGGCCTGATGCCAGTAGGGGTAGCGCAGTGGCTCGGCGCTGACCGCGTCCAGTCGTGACACCTCCTCGTCGGTGAGCACGAGCTCGGCCGAGGCCAGGTTGTCCGTGAGCTGCTCCTCGGTTCGCGCGCCGACGATCACCGAGGTGACCGCCGGCTTGGCGATGAGATAGGCCAGTGCGATCTGAGCTGCCGACACACCGCGCTCCGATCCGATCTCGACGAGTGACTCGATGGTGTCGTACAGCTTGTNNCGGTCCCCTGCCGCCGGTACTTGCCCGATAGGAGGCCGCCGGCGAGCGGGCTCCACACCAGGATGCCTAGACCCTGGTCGATCGACACCGGCACCAGTTCGGCCTCGGCGTCGCGCGCTTGTAGTGAGTAGTAGATCTGCTGGCTGACAAAGCGCGGCAGATTGGCGCGCTCCGACACCGCCAACGCCTTCATCAAGTGCCACGCGGAGAAGTTCGACGCGCCGACATAGAGCACCTTGCCCGAGCGGACCAGGGAGTCCAGCGCGCCCAGGGTTTCCTCGAGCGGGGTCT
Organism: Acidimicrobiaceae bacterium; assembly: GCA_003166375.1. Lineage (GTDB taxonomy): Bacteria > Actinomycetota > Acidimicrobiia > Acidimicrobiales > Bog-793 > Fen-455. Next base: position 2,431 of record PMVZ01000248.1, on the reverse strand, counting down.
GGCCGTCCCATCCGTGCACCTGGTACAGGTCGATGTGATCGGTGCCCAGCCGGCGCAGGCTCGCCTCGGCTGAAGAGATGATGTGGTGACGCGACAGTCCCGCGTCGTTGGGCCCGTGACTCATCGGGAATCGCACCTTGGTCGCGATGAGCACCTGGTCACGATCACCGCCGAGAGCCTGGCCCAGGATCTCCTCCGACAACCCGTACGAGTAGACGTCGGCGGTGTCGATCAAGTTGACTCCGGCGTCTCTTGCAAGGCTGATCTGGCCGCGGGCTCCCGCGACGTCGATGTGGCCTACGGGACTTGCCCATCCGGTCCCGCCGAAGCCCATCGTGCCGAGCGTGACGGTCGAGACACGTAGTCCGGAGTTACCTAGCTGGCGATATTTCATCCGACTGAACTTACGGGACAATTGTGAGCTTGTCGATCGGTCTTGAGGCAAATCCGCCTCCGCAAGGCTTGCCGGGGATGTTCCACTCAACATGAGACTCGGTCACAGCCCGCGGGTTCCCACCGGCACTTGGTACTTGGTGTCTCCGGGCGTGAGCTCTCCAAGGGCGATCCGGTTCCCGTAGCGGTCGATGAGCGCCCCGAAGCAGCCGCCGGCACCGGTCGGGTTTCCGGCGCATGACTGTAAGCCTCGTAGTCAGCCAATGTCGGGAAGCCCAGCGTGACCTCGGCGGAGCGTCCCTGACAGTCGGGGAAGAGATCGACTGGATTGTCAAGAGTGCCAGGTTCGCCGGCCGCTTTCCGTAGGGAACGGAGCGACGCCTACGGCCAGATCAACTACGGTGTCCCAGTTGGTGGGGGCGGTGATCGCTATGATCCCTTGCGTCATCATCTATGTCGCACTCCAGCGCTACTACGTGCGGGGTCTCGTCTCCGGCGCTGTCAAAGGCTGAGTCCTACGCATGTGCACCGCTGGCGGGCCACCGAAGGACCACACCGGGCGATCCGGCCGACCAACGGTCGGCTTGCGGCGGTCAGCGCCCGATAGATGTCAATGACCTATCTGGAAGGAAAGCACGTGCACGAGACCGATGAGACTCTCGAAATCTGGTTCTTGACCGGTAGCCAGGCGCTCTACGGAGACGAGACGCTGCGCCAGGTGGCTCAACAATCCGCCGAGATAGTCGATCTGCTGAACGCCGGGCCGGAGATCGGTGTCCGCCTTGTCTGGAAGCCGGTGCTCACCGGAGCAGCAGAGATACGCCGGGCGTGCATCGAGGCGAGCTCGGCTGATCACTGCATCGGCGTCATCGCGTGGATGCACACCTTCTCGCCTGCAAAGGCGTGGATCGCCGGTCTCGACGTCTTGGCTAAGCCGCTTTTGCACTTGCACACCCAGGTGAACCTCTCGCTTCCCTGGGACGAGATCGACATGGACTTCATGAACTTGAACCAGGCGGCGCACGGCGATCGTGAGTTCGGTTACATCGAGACACGGATGGCGCTCAGGCGAAAGACGGTGGCCGGCCATGCAAGCGACCCGGTGGTCCGCCAGCGGATCGGCTCATGGGCACGTGCCGCGACCGGCTGGCACGCGGCGCACCAGCTCCGGCTCGTCCGCTTCGGCGACAACATGCGCGACGTGGCGGTGACCGAAGGCGACAAGGTCGAGGCACAACTGCGGCTCGGGATCTCCGTGAACACCTACGGCGTGAACGACCTCGTCGCCGAGGTGGAGGCCGCCGCTCTTGCGAGCGTTGACGCGATCGCTGNNGCCCGTCACGATTCGCTGAGCTATGCGGCCCGCATCGAGGCCGGCCTGCGGTCGTTTCTCGAGGGCGGCAGCTTCACCGCCTTCACGACGAACTTCGAGGACCTCGGCGGATTGCGACAGCTCCCCGGTATCGCCGTGCAGCGCCTCATGGCCGAGGGTTACGGCTTCGGCGCCGAGGGCGACTGGAAGACCTCGGCGCTCGTCCGGATCCTAAAGGTCATGGGCCAAGGCCAGCCGGGTGGGACCTCATTCATGGAGGACTACACGTACCACCTCGGTCCCGGCGAGCCGAAGATCCTCGGTGCCCACATGCTCGAGGTCTGCCCGAGCATCGCGGCTCGAAGACCTGCCTGCGAGATCCACCCGCTCGGCATCGGCAACCGCTCCGACCCGGTCCGGCTCGTGTTCGACGCTTTGCCGGGCAAGGGTTTCGTGGTCGGACTTGTCGACCTCGGCGACCGGTTCCGGCTCATCGCGAACGAGATCGAGATCGTGCCTCCCGACGCGCCGCTGCCGAAGCTTCCCGTGGCCCGGGCGGTCTGGAAGCCCGCGCCGAGCTTTTCCACTGCGACCGAGTCGTGGCTGATGGCCGGTGGACCGCATCACACCGCGTTGAGCACCGCGGTGTCCATCGAGTCCCTCGAGGACTTCGCGGTGATCGCCGGTATCGAGCTCGTCCGAATCACCGACACCACGACCACCGAG
>PMVZ01000103.1 GCA_003166375.1 Acidimicrobiaceae bacterium | reverse complement strand
GATAACGGCACCGACGCCAGCGACAGTCATGAGCTGGCTCGGGCGGGCACTTCCGATGCGGGTTGGCTGACGCGGCGCGGGAGTCATTCTTCGCCACCGTCGTTGCTGGCCTTCTCGCCTTCCCGGGAGAACTCCCACAAAGGCGCGGACGCCCAGCTGGGGTCGTCGCGACGAAGCTGCAAGAGCACGTCGGGCTCGACGTCTCTCAGACTCATCGGCGCGCTCCAGCTGTCCCAGGGCAACTCCTCTGGTCGGCGAAGGAGACCCGCAGCCGCCTTGGCGTCAGCCTCGTAACCGAGCTGACCGGCGGGAAGCGTCGATCGCTTCAGCTGCCAACGATCAAGCTGGAGTTGGGCCCGTTCTGCGACGTATGCGCCGATGGGTGCCGAGTCGGCGACAATCTCGGCACGATCATGCAAGAGCTCGATAAGCGGTGCGACGGCGGTGCCACCTAGCGGGGCGACGTGCGCGCCAAGATTTGGGAGCGCGGTGTCGCTGTGATGCCGCACGGCGCCGACGAGCACCCCGGCAAAGCCGCGGTCGAGTGCCCGCTTGCTGAACGGTGTCGTCGTGAGGCCCTCCACTCGGCGACCGAAGGTGGCGTGCTCGTAGCAGAAGTGTTCGTAGTAGGCGAGATCGCGCGGCCTGTTCCACTGGAAGATCGTGAGGATCAGGCCGGGTCCAGAGATCGACCGACCGACCCGGGAAGTCGCCTGGATGTACTCAGCCATGTTCTTCGGTTGTCCGGTCACCACCATGAGTCCAAGGCGTTGTACGTCGACTCCGACCTGAAGCATCGAAGTGGCGAGGAGGACGTCAATCGGGCGGAGGTAGCCGGGCCGGATTGTCTGCTCCCAGGCGGTGCGGTCGTCCTTCCGCAGCTGGCGGAGCGCCTCTTGCCCGGCCGTGCTGTCTTGAACCGGGTCGAAGGGGCGCTCGAGATCAGCAAGCGACTGGATGATCTTGCTGCTGTCCATCCGGCTTGTCAGCTCCGCCACTGTCGGCCGCCTCCGCCGTACGAGGGCCGCCTGTCGGCCGAGGCGGTCGGTGACGTCGTCCTCGGTGAGGCGCCGCATTCCGGCGAGCTCGCGAGTGCTCGCGAAGTAGTCAACGACGGTCATGTAGGGGTCAGCCGCAGTGCCGTAGCGATCGAAGAGGTACTGGCCGAACTCGAGAAGCGCTGTCATGACACGAATCTCGACAGCCGTGAGGCGTTCGCCAGGCGCGAGCACTCCCCGGTACCTTCGGCTCGGCGTAGCGGGTGACGGAGCGACGGGCCGGGAGAAAAAGGTGTCGCCAGCGTCTATCAGCGGTGGCGGGAACACTGAGAGCTCGCGGGCAAAGACTTGCTGCACCTGAGCCCGCGCCCTTCGTACCGTCGCAGTTGAGGCGACAAAGACCGGTCGGACAGGCGTGCCCGCTTCAATCCGAGTACAGAGATTGTCGATGAGCGTTTCGTAGAGGCCGACCATGGAGCCGAGAGCGTCGCTGATGAGGTGCAGCTCGTCTTGGATGATGAGATCAGGAGGCCGGAGGCGTTGCACGGGGCTCGGCTGCACGGCGGGAAGGTCTCTCGCTCTCGGGTGGCCGCCGTCTTTGCACCAGTCGGTGGTGTCGGGATCGCGATAGCCGTGGCGAGGACACCAGCTTGTGACGTGGCCGAAAAGGTGCGCTGTCGCCGAGCGCCATGGCAGCTGAGCGAACTTGTCGACCGTGCTGATAAGGAGGGCCGGGGTAAGGCGGTAGATCTCTTCGTCGACGACGATCGCTGGTATTCCCTCGTTGCCTCGGGCCCGGCTGAAGGGGCAGCGTCCGTCAGAGTCGCCGCAGAAGAGGTGGATCCGACGGCGTAGCTTGTCGGCGAAGCCATCTCGGCCGAGGTCGATCGGCGTGCCGCACCACGGGCAAGTGGCGAACTGCTGCAGTCCCCCCACCTGGCCCTCGCCGGCGGTTGATGTGGCATCTTCCAGCTGGCGAAGAGCGTCGTCAAAGGTATTTGGCGTGACGCCTACGCCGACCCAAAGACCGATCCGCACTGGTGTGCTGCCCCAGCGCAGGTCGCTGGCGGCCACGTGCTCTTGGCGCAGCAGCTCGCACGCGCAGATGAGCGCGGTCGCACGTTGGAACTGCTGCGCCGTCAGCAAACGAAGCGTGTAGCGCATGAGGACGGCGATGCCCTCAGTGCCGTTGCGTGCTTCTGCCCCATCACCGACGACTCCTTGCAGGCGCCGGATGGCGATGGCATAGGCCGTGAGCCCCAAGTAGGCCTCTGTCTTGCCGCCACCGGTGGGAAAGAACAAGAGCTGCGTCTCGCCGTGAAGAAGTGGGCCACGCCTGGCATCGCGATGGGCTGGGTCGGTCAGCCCGGGTAGGCAGAGCAAGATGAATGCCAACTGGAACGGTCGCCAGCTGTGCGTCGTCGGCGAGTCGAGCTCGGCGAGAAGCGACTTGACGTTGGCGTTCGGCTCAGCCGTGCGTCGGCGAACGAGTTCGCTCCGCACCCGCTGGTTCGCCATCGCTTGATTGGCGAAGCGGAACGCCTCCCGAGCTACCTGATCGTCGTGCAACAGCTGGATGGCCCGCTCGAGCCG
>PMVZ01000143.1 GCA_003166375.1 Acidimicrobiaceae bacterium | reverse complement strand
CGCCGTTGTCGAAACCATAACTAGTGAACTTCGTGTCCCGGTCGCGGATGAGGAAGCAGAAGCGCCGCCCGGCTTCCTCGAGATCGGCGGCCAAGTTACGAGCCACCTGGATGACCCATCCACCGTTTGGGTTGGCGGTCACGTTGCGCACCTGAATCCGAGTTGTGGCATGGCAGCGGTGCACTGGTTTCGGTTGACCCCGCGCCGAATTGTCGTGCAATCCTGCGTACGCCTCCGATGGCGGATGCAACCCGGCCCTCCGTCACTGGCCTACCCTTCCGTCGATGCACTCGCGCAACAGGTCGGCGTGCCCGCAGTGACGGGCATACTCCTCGATCCTGTGCACCATCAGCTCCCGAACTGCGATCCCGTTCTTCCCCAGACGCTCGCTCAGATCCGGGTGCTCGGCCAGCGCGGCGTCGGTCGCGGCCTGCTCGCGCGCCAGAGCGGAGTACGCAGCGTCGACCGCGACATGCTCGGCGACGGCTCCGTCGAAGTCCGCGTCACCCTCGCCGTACAGCTTCAGCAGCGGATCGCCGTTGTTGATCCAGTTGCGCCAGTCCCGTTCCACCTCGGCGAGGTGCCGAAGCAAACCCAGCAGCGACATCGTCGACGGCGGAACCGACCGACGAGTCAGTTGCGCCGCATCCAGGCCCTCGCACTTCATCCGCAGGGTCATCCGGTAGTGCGTCAGGTAGTCCTGTAGCGTCGCAAGCTCGCCGTCCGGACTGACTCCTTCGCTATTGCGGGGGTCGTCGTTCGGGTCAGCCCACATGTCGGGGTAGACGGTTGCTTGGCTCCATCGTGCGGGTTGGTCACTCACGCGTTCCATGTTCGTCCACGAGGGCCCAAGCTTGCTAGCCCAGGGCCAGACGCACACGGCCGTCGATCCACCTACCATCACCACACCGGAGATCACTTCTCCACCACTCGGCGGGACGTCATCAGTGGAGGACCTGATCAGGGAATCGCGACCCAGCCGTACATTTGTGCCACAGCAGGTAAGGACTCCTGCAGGGCTGACACAGCGCATAACACCCGATACGGCGCCCAGCGGTGTGTCGGTGCCAACCGCCCATAGCGACGGTGATGCGTGCGCCCTATCGCCGTTCCGCGCCGGGACAGATGGTTATGTGTAACTGGGCCCCGACGCCAGGGCATGCCGATGCGCCCTTCTTCGATCAGTCCGCTTCGAGGCACAGGCAGAAGGGATGTCCGGCTGGGTCAAGGAGCACACGGACGTTCTCCTGCGGTTGAGCAGCAGCCAAAGAGGCGCCCAGAGCGACCGCATCGGCGACCGCGGCATCGAGATCACCAACCTGAAAATCGAAGTGCATCATCGGGCGCTGTTGCCCGTCGGCTGGTGGCCACACTGGGGTCTGGTAGCCGTCCGCTTGCTGAAAGACGAGAAAGATCGATCCCTGGGGAGCGGCGAGGATGGCTGTTCCTGGTTCCTCGTGACCAATGGGCCACCCGAGCAGCTCAGAATAGAACCTGGCCAAGGCGCCCGGGTCAGGCGCTTCTATTGCCGTTCCCCACCACATGCCGTCCGTTCGAGTTCCCATGTTGGAGTCTGTGAGAGCGGGTACAGCGATGTCAAGCGACGCTGCGATGATAGCGGCATGGCAGGCGGCCACCGGAACGAAGATCGCGTCGACCCCGCCCACCGCCGAGCCGCTCTGCCGATTCCGGACGGCGTGCCGAGCGCACCACTGGAAGGGCTCTGACGCAGTTATGTGTGGTGGAGGTGAACGTACCTGTCTTCGTCGGCGTAGGAGTCGGTCAGTGCCATAGAGGTTGGGTCCCAGGGTGGTGGAAGCTGGTGGGCGGCCTAATCGCTGGTGGCGGTGGCGACGAGCCAGTCGAGATCGGCGGTGACGGGTGTCTGGTAATCGCCGACGGGGGCGTAGCCGAGCGTTCTCGCTGCGGTGGTGTTCAGGATGATGGGTGGGATTCGGTCCCAGGGGTGGGTTCCGAGCCCGTCGGGAGCCGTCTCGTCGAGCAGGACCTGCCGCCAGGTGTGGCCTAGGTGGACAGCGATGATCGCAGCAATAGTGCGGCCGTCCGGGCAGTCGGGGTCGGCGGCGTTGAGGACCCTTCGACCGGGTCGGTCTGCGACGGTCTCGATGAGGGCGGCGATGTTGAGCGCAGCGCTGGGGTGGTCCGCGCCCGCGCCGCGCCGGGCGAGGAGGACGACGGGTCGCCGGTCCAAGGCCCGCTTGACGAAGAACCACTCCCTTGGTTGCCGGCTCCGAGCGCCGTGGATCTTCGATGGTCGCAGCACGGTGATGGGGTGGTGGCTGGAGAGGAGGGTGTCTTCGGCGGCGACCTTGTTGGGTCGGTAGCCCTCCCGAGAGTTGTGGTGGGCGTCGGTGGGGCGGAGGGTGGGTTGGCTCTCGGTGATCGGCGCCTCGAACTGGGGTGGCTCGTCGGAGTTGGAGTGCCTTCCCTGCCCGTCGATGTAGACGGCCTTGCTGGAGATCATCACCGTCGAAGTGACATCGCCGAGCAGCGGGAGGAGAGCGGCGGCGTGGGCTGCCGTGTAGCAGGCGCAATCGACCACCAAGTCCGCCCCGCTGCCGAGGGCGTCTGGGAGGGATGCCGGTTCGTGCCGGTCGGCTTGGAGGAACTGCGCGCCCAAGCCCGCCAGGCCGGGCGGGACGCCCGCCGGATCCCGCCCCGTCACCATCACCTCCCAACCGGCAACGACCAGCCGGCGGGCGGTCGCCCACCCGATAGCCCCCGTTCCGGCCAGGATCACCGCCCGACGCACCCAGAGCAACCTATCTGCAGGGCGTCGGGCGTCGGGTGATGTCTGCGACCGACGATCTGATCTGAGCGGCCTGTCGATCGTCAGGAGAGCGAGAGCAGCCACCCGATAACGACGGCTTTGCGCCCTCCTGCCGGCGTTTTGTGGCGCACAGGGCTTCGGTGCTTACCGCGTTCGGGGCACCACAGAAGGCAGCAAAAGGCGGACGCCTTCGACGTGCCTGCGGTCGAGTTGATTGTCAACAGCGGCAAGAGAAACTTCCGTTTCCTCGACGCGCTCCGGCATCGGTCCTGGTCCAGAAATGCGCTACGGCCTAGGCCTGCGAAGCACCCACTTCCAGAGAGTCCGGTGCCGCGGGCGCACGACCACATTGCCGCCATGGGCCTCGCCGGAGACCTTGATCATCAGGCGTATGGGTTGGTTGGGGCTACGTTCCGGACGCACTCTGACGCGTCCCCCACGCGCCGCCACGTCATCAACATCGACCTCGATGCCCGGCCGGGTCAACAGGATGAGCCGCCCGCCCCGGACCTCGGCCTGAACGTCGAGCGTTGGGCTGGTGATCACTGCGTCGGTGAAGTCGAGTTTCACCGACCCGCCGACGGCGCGGATCTCCATCCTTCGAGGGACGATCCACCGGCCGCGCCGCGCGGCGCTCCCGCCCTGAAAATCGAGCCGGACGACGTCTTTTACCCCTGCCGCGACCCCCTTGGGTAGGTCAGTCGTCAGCACCGCCAGTTCCCCACTCGTGCGAGCCGTCAGCGCCGCTTCCAGGCGCTCATCGAGTTCAGCCGCCGTCAGCCGCCCGTTGCCGGCCGCATCACTGAGGACCTCAACAACCCGCTCCCTTTCTTCATCGGAGGCCCGGAGCTCAGGCTTCGCTCGAGCATCGTGAGGGGCGACCGGGAGGCCTTCGTCCGTCATGGCTACATCTTGCAAGACATCACCGGGACCCGCAATTGGGCCACCAAGGCCCCATCATCTTGGCCGGGCGAAGCGCCTCTTGGGCAGTCGTGACGGACCTGCAACCGCTACCAGAAGCCTCATCCACCGACGACGGTGTCGTGACTCAGGCTCCGTTGGAGCGCCGGTCGTGGGCAGGCGCGATCAGAACACGCGAGCCGAACGTTGCCGTCGGCTGACAGGGCACCCACGCGGAACGACGGGTCGGGATGACCCGAAGTCCTCAAGGAAATATGGGGTTCCCTCGACGCGCGCGCGTTGTTCTCCGTGATGCGTCGTGCTTGACTTTGACTCGTGAAACCGACCCTCGGTCCCGCGGCGATCACGGGGTGCCGATTTCGTGTCGCTTCTAAGCGGCTAAGAGGCCTGACAGCGTTAGTCGCTTTCACAGTTGGTGCGTCAACCCTCGGGCTCAGCGCCCCCGCTCAAGCGTCGGGGACATCCTCGGCTGTCGTCTCGACTGCTGGTCGCTGTGCGCCCCATGTCGTCTATGGCGTCATTCCCTCCTGGGCTCGGAGCGGCTTCAGCGAGCCCAAGCCCAGGATGCACTACGAGCTTTCCAGGGACGGTGGCATCGCGGCACTCCTCTTTGCGTACCCATTGCTTGCACCACCGCCGAAGACCCACACCAACAAGATCCTTTGGGTGTCGCATGTCTCAACCAACGGGTCACCGCTGCTGATCACCGCTCGACGCATGATTGGTTCCACGGTGGTCGGCCAAGTAGTAAAGCGCCAGGTTGCCGGCGGCCCGGGGCCCTCAATGTC
>PMVZ01000256.1 GCA_003166375.1 Acidimicrobiaceae bacterium | reverse complement strand
GGGAGCACCTCGCTCTTGCAGCCACGCTCACAAGCTGGGGCTGCGGATGCAGTCTGCCGGGGCTCGATGACTGGCAAGTGAGCGGACCTGACCCGTACCGCTGGGAGTTCAAGGCGCGCTTTAGGCGGCATGCCTTCGGCTGGAGATCCCAGCCCGCCGTCCAGCGCGTGAAGCAGGCGGTGACGGAGATCAAAGGGGTCGCCCGCCGCGACCCATTGCTCGGCGCCGAGGGGNNNNAACGGCTGGCTCGACCGGCTGTGGGCGGCCCACGAAGCCGACCAGATGCCGTACATCGAGAGCCTTGCCGAGCACTGGGGAGCACTCTGCGCCTCGCAGCAGGTCGCGTCCGCCTGGGCGGACCGGCTGGCCGGCGTGACGCGCATGGCCCTCAGTCCCGACCCGGCGCTCCACGGCCACTTCCACGGCACCTCGGCATGCATGAGCGCGCTCTACGCGGCAGAGCGCTACCAGGAGATCGTCGAGATACTCGACGTCGACACGATCTGGCCGTACAAGCGTTGGGCCGTGAGGGCGCTCGCCGCCATGGGAAAGAAGGCCGAGGCGGTGCGCTACGCCGAGTCGTGCCGCGGGCCGTGGACCTACGACGAGGAGGTCGACGCGATGTGCGAGGAGATCCTCCTTTCCTCGGGGCTCGTCGACGAGGCCTACTCGCGTTACGGCCTGCGGGCGAACCGCCGCGGCACTTACCTGGCGACCTTCCGGGCAGTCGCCAAGAAGTACCCGCACAAAGACGCCCACGAGCTGTTGGCCGACCTCGCGGCGACGACGCCGGGAGAGGAGGCGAAATGGTTCGCCGCAGCCAAGGAAGCCGGTCTCTACGATGAGGCGCTCGCTCTCGCCGACGCCGGCCCTTGCGACCCGAGGACGCTCAGCCGCGCCTGTCGCGACTTCACCGAGAGCCAACCCGACTTCGCCCGCGGTGCCGGGCTCCTCGCCCTGCGCTGGCTCGCGAAAGGGTACGGCTACGAGGTCGCAGGCGCTGATGTCTGGAGCGCGTACGCCAACACGATGCAGGCGGCCGAGAAGAGCGACCGGGTGGCAGAGACACGAGAACGTATAGAGGAGATCGTCCTCGGCGAGGGTGGAGGAGGCTTCGTGTCCAGAGTCCTCGGCAGGGAGCTCGGCCTGTGAGTGGGCACTGCTGCCGCCGTGCTTGGTTCCTGCGATGAGAATGCGAGCGTTCGTTCACGTGGCCGGGCCAGCGAAGGCCGGGAAGACGGCCTTGGTCGAGGCGATGCTGGAGTGCAGCGACGCCCTTGTCATCGTCGCGCGCTGCAGGCGCGACGACACGCTCACACAGCCGCGGGAGAGCTCCCCGCGCACGCACCCCGAGCTTCGCCGCTACCGGCAGGCGGGGGCCAGCGGTACCGCTCTGTTTAGGTTCCCGGGCGACGGCAGCGAGCACGACGCCTTCTTCATGACAGAGCTCATGACGGATTACTCCGAGGGGGTCGTCGTCGAAGGAGACAGCCCGCTCGAGTTCGTCGACCTCCAGGTCTTCGTCGCACCCGCACCAGCCAACGGCGACGAGCTCTTCGTGCGGCGCTCGCCGACGACAGACGATCGCACGAACACCGCTGTGCTCGAGCAGGTACTGAGCGAGTCGGATAGTGTCATCAACCTTCTCGATTGGGCGGGCGGTCCAGTATTCGCCGAGATGGGCCGCGGGCACGAGGCGTTGCTCGAGAGCGTGCGGCTCAAGCTGCTCGCCGACCTTCGCAAGAGCGGCGGGCTGCGAGCTGCGAAACCCCGAGCGCGCTGGGCGGTCGCCGATCGCTACGCCGGCATCGAGGACGCCCAGATGGTCGTCCTCAACGTCCGCCACGACAGCGATCGCGCTGCGGCCGAACAGATGGCCGCCGACGTGAACCGCATCCGCAAGGACGAGGAGCTCTTCGCCGACATCCTCGGTCGTCGCGGTACCCGGACACCGGTGACCGTGGTGGTGGCGAACGTGACCGACCCGGACAATCGCGGGACGCGCAAAGTGCTCGCCCGCGTTCGACGCACGTTCCGGTCGGTGTCCTCCTGACGGTCGGCACGCCGCTGCGGATCACCGCAGCAGCCGGGGCTCGGCACCGCCTTTGCCAATCGTAAGCGGCAGGCGCGTGCAGTCATGGTCGTCGATGGTCGGTTGCTCGCAGTTTCGCTGTCGTCGGACCGGCCCGTCACCTCGTCCGGCGGTGTGGCTCCAGTCTCGTCGGATCGGTTGGCAGCCGAACGTTGGCCGTGGCCATGACCCGCTGCACCGACCTCACCAGCTCGTCGATCGTGTCCGGTCCTGCATATGCCAGCACGGTGCCCATCTCGACGCCGTCGCGACATCGCGAGAGGCCGCTCAACAGTCCGAGACCGATCCGGCCTGCGGCGTCTTCGAGTCCAAGGCTGGCCCGCCTGGCCATGTCGTCTAGCGCGGGTTGCAGCAACTCCTCCAAGATCTCGGCTGCCGCCTCACTCTCGTGCACGTAGCCCCTCCCGCGAACGCGACCCGCGCGTGAGGCGAGGTGGTCGAGATCGGCCGCACGGAGCTCCCATTCGATGGATTCGGCGACCTCGTCGGCGTCGCTGTCCGCGAGAAGAGCCAGCGCGAGGTGCTCGGCCTCTCCGCGCAAGTCGGGGTGCGACGCGAGAAGCGCAGTGAGCAGCAGGCTGCATTCACTGCCTGCGAGCTTGTCGAGAGCCGGGGTTGGCTGAGGCTTCCGTGCGGTCAAGATGGCCAGCTCCAGTTCGCGGGACGGCGAGCAGGGAACGGCGGCAGGCACAGCCAGGTCCGGTACGCGGCGTGAAGCCACCCTGCGATCGAGTGCGGATCGAAACGGAGATCGGCGAGCGACACGGTGCCGGCACGGTCTCCGTGCCTGCAGTGGGCAACCAGGCCGCGTCGCTCGTCCCCTTCCGAATCGAAACCCGTCACCTCGACGACGATCTCGAGCAGGGTGGCGGGGGCGGGGACCGCCACCTCGTCCAAGAAGACCTGTAGGAAGCCCATAAGCTGTTCATCGACGTCGTGAGCGTCGACTGTGATCTCGTCGATGAGCGACTCCATCGTTGGCACCCTGGGCACGGTTCACACCGTACCCAGGCGGCGGCGGTTTGCTCCGCTGGCGAGTCCTCCAATCCAACGCGACGGCATTTGTTGACACTACGCAACGGAGCGTTGTAATCTGTCAACATGGCGGGAAGACCTCGGCATCCGGAGAAGGAGGTCGAGGAGGCGCTCGACTTCGCGGAGGCACACGGTTGGTTGATCGAGGCTCCCCGCCCCGGCCATCCCTGGGGTCGAGCGACCTGTGAGCGAGAAGGGCACGACTGCCTGGTGTGGATCTGGTCGACGCAGCGGGTGGCGGGAAACCACGCCAAGCAGATCCGGCGTGCCGTATACGCGTGCGAGAGGAAGGCGGCAGACGATGAGTGAGCACGAGTTCACCCTTGTGATCGAGGGAGACCTGTCCGACGAGGGGGTCGCCCGCGCCCTCTTCGAGGCAGGCTGTGACGACGCGACCTTCGGGGTGATCGACGGTGTCGGCTACGGCGAGTTTATCCGCGCAGCCCCGTCTTTTTCGGAGGCGGTGCTGAGCGCTGTCCGCCAGGTCGAGTCGGCGCCGTCCCTTCGGGTTCGGCGCGTCGAGCCGGACGACATCGTGACGATGGCAGAGATCGCCGAACGCTTGGATCGGACGAGGGAGAGCGTTCGCCTCCTGATTGCTGGCAGACGTGGCCCAGGAGGGTTCCCGCCCCCCGTCTCCCACGGCAGAGAGCGCGGCAGGCTGTGGCGCTGGTCGGACGTGGCCGACTGGCTCGAGAAGCTCGAACCAGAGGAGAGAGAGGCGGCTCACTTCATTGCTGCGGTGAATGCAGCGTTGGAACTTCGTCATAACGAGAACCAGATGAGCGACGACACCGCTGTCAAGGAGCTGCTCTCCTTGGTGTGACGCATTGTCGCCGTGGTGCATGTGGTGCAGAATCCCGTGGTCCGTGCACCACGAAAAACGCACACGCCATAGTCAATAGGGATAAATCACGGTCATTTATGGTAAGTTGAAAAGGCCGATTGCGCGGCCTGTATTCATGCAGATGTAGGTAGTAAATCTGGCCCTCGTATATTTGCCAAGGTGAGGGTCGCGGGTTCG
>PMVZ01000305.1 GCA_003166375.1 Acidimicrobiaceae bacterium | reverse complement strand
CGGGCACCTTTGCCTTGGCCGCGGAAGCAGCCTTCTTCGACGACTCAGTCGCCGTCCTGGGCGTCGCAGCTTTCGCGGACGCCTTCGGGGCGTTCGCCTTCACGACGACTCCCTTCTCAGCGTCAGCCGCCACCATGGTCATTGACACCATCGGTCCCTCCTGTCGCGGCGAGGGTGACCGACGATAGCCGTACCGGCCACCAGTCGCCAGAGCACATGGCCGACCTCAAGCTCTCGATCGACCCGGCCGTTCGGTGCGTTCGTGCGATCCGGGCCGGGCAGTTGCCGAGCGGAGCTCTTGAGCGATCGCGTCGCGCGCCCGGTCAGGGTCGATGTCGGCGACGCGGATGCGCTTGAGCCGGCTCTTGTCCCCCGAGACGATCTCTACCTGAGACTTGCGAACACCGAGCAGGTCCGCGACGAACTCTACACACTGCGAGTTCGCACGGCCCCCGATGGGCGGAGCGGCCACCTTCAAAGCGAGCGCGTCGCCGTGACGTCCGGTGACCGACGAACGGCCGGCGCCGGGCTGGACACGGACCCGCAAGACGATGCCGACGGGTCCGCCTTCGGGCGACTCGACGTCAAAAAAGTCATCTGCCATGGCCGCCTACTGTATGGCCATGGCAGAGGCACCCGGCGCGAGCCCTTATCCGCAGGTCCCCGCGCAGCCGCGCTACCCCTCCCTCGAGGAGCAGACGCTCGCCTTTTGGCAATCGGACCGCACCTTCGAGGCATCGGTGGCCATGCACGGCCCCGAGACCGAGTACGTCTTCTACGACGGGCCCCCGTTCGCGAACGGGCTGCCTCATTACGGCCACCTCCTCACCGGCTTCGTGAAGGACGCCGTCCCTCGCTACCAGACGATGCTCGGCCATCGCGTCGAGCGCCGCTTCGGCTGGGACTGCCACGGCCTCCCGGCCGAAATGGCCGCTGAACAGGAGCTCGGTCTTTCCGGCCGCCAAGCCGTGATCGCCTACGGCATCGACAGGTTCAACTCCTACTGCGGCCAGATCGTGCAGCGGACCACCGACGCCTGGGAACGCTATGTGACGCGCCAGGCCCGCTGGGTGAGCTTCGAGGACACCTACAAGACCATGGACCTCGCCTTCATGGAGAGCGTGCTCTGGGCCTTCAAACGCCTCTACGACAAGGGGCTTGCCTACGAAGGCTTCCGGGTCCTGCCCTACTGCTGGGAATGCGAGACCCCGCTCTCGAACTTCGAGACCCGCCAGGACGACTCCTATCGGGATCGCACCGACCCGGCGGTGACGGTGCGTTTCGACCTGGAGCCGGTGGGTGACGGGCCTGAGCTGCTGCGAGGACCGCTCGGGATGCTCGCGTGGACAACGACGCCATGGACCTTGCCGTCGAACCTGGCGCTCGCNNCACGCTCAGCGGTGCCGAGATCCTGGGCACCGTGACCGGTGCGGAGCTCGTCGGGCGCCGATTCCGACCGCTGTTCGGGTACTTCTCGGACACGCCCCGCGCATTCGTGGTCCTCGGGGAGGACTTCGTCTCGATGGACGAAGGCACCGGCATCGTGCAGATGGCGCCAGGGTTCGGTGAGGACGACCAACGCGCTTGCGACGCGGCCGGGATCGCCGTGATCTGCCCCGTGGACGACCGGGGACGTTTCACCGCCGAGGTAGGCGATCTCGCCGGAGTGCAGGTCTTCGATGCCAACGCCATGATCGTCGACCGGCTCGGCGATGCGGGGGCGCTGGTGAGGGCCGAGGACTACACCCACAGCTACCCGCATTGCTGGCGGACCGACACGCCGCTCATCTACCGCGCCATGAGCTCGTGGTTCGTGCGCGTGACAGCGATCAAAGACCGCATGGTCGATCTCAACCAGCAGATCGCCTGGGTGCCCGAGCACGTGCGCGACGGTGCCTTCGGCAAGTGGCTGGAGGGGGCGCGGGACTGGTCGATCAGCCGGAACCGTTTCTGGGGGACGCCNNGATTTCGGCGTGCGGCCGGAGGACTTGCACCGCCCGTTCATCGACGAGCTGACCCGGCCGAATCCCGACGACCCAACCGGTGTCTCGACGATGCGCCGGATCCCCGACGTCCTCGACTGCTGGTTCGACTCCGGGTCCATGCCCTTCGCACAGCTGCACTACCCCTTCGAGCACGCCAAGAGGTTCGAGGAGCACTTCCCCGCCGACTTCATCGTCGAGTACGTCGGCCAGACCCGTGGCTGGTTCTACACCTTGCACGTGCTCGCGACGGCCCTGTTCGACAGGCCCCCCTTCAAGGCCTGCATCGCGCACGGCATCGTGCTCGGCGACGACGGCCGGAAGCTCTCCAAACGGCTGCGCAACTTCCCCGATCCCGAGGAGGTGTTCGCCGCCTACGGGGCCGACGCGATGCGGTGGTACCTGCTCAGCTCGCCCGTGCTGCGCGGCAGCGACGTCACCATCGAGGAGAAGGGGCTGGCCGAGCCCATCCGCCTGGTCTGCAACCCGATCTGGAACACGTGGTACTTCCTGTCCATGTACGCGAATGCGGACGGCCTCGGGGGACGGGTCCGGACCGACCAGACCGGCGTGCTCGACCGTTACGTCCTCGCCAAGACGCGCCGGCTCGTGGAGGACGTCACGGCGGCCATGGACACCTACGACCTCGCCGGCGCGACCGGTCATATCTCGTCGTTCCTCGACGCGCTGACCAACTGGTACGTGCGCCGCAGTCGCGACCGTTTCTGGCGCCCCGTGAACGCCGGGGCCACGCCCTCGACCCCGGGGGTCGGAGGGGCCCCGCCCGACGACAAGCAGGACGCCTACGACACGCTGCACACGGTCCTCGAAGTGCTCTGCCGGGTCGCGGCACCATTCCTCCCGTTTCTCACCGAGGCCGTCTACCGGGGGCTGACCGGGCAGCGCAGCGTGCACCTCGAGGCGTGGCCGGACGCCGACGAACTGCCTTCGGACCCCGACCTCGTCGAGGCCATGGACCTCGCCCGAGAGGTGTGCTCGGCCGGCCATTCGATCCGCAAGGCGGCCGGGCGCCGGGCGCGCCTGCCGTTGTCGTCATTGACGGTGGCGGCGCCGGGTGCAAGCCGCCTCCTGGCCTACGCGGACCTGATCGCCGACGAGGTGAACGTGCAGCAGGTCAAGCTGGCCGAGACAGTCGGCGAGCTGGCGGAGACCGTTCTCAACGTCATCCCTGCCGCGCTCGGCCCGAGGCTCGGAGCACGCACTCAGCACGTCATCGCCGCAACGAGGAGAGGCGACTGGTCGCGGCTCTCCGACGGCACGGTGGAGGCAGGCGGGGTACAGCTCGAGCAGGGCGAATTCGAGCTGCGCCTGCGGCCTTCGGACCCAGGCTCCAGCCGGACGCTTCCCGGCGAGGTGGGGATCGTCGCGCTCGACCTCGAGACCACTGCTGAACTGGAGGCCGAGGGCCTCGCCCGGGACGTCATCCGTTTCGTGCAACGAGCTCGCCGCGACGCAGGACTGAAGGTCACGGACCGGATCCGACTGTGGATCGGGCTCCCGGATGCTTCAGCCGCCGTTGTCGAGCAGTGGAGAGCTCACATCGCGGCCCAGGTGCTCGCGACCGAGATCGAAATCGCGGCTCTGGCAGAGGTCCAGGCACAGACGACCAAGCCCGACGACGTCTTCACGGCCGTGGGCGAGCTGTCGAACGGCGATGTCGTCGTCGTCCGCATCCGGCGCCTCGGCTGAGCACGACGGCCGGGCGAATGCTCCGGCCGATCGAGCAAGGACGGCTGAGTGAAAGCTCAGGCGATCCAGTCCGATCCCATGGAACCGAAGTAGCGCGGGCCAGGATCGGCTTCTGTCCCGCCGTTGTCGTCGCCCGGGCTGAAGATGGTCATGGACTCGCTGTGCCACGCCTCGGTGGGCGGCCCCGAGTCCTCGAGGGGCGGAACTGGGGCAAGGTTCGCCCGACCGCCTTCGTCCTCCGCGCCGCCGGCGTCATCGGGAGACGGGACTGACGGTGCCGCCGCTGCAGCGTCTTCGTCGATCTGAGCCTCGATCTCATCCAGAAGCCCCTCTTCGGGATGGGCCAGGGCCCGACGACGTTTCGACATCTCCTTCGAAGGCGTGAGCGTCTTGTCGACCAAGGCGAGAGCCGTGCGCAACGACTCGGTCAACCTCTTGCGCTCCGAGTCGAGCAGCTCCGACAGCTCCTTGAGCTCGCCGCTCACCAGGGCCCGCTCGCCGTGAAACCGGGACATCTCCTCGCCATGGCGGCGCTCGGCTTCGGAGGTGACGCGCTGCGCTTCGTCTCGTGCGTCAGTCCGCAGCTTCTCGGACTCGCTGCGCGCGGTGTCCATGAGCACCGCAGCCTGTTCCTGTGCCTCGCGAACGGCGAGGTCTGCAGTTCTCTGCGCGAGCACGAGAGTGCGGCGGATGCTGTCGTCGTCCTCCTCGGCCGCCCTGTCGGAGACCGAGCGCTCTGCGCGCTCGGCCCGGTAGGCAAGCTGGCGCATCTTCTCTTGCAGCTCCTCGACCGCTACTGCGACCTTCTCGAGGAACTCGTCCACCTCATCGGTGTCGTAGCCCCGAAGGCTCGTACGAAACTCAACCTCTCGCAGGAGTTTTGCAGACAGATCCATGCC
This sequence comes from Acidimicrobiaceae bacterium, assembly GCA_003166375.1. GTDB lineage: Bacteria > Actinomycetota > Acidimicrobiia > Acidimicrobiales > Bog-793 > Fen-455. Next base: position 679 of record PMVZ01000305.1, on the reverse strand, counting down.
CGGATGGTATCGGTCGCCCGGGAAAAGATGGTGGATGCTGCGGGTCGTGGACCTACAGCAGCCCCCTCACGATCAAGATGACAATCCAAACGATGATCGGTGAAAGATCCACGGCCGTGGCGCCCACGCGAAGCGGCGGCACGATGCGGCGTACCGGCCGCAGCACCGGCTCGGTGATCGCTTCGAAGAACCGGGTGATCGGCACCAACGCCGAGCCCGGAGGCGCTGGGATGTAGGAGAGCACCACCCGGATCACGAGCACGAACAAGAAGAGGTTGAGGAGGTCGATCACATAGGTCAAGAGTCGGTGCCCCTGTCGATCGGAACCGCGGCCTTCGTGAGCGCAGCGAGTCTCAGGACCTGAACAGCCCGTTCTCTTGAAGACGCTGGCGCTCCTCGGGGGAGACCTCGACATTTGACGGTGTCAGCAGGAACACCGATTCTGCGACCTTCTCCATCGATCCCCCGAGTGCGTAGGTCAGGCCCGAGCAGAAGTCGATCATGCGCCGGGCCAGGTCCTTCTCGCTCGCCTGGAGATTGACGATGACCGGCGAGCTCGCCTTGACCATGTCGCCGATCTCCTGCGCGTCCGAGAAGCGGGCCGGGGCCACGACCTGGGGCTTGCTATGGCGTTGGGTCACGAACGGCCGCACGACAGCGGCGCGGGCCACCGGCGTCG
>PMVZ01000191.1 GCA_003166375.1 Acidimicrobiaceae bacterium | reverse complement strand
TCCCTCGGGTCACTCTGGATGAGTCAGTAACTGGCTTACCCGAGGGCTGTGTCATCGAGGCCCGGGCGGTCGTTGACTGGCGCGTCAGGTCGAGCCAGTACCGATGACCGTGCGCCTCTGCCGTGAACTCCAAGCCATGACGTTCCTGGGCGCCTCGCCGGTTCCTACCTATGTGCTTTCTGTGGACTACGTTCGGCAATCGTGAGCGTGGCAGCCGCGGTCGAGGTTGGGGATCTCGTCCAGGTTCGTGGTCAGCAGTGGATCGTTTCGGACCTGAGTGAGTCCACGCTGCCTGCTGACGAGCTCGCTCCCGCGGTCCTGCCCGGACGCACACTTGTGACGTTGATGTCGGTGTCGGAGGATGACCTTGGGGAAGAGCTCTCGGTCATCTGGGAGGTGGAGCCAGGGCGCGCGGTTCTGCCCTCCGGTGCCCTCCCTGAGGTGCCTGAACCCTCGCAGTGGGATGAGCCCCAGACGCTCGCAGCGCTCGTGGACGCCGTTCGCTGGGGGACGGTCGCGTCTGCAGACCTCACGACGCTGCAGGCGCCGTTTCGCGCCGGGATCCAGATCAAGGACTATCAGCTCGAGCCTGTGGCAAAGGCCCTTCGCATGCCGCGCGTAGCGCTCCTTGTCGCTGACGACGTCGGACTCGGCAAGACGATCGAGGCCGGGTTGGTCATCCAAGAGATGCTCTTACGTCACCGCGCTCGCCGAGTGCTTGTCGTCTGCCCAGCGTCGCTCACACTCAAGTGGCGAGACGAGATGCGAGACAGGTTCGGGCTTGGCTTCGCCATCCTCGATGCCGCCGCTCTCAAGGAACTCCGGCGCAGTCATGGACTTCAGGCCAATCCTTTCGGCGTGTTTCCTCGGATCATCATCAGCCTGCCGTGGCTGCGAACGCCGAGGGTACAGAGGCTCCTCGACGAGGTGTTGGACTCCTCGATGTCCCACTTGGGCTTCTTCGACCTGTTGGTGGTCGACGAAGCACATCACTGTGCTCCGCCAGCGCCCGCCAAAGGTCGCGGAGGCTACGCAGTCGACAGCCAGCAGACAAGAGCTGTACGTCGACTGAGCGAGCACAGCCAACACCGACTACTGCTCTCCGCCACGCCGCACAACGGGTACAGCGAGTCGTGGGAGGCTCTCCTTGAGATGGTGGACCCCCACCGCTTCGCCCGCGGAGTTGAGCCCAACCCTGAGGATGTGAGCGACGTCCTCGTCCGCCGGCTAAAAGACACGATCGTCGACGTCGATGGCAACAAGGAGTTCGCGGAGCGCCTGCCCGCCGAGGCGCTCGAGGTGACTTACAGCGAGTCGGAACGGGCGGGCCACGACCTGCTCGCTGAATACGCGGCGCTTCGAACTGGATCACGGAAGCGAAATGACCTCGTAACGCTGCTCCTTAAGAAGCGTCTTTTTTCTTCGCCGGTCGCCTTCGCGAAAACCCTAGAACGCCATATCGCATCGCTGGAGGGCGCCGCTGATGACAACCGAGACCCGGTCGACACCGGCTATGACTGGGACGACGAGCCCGACGACGCTGCCGGGTCTGAATCGGAGTCAGCCCTCCTCGTTGGTGCCGCAACCCGTTTAACCCCGGATGCATATGCTGCCCTCGAGCGACTACGAGCCTGGGCCAGGCACCAGGTTGGACCGGCCGACAGCAAGGCGGAGCGGCTCGTCGAGGAGCTCAATCGGATCTGTCGGCCAGACGGCTTCTGGGGTGATGAGCGCGTTATCGTCTTCACTGAATACGTCGATACCCAGATATGGCTCGCCGGCCTCTTGAATGCCCGCGGGCTCGGCGGCGATCGGCTTGGGTTGCTCAATGGCGAGATGGACGACGCCCACCGCGAGCACTTGAAAGCGGCCTTCCAGGCTGCCGCGCATCGCAACCCGATCCGCATTCTGCTCGCGACCGACGCAGCAAGCGAGGGAATCGACCTCCAGGAACAGTGCTGTCGCGTTATCAACTACGACATCCCCTTCAATCCGAACCGGCTTGAGCAACGGATCGGAAGGGTCGACCGCTTCGGACAGCGCCACCCGGTCCACGTTTCCCACTTTGTTGGCGCCGGTTGGCAGTCAGCCATCCCTGGATCCTACGAAGCCGACCTTGAGTTCCTAAGCCGAGTAGCCCAGAAGGTTGCCCAGGAACGAGAGGACCTCGGCCGCGTCAATCCTGTGCTTGCTCGTGCCGTGGAGTCGCGCATGCTCGGCCGACCCCTCCTCGAGGACCCGTTCGCTGCGCAACCGTCCACGTCGCCACTGCGAGCAGAGCTCGACTTGCGAGCAGAGACGGCTCGTCTTCGCGAACAACTGAGGACAAGTACGCGCCAGCTCCACGTTGCCGGCCCGAACATCCGTCGCATCGTCGATACGGCACTCGTTCTGGCCGGACAGCCGCCTCTTGTGGATCGCCCTGATGGACTGATCGAGCCACCCATTCTCACCCGTGGCTGGGAACGCACCCTCGAGGGGATCGAGGACCCGCTCGATCGCTCCATCCGCCGGCCTCTCACCTTCGACGCGGAGCGCGGTGGGCCCGACGTCTTTCATGCTCATCTTGGATGGCGCCTCGTTGACCAGGCGCAGCGCTTGCTGCGCAGTGCCCTGTGGGGCGAACTGAGCACCCTTGCCAGGGTGACCGGAGTTAGCGCCTTGCTTCCCGATGACATAGGCGCGGAAGAACTCCTCGTCACGGCGCTCACTCGCCTAGTGCTCGTTGGCGCCGACGGGATCCGGCTACACGAGGAGGTTTTTCTCGCTGCTCGGGCGGTACCACCTCAGGGCCGATCTCGTCGCATTGAGGTTGAAGAGCGGCGCTTCGAGGAGCTGCGCCGGTCGGTCGAGGCGGCTCTCGATCCGGATGCCTGTCTTCGGTCGCCGCAGGCCGCCGCGCGGCGCCTGAGCAATATCTGGTCCGAGATTAAGCAGCCCTTAGCGAACGACGTCGCGGTTCGCGCTGAGATCCGAACCGCTGCGCTCGAACGGGATTTGGCCCGTCGCAAGGCCGAGGACCTCGAGCGGATCGACGCGGTCATCGAGCACATGCGCGTTAGCCTTTCAGACGCCCTCGGGGAGCCGAAGCCGCAGCAGCTCCGGTTCGACGATCTGGACCAGCCAGAGCGGCGACAGCTCGAGATCGACCGTGCTACCTGGCGCGCGCGCTTGGACCGCCTCGACGAAGACCGGGAGCAAGAGAGGGCTGCCGTCGAACTTCGCTATCTCGGTGTGCGGACGCTGACCTTCCCGGTGGCTGTGGTGTTAGTCACCCAGGACCGCCGATGACCGGCAGGAGGCGTCCCGCCGAACGGCACGCCTGGTTGGAGCTGCTCCAGCAATCGGGGCCCTTCATTACAGCGCCCGTGGCCGATCAGACTTGGCCCGCCGGCCTTCCGGCCGTAACGACCGAGATTCGCGCTCGCGTACGAGCTGCAGTGGCTGAGCTGCTCGAGACGTCCGGTAGAAGTCGGGCTCGGCTCGCCCATGTGATCTTTGGCGAGGCCCTCTCTTGGGGCGATGCGTTCGTCAACGACACCGGCCTCCCTGCGGCGCTCAGCGAGGTCGTCGCCGAGTATCGGGTGATCCTGCGGCCCGATTTAGCCTTTTTCTTCGATAGTGACGACGAGGATGAGTCCTCCGATCGTAACGAAGGCCTCGAAAGTGACGAGTTCAATCTCGAAGCGGACGATGAGGACGGCGACGGCATACGCCGGGAAATGGCTCCGGCAGTGTCGAATTCGGATAGCGCGTGGAGGCTATTCGGCATGTGGGTGCCGTGGGGACACCATCCCTTGGTGAGGATCGTCGAGTCCGGTTGGGCGGCAAGTCCCGTGGAACGTCTCGCCGCCTTGTTGCGGGCGCGGGACGTGCCAATCGGCCTCGTCTCTGATGGGCGTTGGTGGGCCGTTGTGTGGGCGCCGCGGGGGAAGCCGGTCGGATCAGCCGTGTGGGATGCGAGCTTGTGGAGCGAGGAGCCTGAGAGCTTCGCCGGCTTCGTTGCCCTCCTTGAGCGAAGACGATTCCTCGGCGTCGGCGTCAACGAGCGACTTCCAGCCCTTCTCGAACACAGTGCTGAAGCACAAGAAGAGGTCACCGTCGCGCTCGGCGATCAGGTCCGAGCCGCCGTCGAGATGCTCGTCGATCGTCTCGATGACCTCGATCGCCAGGCGGGCGGAACGGTCCTCGCGGGCGTGAGTGACGACGATCTCTACGCCGCTGTCGTCACCATCATGATGAGGGTGCTTTTTCTCCTGTTTGCAGAGGAGCGCCGGCTCCTCCCGAGCGACGACGATCGCTACGACACGAGTTATTCCGTTGGCCGACTCGTCGAGCAGCTCGAACAGCGTGCGGCCATCCATGGAGAGCAGACACTCGAGCACCGTACAGGCGCCTGGCACCGGCTCCTCGCTGTAGCCCGGGCCCTGCATAGTGGTGTCGCCCACGAGGATCTCCGACTCCCGCCCTACGGTGGCGACCTCTTCGACCCGGACCGCTATCCGTGGCTCGAAGGACGGAACGGCCCGCCGCCTCCGGTCGATGACCTCACGGTCCTCCGCATGCTCGAGGCAGTCCAGTACGTGCACCTTCGCGGGGAGCGCCGGCGCCTCACCTTCCGGGCTCTAGACGTGGAACAGATCGGATACGTCTATGAGGGCCTCCTCGAACTCGAGGTCCGTACGGCGAGCGAACCAATTATCAAGCTCCGGAAGCAAGCTAGAAAGGGGATCGCCTTCGTTGGGCTTAGCGAAGCGCTCGATTCGCTCGGAGACCTGGAAGAATGGGCGGCGACGACCTACGTCGGGGAAAAGAGAGCGACCGCGGCTCGACGTAAGGCGGTAGCGCACTGGCTCCACCAAGAAGTCCCAGCCACCGTCATTGCGGATCTGCATCGGGCCCTCGGGGTCGACGACAGGAAGCTTGAGCTGCTTGCGCCCTTGGTTCGCTGCAATGATCGGGATCGCCCAGACATCACGCCCACCGGCGGCCGCTATGTTGCGCCCTCGAGCCGCCGGGTCGCCACGGGCGCCTACTACACGCCCCGCTCCCTCACCGAGGAAATCGTTCGTCACACTTTGGAGGTGCTCGTCTACCGGCCTGGCCCGCTCGAGAGCCTCGACGCAACGACGTGGGTGCTGCGGCCGTCGACCGACCTTCTCGCACTGCGCGTAGCCGATATCGCGATGGGAAGTGGGGCCTTCTTGGTGGCCGCCTGCCGTTACCTCGCCGATCGCCTCGTCGAGGCATGGGATGGCGAGGGTGACCTTGAAGCGAGCCGCGCGCTCGCGCACCGCAACGAACGAGCAGCCGACGCCGAAGTGGTTCCGGTGGTGCTGCGAGCCCGCCGGCTTGTGGCCGAGCACTGCCTTCACGGTGTCGACGTCAACCCGCTCGCCGTCGAGATGGCAAAACTGTCGCTCTGGCTCGTCACCATGGACAGGGAGAGGCCCTTCGGCTTCCTCAACGACCGCATCGTTTGCGGTGACTCCCTGCTCGGGCTGACCTCGCTCGCCCAGCTGGAATCTCTCCACATTGACCCGAGAGCGAACCAGAAGCTGCACAGTGGCACGTTTGACTTAACGGCCGACTGGCGGGACACGCTAGCAAGAGCAGCGGACACTCGTCGTCGGATCACCGCGACTCCCGTCGTCACCGTGCGCGATGTCGAGCATAAAGCACGACTACTCCTCGAGGCTCAAGGCACCACAGAGCCGCTCCGACTGGTTGCGGATGCGCTCACCGGAGCCGGTCTCCGAGCTGCGAGCCTCCCGGACAAGCAGCGCGTCGCTCTCTTCGCTGGGCTCGAGGGCGCAGTCTTGGATCTGATCACAACGGGCCAAACGTCAATGGTCGAGAAGTTGGCGCTCGATGTCGACGCCGGTCGACCGGCCGGCAAGGAATCCCGCCGCCCACTTCACTGGCCGCTCACCTTTCCTGAGGTCTTCGTGATTCACCAACGCCAGGTTTCGATGCGATCATCGGCAATCCTCCATTCCTTGGAGGAAAGGAGATCTCAGGAGCTCTTGGAGATGACTACCTCGCGTGGCTCGCGGCATGGGACGGGCGAGGGGTGAAGGGAGTCACTGATCTTGCTGCTCGGTTCGTACTTCGGGCCGACGCGCTGTTGCGCGCAGTCGGTCAGCTTGGTTACGTAACCACAAACACCTTGATCGAAGGCGACACGCTCGCGGTCGGACTGCTGCAGCTCGCGGAGCGCGGCTGGATGCTTCGGAGGGGCACTAGCTCGCATCCGTGGCCGAGCACGAGCGCCAATCTCTCGATCATTGAAGTCTGGGCGAGCAAGGCAGCGGTGACTTCCGATGCCATCCTCGACGGCGAGCCGGTTCCGCACCTGGCGATCGACCTCCAGCCGTACCTGCGCGAGACTGGGCGCCCGGCGCTTCTCGAGGAGAACGAAGGGCTCACATTCATGGGCTCAAACGTTCTCGGACTCGGCTTCACGATGGAACCGGCTCAAGCACAAATGTT
>PMVZ01000013.1 GCA_003166375.1 Acidimicrobiaceae bacterium | reverse complement strand
GACGAACGGAGCCTCGTCGTCGAAGTCGCTTCCAACGATGGATACCTTCTGCGTCATTTCGTAGTTCTGGGCATCCCGGTGCTCGGCATCGACCCGGCGGAGAACGTAGTCCCAACCGCGCTAGCGGCCGGCGTGCCGACCGAGGTGGGTTTCTTCGGATTGGACCTTGCCGAGCGACTCGCCGAACAGGGCGTGAGGGCCGATCTGGTGGTCGCCAACAACGTCTTCGCTCATGTCCCTGACACAAATGACTTCGCGGCGGGCGTCGCACGGGTACTTGCGCCAGAAGGGGTGCTCAGCATCGAGTTCCCTGAGCTCGCGACCATGTTGCTCGGCACCCAATTCGATCAGATTTACCACGAGCACGTGTTCTACTTCTCGCTCTTGTCGTGCGAGTCCATTCTTCGTCGCAACGGCCTACGCGTGATCGATGTCGAGCGTCTGGCGACTCATGGGGGAAGCCTTCGTGTCACCGCGTGTCACAACTCGGCAGGACACGGGGAAGAGGTGCCGGTCAGCCTCAAGCGGGAGGAGGAGCGACAGCTGGGCTTGGCGGGCAGGGATGCGTACGACGCGTTCGCGTCCGGGGCCAATCGACGTGCCGCCTCTGTGCGCTCCTTCCTGGAGAGCGCTGCGGCGAACGGAAAGAGGGTCGTGGGCTACGGTGCCGCCGCGAAAGGCAACACGCTGCTCAACTATTGCGGAGTCTCCACGCGAGAAGTCGCCTACGTGGTCGACCGAAGCCCGCACAAGCAAGGGCATTTCCTCCCGGGCACCCACCTTCCCGTCTTCGCTCCCGAGAAGCTCCTCTCGGATCGTCCCGACTACGTGATCGTGCTGGCTTGGAACCTGCTCGACGAGGTGCAGGCCTCGCTCCCCGAAGTGCGCGAATGGGGGGGCTCCTTCGTCACGACGATGCCGAGCCTGACGGTGCTCGCATGAGCATCGTCGAGACGGACTTGCCTGGAGTGTTCCTGATCGAGCCCGAGCTAGTCGCGGACCGGCGCGGGTTCTTCGCACGGCTGTACGACGAGAAGGAGCTTCTAGGTCTTGGCATCGACGCCCGAGTCGCGCAGTACTCCATCGCGTTCAACGACTCCACGGCCACGATCCGGGGCTTGCATTATCAACAAGCGCCTAACGGCGAGACAAAAGTAGTGAGGTGCACGGCAGGTGTGCTCTTCGACGTGGTCGTCGACCTTCGGCCAGCTTCACCGACACGGCGCCGGTGGGTCGGCTTCGAGCTCAGCGCGTCGAATCGAAAGACCCTCATCATCCCGCCGGGATGTGCGCACGGCTACTTGACCCTGATCCCCGCCACCGAGGTCGCCTACCTCATCTCGGTGCCCTACGTGAAGACCGCGCAGCGTGGGGTCCGGTGGGACGACCCGGTCCTCGCGATCTCATGGCCCCGCCCACCGCTCGTGATAGGGGAGCGGGACGCGGCCCTACCGTTCCTCCAGCTGTGATCTCCAGTACCGGACGATGTCGTCAAGCATCTGGCTCCGCGACCTCGACGGTCGCCACCCCGCCTCATTGACGAGTCTCGTGTTGTCACCGACAACCGTGTCAGGGTCGCCCGATAGGCGCGTTCGCGCACCGAAATGAAGGAGCTCGAGAGATCCACAGCGTGACGCCATGTCCGCGATCAGGTCTTTCAATCTGACACCGTCGCCCGAACACAGGTTGACCGGACCGATCATGTGAGCTCCGGACACCGCCACGAGCGCGGCAGCGACATCGCGGACATCCAGGAAGTCGCGCACCTGGGTCCCGTCGGTCAGATCAAGGGGGGATCTCCCGAGAAGCGCCCGCGTTACGAGGGGCAGGAGCCGGCCGGGGTCCTCGCCTGGGCCGGTCACGTTGAAAATCCTGCACCAAGCCGTCGGGAGCACGTTCAAGTGAGAAAGCTCGGCAGTGAGGTCTCGGAGCGCTGCTTTGGCTCGCGCGTAGGGCGTGGCTTCATCAACTCTGTCCCCCTCGGTGAGCGGGAACACGCTCGGGCTGTACTCGGCCGACGTCCCGGCCACCGTCAGGTGCTCACAGCCACGGCTCATGAGCGCGCCGAGAAGCTCGATCGACGACCGGAGGCTCTGGAGATTCGCGAGCTCTGAGGACAAGTAATCGGCTGGGTTGGCGTACCAACCGAGATGGATGCAACGGCCGACAGGCGAGGTGCCAAGCAAGCTGTCGACCTGCGCGCGGGAGTGCCAGGCGTGCTCGATCGACACGACCTCTACTCCTGCAGAGCGAAGCTGCGAAACGACGTGGCGGCCGATGAAGCCTCCGGCGCCGGTAACGAGCGTGACATCACGGGGACGGACTTGGACCCGGCGTGCCGAAAGCTCACTCGGCGCGCCAGCGAGCCCGGACCCAACCTTGGAAGACGCACCCGTCATGGAGTAGACATCCTCCTCCGAACGCCTCCCTGGCCGAGGAGCTGCATGATTGATTGGCGACGGGCGTTCCGTATCGCCCGACCGGGGCGGAGCAACGCCATCGACGCGAGCAGCGCTGTGTCGTAGACCGGGTTCCTCACCCTGCTGGTGCGTCGCAGTTCGTCCCTCAAGTCGTCGACAACGAGGTCCCGAAATGGCGTGCTCACCAACCAGCGAAACAGCGCCCGTCGCCCCGCAACACGGGCCGCGGGGTCAATGCCATCACGATCGCAACTCTCCAATAGGTCTTTGAAGAGTCCTAAGTGGAGCCACCCTGGAGCTCGTCCGGCGCCCTCGGGCTGTACCCCGCGCCAGACCGCTGCTGCATCCTTCACCTGGTAGCGGCGGTAGTCGAGGAGTGTCTCAGGAAGCGTGCCGATCCTGAAACGAAGCAGCATCTCCCAGACGAGGATGAC
>PMVZ01000241.1 GCA_003166375.1 Acidimicrobiaceae bacterium | reverse complement strand
CGGCTCGGCGTGCGCACGAGATCCCTGCCGATTACGAGCGGAATCGCCTCGATGACTGGCCGAGGGGTGGAGCGCGAAATGGATCGTTCGGTAGCTAGAGCGAGGCGCCTATGTTGAGAATATGGGCTTGGAGTGGGAACAGACGATCATTGACGCACGAGATCCGGCTGCTCTGGGACGTTGGTGGAAGGAGGCACTCGGATGGGTTGTCGTGAATGACGATCCGGAAGAGTTTGAGATTCGACCAGCAGCAGACCGATTCCCTGGGCTGCTCTTTGCCGCCGTCCCTGAGCCCAAGACGGTTAAGAACCGACTCCACCTCGACTTCCGACCTGACGATAGGGACAGAGAGGTTGAGCGGATGCTCGCACTTGGAGCTACCCGGGCGGATGTAGGTCAGGGGGGCGAGGAGTCATGGGTTGTGCTGGCTGATCCAGAGGGCAACGAGTTCTGCATACTCAGCTCCCGCCCTCGGAGCTCACAGCGGATAGTGCCCGATCTGGAACAGCGGCACTGTGGCCCCAGTACCAACAGGCTCGAGCCAGATCAGACGGTTCTCGCGCTCGTCATGAGCGCCGATCGCCGACTCGGGCGCGGTGGTAAACCTCGACCAACCGCGAATCACTTCGAGCGTTCTGTGCGGCGCAGTTGGAATAGCCTCGTGTCTGGAGCCCTGCTGAGCGAGTCGTGACTGTGGGAAGCCGTGCGGAGTCGAAGGAGGACGCAGCGTTCAATGTCGTTGGTCGAGTTAGTTCCGATCATCGTCGTGCTCGTCATTCTTGGAACCGACCTATGGGTGTACACCGATGCGAGAACCCGCGCCGACCGCGGGGATCCGGTCGTCTATTCGATCGGCTCGATCCGGCTGGACTCACCCGAGGTCTGGGCTGTCGTGTGCCTCGTCTTGTGGGTCTTCTGCTTTCCGCTCTACCTCGCTAGCCGGAACTCTCCCTATTGAACCAACCAGATCGATGGAGCCGACCAGGGCAAGCCCAGTGCCTATGGCCGAATCGGGCGGGAGCGACGAGTAGCAGAAGAACTCTTCATCGGAACATTCGGTGCGCCAAGTCCGGCCTCAAGGCCCTGGCGGCTACCGTGTCAATGCGCCACAACCAGAAACGGACGATCGAGAGCCACGATGAGAAGCGACGAACGCAAGCCCGTGTCGGTCTCCCGACGAATCAAGACCCCGGCCGCTGACATCTTCAGACTTCTGGCCGATCCAGACCGGCATTCCCAGTTCGATGGATCAGGGATGCTGCGGCCAGGCGCCAGCAATCGGGTGATCGTTGGCGTGGGGGACGTGTTCGTCACGAAGATGTACTTCGCGGCAATGGGCGACTACGAGATGCATAACCGCGTCGTGGTGTACGAGACGGACCGGTGCATCGGCTGGGAGCCTGGAAACCCCGAGCTTGCTACGAATGGGTCGCGCTGGAGGTTCGACCTCACTCCAGATGGCCAAAATGCAACTCTGGTGACAGAAACCTACGACTGCACGGATTCCCCCGAGAATGTCCGTGACGCCGTGGACAACGGCAATGCTTGGCTCGCTGGCATGACCAAGACACTGGAGCGACTCGACCAACTCTGCACGATGCAATAGGGAATCGGGCTGAGCCGGCGAACGGTGCCTATTGGATGTTCGCCCCTATCCCCGAAGTGCCGAAGGTCGCATTCAATACGCAGGATGGACTGGCGAACTGGGATACGGCGGCTAAGAGAATCGCCACCGCGTTTGGCTGAACGGTTTTCCTTTGCCAAACCCAAAGGCCGTCTCCGGGACGACTCGGTAGACGAGGGCCTCTGCTTGACGGATTGCGTCCCCGAGTCCGGACCAAGTTCCACCTGGCGAGGCGAAGTGCGCGCCGTATTTCGACTCGTAGGTGTCAGCGACACGTCCTAGCTCCGTTGGATCGCTCGTCACCTCGGCGGTTCCTTCGAGCACGAGATCAAGACCATCGAGAGTGTTGCGCCCGGTTGTGACAACGCAATGACGGTTCGTTAAGAGGTTCTTTGCTTTTCGCTCGTCGGGACCAGTACAGAAGTAGAAAGCACCTTCGAGCCAGATGCCCAGAAGCGGCGTTACATGCGGGCGTCCATCGGGTCGCACGGTCGACAGCCAATACACCTCGGCACTGGCCACCACGGCACGGCCNNCACCCGGGCTCTCCATCTCTGCGACGCAAGCGACCACGCGGTCCAGGTGTCGCAGGACTCCATTGTCGCGCATGGGTCCGCAGTGCCTTCCGGGGCGGTCGCGAACAGAACGGGCCAACCGAACACTGAGCCTCGACGAGCCGGTGCGAGCCCAGATCGACGGTTCGCGCGCAACGCCGTATTCGTCGCGACCCGTGTGCATGACTCGCAGAGCTAGCACGGCCGTAGCTCTGTCAGCGCCCGCACGAGCTGACCGAGGATCGCGAGGGGGCCCTACATGAAGCGCCGTCCCGACAGGAGTGGGACGCCCCGAGCTAAACCGGGAGGACGCGCCGTGTCGCCCGTCATCCTCTCCCTACGACCAAAAGTCGTTGCCGGCCGCCGCGTCCTGGGCGATCTCCCATACCTCACCGACTCGGCCGTCGCGCAGGTGGAAGACGAGAACGATCTCGTCATCGAGAACTCTGCCGTTGCGCTCAGCGTGAACGTGATGCAAGCCGATCGTGTGCTCTTCGCCACCCACTACGTCGTGAACATCGACTCGCACAGTGCCGCCCGAGCGCGAGAAAAGCTCCCCGAAGTAGGCGAAACAGGCGTCTCGCCCCTTCTTGTCGCCAGCGAGGCCACCGTCACCGGGCACGTGCCAGACGGCATCCTCGGCAAACAGCTCGGTTAGTGTCGCCATGTCCCCGGCGCTGAAGGCCGCGTAACCACGCCGAACCAGGTCGGCGTTCTCTTTCGCTCCCATATCTCCCCCTCCACCTTCACCTGCATTCAGCAGGTGGGGGGACATTACCCTGACAGTTGCAGTCTGTCGACCATCAACGCCCGGCCGGTCCCGGTGCCCGCCTCATTCGCCAATCCCGGCCGGTGCTCAGGCGCCGGCCGGGGCTGCCGAGTCTGGCCGGCGCCGGCTCCGGACAACAGGCACTCATGGCCCAATACAACCCGGAATGCCAGCCTCCGTTCCTGGATGTCGCCAGCAAATGGACAGCTGTCGGTAGTTATCCTGACCCGAGCGTCATCGAAGGCATGTCCTGGCAGCAGATCACCAGCGTCCTCCGGCGCGCCCGCGCGAACAGACTGCGCACCGAATAACTGAACGGCCTCACCGAAGTGGCGCGTCAGACGGGTCGGAGCGCCGTTCGCCATGCGGGGGAAAACGGGTGAGGTGATCCTACGGTTGTGCCACCGCGTGAAGGTCGATCACCTCTTGCTGGATCTCACCTGGCACGTTCGGCTTGACGTTCTCGTTGAACCACTTCGCCCACTGCTCCCGGCTCTCCCAGACCTCTCCTACTGCGAATCCGCCAGGGCTCGGGTAGGCGACGTGCATCACGAAGCCAGGCTGCTGCTTGATCAGCTCGACAAGGTGTGGTGAGACCTGGTCATAGGTTGCCGCGTCCATCCCGGCCACAGACATCCTCACGAGTACGGACATCTCGTCCTCTGCTCTCCAGATCGGCTTGAGACACCAACCGTACTTCGACGACGACCGTCGCGCTCGGCGCTGGGTGATGGGGGGTCACCTTGAAGTGCCTGGGACTTGCGAACAGATCGTGCGCCCGAAACTCCGAGCTATATCGGAGTGATGGGCGATCCGAACGACGGCTCTTGGACGTGGATCAGAAGTCCTTCAATCGCGAGAGAGCACCGCGTACCACAAGGAGATACACCGGGTTTCGTCGCACATTTTAGAGCATTCTTCGTGTTCTTGTTCGAGTCCGATATCCAGGCCGCTCGTAAGAGACGAACTCAATGGACATCGCCAAACTGACCTCAGATGTGCTGCCGATTGCAACCTGGTCCTAACCTCGTCTGGACCTGCGCGTGCGGCGACGCTCCCGACAATGGGGCGAACGCCCTGCGGCTCGTCAGCGGGACGCCCAGGTTTTCCCTCCAAGCAGCAAGCGTGACCGCTCTGCCCACGAAAACACGCTGCGGGGCTTGTCCGTCGCTGACGTTCCGCGGGATGAAGCCATTTAAAACGGTCGACTACTCGCCATTTTAGGGCCACTACCAGGGATTTCTCTGAGCGGGCGACGAGAATCGAACTCGCGTTCTCAGCTTGGGAAGGGCGGTCGGGCGTACGATGGCGGACCAGAGCGAACCATCAGAGCAGGTCAGGAGGTCAGCCACACGCCGTCGAACGCTCATGAATGGCGGCGTCCGCGGGATATTCGCGGGATGTGACATTCCCGCTAAATCCACTATCCGGGCCGTTTCATCCGGGCGCGGCGGCGCTCTCACTAGTTACAAGCGTCGCCGCGTCCTCCGGACGCGCCTCAACCACCTCCGCTCAGATGCGCGAGGTGGTCGAGCGCCGTCAGATGGTCATGCGACGTCACGCCTCAAGGTGAATCTGG
>PMVZ01000126.1 GCA_003166375.1 Acidimicrobiaceae bacterium | reverse complement strand
GCCTGTGCTACCTCGTCACGTGCCGGATCTTCGGCCTGCTGAGATCCCGCCGGAGGACAGCTTTGGACAAGGACATAGAGCTGATGGTGCTCCGCCACGAGGTCCGAGTGCTCAAGCGTCAGCTCCATGGCCGCGTCCGCTANNCTACCGGACCACGGACCGAGCGATCCTCCCGGTGCTCAGCAGGTTGCTCCCCCGATGGCGGTGGCGGTGCTTCCTCGTCACGCCCGAGACCCTGCTTCGCTGGCATCGGGAGCTCTCGGCGTCGCAAGTGGAAGCGATGGCGAGCCCTGCGAGGTGTAGGACGGTCCCCCACTTCGGGATGAGATGGTCGAGCACATCAGTCAGCGCTCTGAACTGGGAAAACTTAGGATAGTACAAGTATCAAACGTTCTCCCTGGTCATCCCGTGTATCACTTCTGTGTATCCGCGAAGCCCCGATTTGAGTCAGACACTGCCTTGCTCGCCGCACGTTACAGGCGACTGCTCCCGGATCGCCGAGAGTTGTCCGATCATCGCTCGCAAGCGGGCGCTGTCGGAGTGGGACAAAGCCAATCCCGGCGCGACCTACGACCCGGAGCTGTTCCGGCGGGAGATCCTGCCGAGGCTCGGGACCGTGCCGCTTTCCGAGATCATCGAAGCAGCGGGCTGCTCCAAGGCGTACGCATCCGACATCCGGCGAGGGAAGGGGACGCCGCACGTCTCGGCGTGGGTGGTACTCGGCGCGCTGGTCGAGCTTGACGCAGCCGGCAGGGTACGCTCGATGATAGAGAGGTCGTCCATATGGCTGAGTCCCCAAGGCTTGTCGTCGTTCCTACGAGCCCTCACCGGCGCCTTGCCGAGGCGATGGCCCCGGTCGGCACCCCCTGGGCAAGACGGTGGACAAGGCCTACGAGAAGGCGAAGAGAAGATGAGCACCGACCAGCCCACTGAGGCAGGGACTGCCTACCACAAGACGGTGGACCAGGCCCAGAAGGCCTACGACGAGGTGCTGGCCCCGGTCAAAAAGGCCTACGACGAGGCGCTGGACCTGGCCGAGAAGGCCTACGACGAGGCGATGGCCCCGGTCAAAAAGGCCTATGACGAGACGGTGGCCCCGGCCGAGAAGGCCTACGAGGAGGCGGTGGCCCCGGCCAAAAAGGCGTACGACGAGGCGGTGGCCCCCGCCCGCAAGGCCTACGACAAGGCGGTGGCCCCGGCCAGCAAGGCCTACAACGAGGCGATGGCCTCGGCCGCCAAGGCCTACGACAAGGCGATGGCCCCGGCCCAGAAGGCCTACGACCAGGCGGGGTCCGAGGCCGAGAAGACCTACGACGAGGCGATGGCCCCAGACCTACAAGGCCTAGCGTGATCCCGTTCCCACCGTCTCGCCGGACCGAACCTCGCCATCCCACCTCGTCCTGACAGACCGCACCGTCGGCGACCCCTCGGCGACCGATCCCAGCACTCCCGACCGCTCACGTCCTCACGATGCATCCGCTCGCAGAATGGGAGCAGGCCAACCCGGGGACCGTGCACGACCCGGAATGGTTCCGCAGTGATGTGCTGCCCCGGCTGGCGACCGTGAAGCTCTCCGAAATCGTCGAGGCGGCCGGCTGCTCGAAGGCGTCCGCATCGGACATCAGGCGAGGGAAGTGGACGTCGCACACGTGTCGACGTGGGCGGCGCTTACTCAGTTCGCGGAGATTGTGAACGATAGTGCCGACGAATGGCGCACATGGGTTGTAAGGGCAGAGCCAAGAGGTGCAAGGGGCTCGACATTCACGGCAGGACTCCTTCTCTTGATCGAGAGGTCTGGAGGCAGCCCACCGCGAATGCACCGGGTCTGCGAGGGTGCGGTCGAAGGCTACGGCAGGGGTGTTCGCTCTTGCCGGTCAGGGAAGCTCAACTTCCGTTCGACGGGGACCCGGCAGAACCAGAACGCAGCCCACGTGCGTCCGGTTAATCGACGAGCCACACTCGCGACATGGACAAAGACGAGACGGCTGCCGTGCTCGCCGAGGCCCTCGAAGGCCGCCGCCTTAGCTGCAGTGCGGCCCGCCAGCTCGCCGCCACGCTGCCGACCTAGTCGCCTTGCTCGGCGTTGCAGTACGGGGCGAGCTCACCCTGCCTGACCCTCCCCCTCGGGAAGCCGGGCCCGTTGACCGGCTGGGGGCCAGCTTGGACGGGTCGGGCGATGAGATGGCCGTACCCGACCCGATTCCTGTCACGTCGCCGCGCCGCGGCCGCAACGCGGTAATCTTGTCTTGGTAGTTCTCCTTGGGAGAGTCGCTTCGCTTGGGCAGGACGGTCGTTTAGGACCACCGGTTATCGCCCCGTGCAGGTTCGACGCCTCGACCGAGCAACATCGAGGAGTTCCGTGCGCGTCCCAGGTCCACCCATCCCGCCGTTTGGCGGAGGGCGCTTTCGCACCCCGTCTTTCGGGATACTCAGCACCTACCCCCCGACCGCATGCGGGATGGCGACATTCAGCACAGCTCTTGCCGACGGCCTGATCGCGAACGGTGCCGAGGTGAGCATCGTGAGGGTGGCGGACGGATTGCCCGCCTCCAACAAGCGGGTCATCGGAGAGCTCGTGAATGGCTCCCCCCGCTCCGTGGCAGCGAGCTCGGAACTGCTCAACCGGTGCGACGTGGCGATCGTGCATCACGAGTACGGCCTCTATGGCGGCGCCGACGGCGACGAGGTGTTCGACGTCCTCGCCGGCCTCCAGATCCCGTCCATCGTGATCGCCCACACGATTCTCAGCGACCCCACTGCGCACCAGCGGTCCACTCTCGTCGCGGTCGCTGCGATGGCGGACCATGTGGTCGTCATGTCGGACGCGGCCCGGGAGCGGCTATGCAACCGGTTCGACGTCGACCCGGCGATCATCACGACCATCCCGCACGGGGCGGCGATCCCGACGGGCCGCGCCCCGCACGAGCCCGGAGTTCGGCCGACGATCTTGACCTGGGGCCTGATCGGACCGGGCAAAGGTATCGAGCGCGTGATCGACGCGATGCCGTCGTTGCATCGCCTTCCGGAGCAACCTCGCTACCTCGTGGTGGGCCAGACCCATCCGAAGGTGCTCGCCGCCAACGGCGAGGCTTACCGTCACGCCCGTATCGAACAGGCGGCGCGCAACGGGGTTGGAGGGTCGGTCTTCTTCGACGCCTCGTACCGGGATGTGGCGTCCCTCACGGCACTGATCCAGTCGTGCGCTGTGGTCGTACTGCCCTACGACTCCACGGACCAGGTGACCTCCGGCGTGCTCGTCGAGGCCATCGCTGCAGGAAGGCCTGTGGTTGCCACGGCCTTTCCCCACGCCGTCGAGCTGTTGGCCAGCGGGGCGGGCATAATCGTCGACCGTGACGACCCAGCAGCTCTGGTCCTAGCCCTGCGCCGGGTGCTCGTCGAGCCTGGGCTCGCCGACCGCATGGCGGCCGAAGCGTCACGACTGGCGCCGAGCATGTGCTGGTCGGTAGTCGCGGGTGCGTACGTGGACCTGGCAAATCGCCTTTTGAGCAAACGACCGGCATTGGTGTGACCGGCATGGTGGAGCCCAAGTTCGACCATCTCTTGCGAATGACGGACGACCGGGGCACCTTCGAGCACGCCCGGTACGGCGAGCCCAGGCGAGGGCACGGCTACTGCACCGATGACATGGCCCGGGTCCTCGTCGTCACCACACGAGAACCCCTCCCCGCACCGAGAGTACGCGACCTCGCCAGGACCAGCCTTCGTTTCCTGATCGACGCGCAGGGCGTCGACGGCGGTTACCGGAACCGGTTGAGCCGACGGGGTCGCTGGGAGGACCGCCCGGCGTTGGAGGACTGCTGGGGCAGGAGCATCTGGGGCCTCGGCACCGCGGCGTCGCACAGCGACGACCGTTGGCTATGCGACCTGGCCACTGCAGAGTTCGAGCGTGCGGCACGGCAGCGCTCGCCCTACCCGCGTGCGATGGCGTTCGCCGCCCTGGGAGCGGTCGAGTTGCTCGCTGTGGAGCCGCGGCATCTTGGGGCACGCGCACTGCTGAGCGATGCTGCGGACGTTATGTCGCCACCCGACGCAAATGCCGCCTGGCCATGGCCGGAGGCTCGGCTCCGCTACGCCAACGCGGTCCTGCCGGAGGCGATGATCGCCGCCGGAGCGGTACTGGACCGACCGAGACTGCTGCAACACGGCCTGGATCTCCTGGCGTGGCTACTTGACCACGAAACGGTGGACAGCCATCTGTCCGTCACGCCCGTGGGCGGTTCTGGACCCGGCGACATCCGGCCCGCGTTCGACCAGCAGCCGATTGAGGTGGCCGCGCTCGCCGACGCCTGCGCCCGCGCGGCGACCGTCGATGGCGACCGGCGTTGGGTCGACGGTCTTGGCGCCGCAGAGGCCTGGTTCCTCGGGGACAACGACGGACGGCACGTCATGTGGGACCCGGACACGGGCGGCGGCTTCGACGGCCTCACACCTGGAGGGCCCAACCTCAACCAGGGCACCGAGTCGACGCTGGCCCTGCTTTTGACGCTGCAACATGCGCGTCGGCTCGTGATGGCGCCGCGGTGAGCCCGGTGGTGACGGACAGCGTCCGGCGCAGCCCCAAGCGCCTCGTCGCGAACCCGTCCCGGGTCGTCACGATGCTGTTCGTGCCGGGGCGAGCGGGATCCGACCGACAGGAGCCTCGCACCTCAGCTGTGGTGGCTCGCATCCTGGCGCTGGACGACGACGAGGTGGAGCGGTCCTTAGGTGACGTCGCCGCCCGGTTCGAACACCGTCACCGCGACCTCATCGACACGTTCCGGCGGCACGCCGACGAGCTCACTGAACGCCTCGATCCTCGGTGCGAGCTCTCCGAGACGCGTCGGCTGCTGCTCGGTGCCACGTTCACCAACGAGTACGCAATCGAAGGCGCGGCGCTCTGCAACCCCAGCATGGTGCCCCATCCCGACCAGACCGGCGTACCAGCGGGCAGCTTGCGCTTCGTGATGAGCCTCCGGGCGATCGGGGAGGGACATCGGTCGTCCATCGAGTTCCGGACAGGAATCGTCGACGGCCGCGGCAGAGTCAACATCGATGTCGCACCACCGTTCGCGACGAGAGGAGTAACTGAGGCTGTCCCGATCGACGCCGCAGTCTTCCGGAGCGAGCTTCGTCGACTCCGCAGCGACGGGGAGAGCGCCGACTACGTGCTCGATGCGCTCGGCGCGCAATTCACCGCTGCTGAGCTCGAGGAACGGCTGGGCCGACTTCAGGGCCGGTTGGCGACCCGCAGACAAGACGAGTCGATCATCTCGCTCATGCGCAGGATCGCCGAGCGGACCTACGGCGTCCGCTTCCCAGCGAGCACGTCGCTGGCCGAGCGAGTCCTCCTGCCGGCCATGGCTGTCGAACGTAACGGCATGGAAGATGCCCGCTTCGTACGGTTCGAGGACCAGGACCGGACCGTTTCCTACTTCGCCACTTACACGGCCTTTAACGGCGTCGACATCGCTCAGCAGCTTCTGGAGACGACGGACTTCCGCGCCTTCACCTCCTCGCCCGTCGTCGGCCTCGCGGACGACAAGGGTCTCGCTTTGTTCCCTCGCCGAATAGGCGGCCGCTTCGCAGCCCTATCCAGGTCCGACAGCGAGACGAACACGGTCGTTTTTTCTGAGAACCTGCGTCGGTGGGAAGACGCGCTTGCGTGCCAGGTGCCCACCCGGACCTGGGAGGTGCTCCAGCTCGGCAACTGCGGCTCGCCGATCGAGACCGACGCTGGCTGGCTTGTGCTCACCCACGGCGTCGGCCCGATGCGCACCTACAACATCGGCGCCATACTTCTCGATCTCGAAGACCCGACCCGGATCGTCGGCCAGCTCCGCGAGCCACTGCTCAGCCCGGCGCCCGAGGAGCAGGACGGCTATGTGCCGAACGTCGTCTACTCCTGCGGCTCCCTCGTGCACGCCGGCACCCTGGTCATCCCCTACGGCATCGGCGACTCCGCCATTGGCGTGGCCACGCTGTCGTTGCCCGTGCTGCTTGATGCTCTCGCCGCCGGCTAAAAACCTTCGCCGAATACGCTGCAACCTCTGTGCTTGCGGGAGATCAACCACCGGGCGATGTCGAGGCCTCTCACAGCCCACTCGGCCCTTGGAGTCCTGCCACCAGCCAGCGGGCTTCTGCACGCATTTCGTCACCGGTGGCCTCCTCCCGCTCGCTCGGGGACGTTTGTGTCGACCAAGATCTCCAGCACCTCACCGATCGTCGGTTCTCGGCCCATGGGTTCTCGCAGTGGCAGATGGGCTTGGACCTCGTAACGGTTGCGACGGCCTTCCTTGTCCTTGAGCACGTAGCCGGCTGAGGCCAGGTCGTCGACAATGCCGCACTGCGCTCAGTGATACCGAGCATCGTGGCGATGTCGCGCAAACGCACCCCGGGGTCGTGCGCGATGCAGATGAGGGCCCGAGCATGGTTGGTGAGGAAACTCCACTTTGTCATCACCCGTAAGTCTAGTTCATATGTTCTAGAAACGAGTTGCTAGTTACAGATAACTAGAG
>PMVZ01000262.1 GCA_003166375.1 Acidimicrobiaceae bacterium | reverse complement strand
GACGTGGTGGTCGTGGTCGTGGCGGCGGTTACAAAGTTGTTAGTGACCGTGGTCGTGCAGGTCACGGTGCTTCCGCCGCCGTTGGCAGAACCATTGCACTGAGTGATAGTCACGGGCAGCGCCGTCGCGGTACCCGAGACTGTGCACTGCACCCGCATCGCGGCGCCCCCGCCGTTCCCGGAGCCATTGCACTGGGTGACCGTGGCATTAGTCGTACTGCCGAGCGGGCTGCACACCACGGTCGGCTGCGTGCCGCCGCCCGTGCCCGATCCTACGCATTGGTCGACCGTGACGTCCGTCGTCGGCGTGCCGACGGGGATGTTGTTGATGACCGTGATGTTGCACGTTGCGTTGCTCCCGCCGCCATAGACGATGCCGTTGCACTGGTCGACCGAGGTGACGAGTTGGCTCGATGTGGTGACGGTGGTCGTGCAGCCGGCGGGTGGAAGCACACCTGCGGCCGCCAAGCACGCAGTGACCGTGACCGTCGAGCTGGTAACGCCCTGGGCGGTGGTGGTGTTCTCGATCGTGACGGTGCAGGTCGCCTCGAACCCGGCTCCAGTGGGAAAGGCCGGGGGGTCGCACTGGGTGACTGCGGGCGCGGTGGCGGCCGCAGCAGTTTCCAGGAACTTTGGAGTGAGCCCAGCGGGAACCGAAGAGGGGCTGACCGGAGTTGAAGCCGCTTCGGTGACGAAACGAACCACGGATGTGGGTAAGGACGCGTCAGCCACGCGTGCGACTGCGGGTGCGCTTTCCGCAAAAGCGGCGTTAGGCAGAACCTCCCACGTCGCGAGGACGCCACCTACGATCGCCGTGGTGCCGATCACCGCCAGGGCCACCGAAAACCGACGGCGCAGACGACCCGCGCCAAGCAGACGCCTCACGATGTCATGAACTTTCTCGATTCGCCGCGGGGAGACCGAAGACGTCGGAGAATCGAAAGCAGGTCACAATTTTGGGACACGAACTCTCATCGGCCTCTTACTTTAGACGAACAGGAGGTAACTTCCAAGGTCCGTAAGCGGACACCGCCCGCCCCAACTCCCCGCTCTCTCCCGTCCTTCCGCCGACCGGGGCGCCCCGCCGCCGTTCAGCGACGAGGGTTCTGTCCGCTTCGTCGGCAAGCTCGAGAGGCTCGGTTGTTCTGGCTCCTTTCGTCCGTCCCGCTGCGGTCCTGGTCGGGACGTTTTGTCCGCGCTTTTCGTGCTCCTGTGGCCTCGTCTCCCTCCTGTGCGTGCCGAAAATCCATCCGACCAGGTCATCACGCCACGAGACGGTACTCATGAATAAGGCCGCCGAGGATCTCGTTTCGCCGTGACTACGTCGGGTCGGGCTCGTCGACTAGACCCGGCACGAGCCCCAAGGTCCCGGGCCTGTCGATCCAAGCAGCGCGGACGATGCTCGTTGTAGTGGGCTACGTACTCGGCCAGAACCTGCTCGAGATGGCGGCGACCCAAGATGAGGATTCTGTCGAGGCACCAACCAAGAGTCGCCGTTAGGCGAATCGCTTGGCGCGCAACACGGCAGTTGCGGCCAGCGACCCCCCGGCAGGCGTCAGCGGTCGAGTTCGCCAAGCCGTGCCCGTTTCGTACGGGTAGGGTTCTGTGGTGAGTAGTCGCGACGAAACGAGCACTGGGCCGGAGGGAGCCCAGTTGGTCGTGGTGGCTAACAGGCTGCCGGTCCGGCGGGTGGAACACGACGGCGAGATGCATTGGGACTTGAGTCCAGGTGGACTGGTCTCGGCGCTGACGCCGGTGCTGGCAGGCGGGGCCGGTATGTGGATCGGTTGGCCGGGCGGTGGTGTTGAGATGGCGGTTCCGGCTGAACACGAGGGGATCGAGTTGCGCGCGGTGCCTCTCGACGATGCCGAGTTCGAGCAGTTCTACCTCGGGTTCTCCAACGCCACGCTTTGGCCGCTGTATCACGACGCTGTTCGGACCCCGACGTTCCACCGGGAGTGGTGGCACGCGTACGTGTCGGTCAATGACCGCTATGCGCGCGCTGTCGCCGAAGCCGCCGCAGCGGGAGCGACTGTCTGGGTGCACGACTACCAGTTGCAGTTGGTTCCGAAGATGCTCAGGACACTGCGGCCAGATCTGCGCATCGGCTTCTTCTTGCACATCCCCTTCCCACCACAGGAGCTGTTCATGCAGCTGCCATGGAGGAGACCGATACTCGAAGGGCTTTTGGGCGCCGATCTGGTGGGGTTCCAGGTGCAGGGGGCGGCGTCGAACTTCTCGCGGGTCGCTCGACGAGTCGTGGGCGCATCGGGTACCGACACCGTTCTGAACTACGACGGGCGCCGGGTCCGGGTCGGGGCGTTCCCGATATCAGTCGACACGATAGGGCTGATCAAGCTGGCTTCCGACCCCGCTGTGCAGAGACGAGCCCGACAGATCAGAGAGGAGCTCGGCAGCCCGGATGTCGTCATGTTGGGCGTCGACCGCCTCGATTACACCAAGGGCATCGACCGGCGGCTCATAGCCATCGGCGAGTTGTTCGCCGACGGTTCGCTGACTGGGCCGCAGGCGGTGTTGGTCCAGATCGGCATACCGAGCCGTGAGGATGATCCGCACTACCGTCGCGAGCGCGAACACCTCGAACAGCTTGTCGGCGAGATCAACGGGGCATACTCGACAGTCGGTCGACCTGCGATCCACTACCTGTACCAAAGCGTCGAGGTCGACGAACTGGTGGCCTTGTACCTCGCCGCCGATATCATGCTCGTCAAACCACTACGAGACGGCAAGAACCTTGTGGCCAAGGAATATGTGGCGTGCCGGGATGATAACACCGGG
>PMVZ01000313.1 GCA_003166375.1 Acidimicrobiaceae bacterium | reverse complement strand
TCCTAGTGGCCCAAGCGCTTGCATACTTCGCAGGGCTGAGCATGCCAAGAAACGCTGCGGGGACGCATGCAGTTGTACTCGCTCCGCGAGTCGTCCGTGAGCACCTTGGCTTCTAGCAGTGAAGCGAACCGCCAGATCGCCAAAAACTCGTCTCGGAGGAGGCGGTCGAAGCTCCGCGTACGGGAAGTGCTGCGTCTCCAGCGCCAACCCGTCGCTCTGGTGATACGTCCCTCCCGGTGTCCGGCCAACATGGCGTGTCCGGCCAACATGGCGTCGAGAACGTTGCCAGTGTAATAGTGAAAGGCGCAATGCTGAAACAAGCATTCTCAATATCCTTAACCGGGACGCACCGATTGGCAAAGTGGGTACAGCAACTGGTAGCGGGCAAACGACTCGGCGTACGCGGCCTGGGTGCATGGATCAGGATTGAACGTACGGTCGCCCCTAACGAGGGTGCTCACTGCTTGTTGGATCGAGGCATATACACCGCTGCCCGAACCAGCGAGAATAGTGGCGCCCAGAGCGCTAGCCTCGGTCACGCGCGGGCGAAGCAACGGGAGGTCAAGGATGTCCGCACTGACCTGGAGCCAAGAATTGGAACGAGCCCCCTCCGCCTGTAGCGCGGAGTTCCTTGATGGCAATGCCTGCGGTCGCCATGTGCTCCGAGCCCTGCCTGAAGTAGCTCAATGCCACTACCGGGTCCGCAGCCGTCTCGGCCGCCGCCTCACGGATCATGTCCTCTAGCTGCCGCCATATAGCCGAGCTGTCCAGTTCTGCCCAGCCCGGTTGCGGGCGCACAATGTTGTACTCCCGCCTGACGGACGCCAAGAGCTTCCCCTCTTCGGAGAGGACGATCGCTTTTGCGGCTGTAGTGCCGACGTCGATCCCTAGGAGGCTCATCGCTTTAGGGTTCCTCAGATCCTCAGACGCGGGTACCCGATAGCTTCCATCACTTCTACCATGATCGAGGCCGCAGCTTCTATCGAATCGTGCAGGTACTGGCGCGATTCGGTCGCCTCGAAGTCACCCGCTGCGACAGCCTCGCGGCGGGCGAAAACGCGGCCCGCGGCTGTTTGCCCCGCTTCACGGACGATGCGAGTCCACATATTGACGCGGATGATCCCGTCAGTGGCCAACTGCTGCATCTCCTTAACGCTGAGGCAAGAGGTGCCGTGGAACACGAGGCGTGCCTCGCCGAGATGGCTCGTCAACTTCCGCGCCCGCTCCTTCAGGTAGCGCACGCCGCCGACGCGCGTGGAATTCTGTTCAGTGCCCAGATCGGCGACCAGGAAGTCGACGCCCGTCTCGGCCATATAGCGCACAGCTTTCTCCACGTAGGCATTGCGCTGCACCGCCTGGTGCTGCCCGGCCACGCTCAGTTCTTCGATGATCCCCTCGACAAGGACCTCTTCGCCGTACGTCGCCACGTAGTCACCCGTCCACGCAAGGTTATCGTCGAAAGGATGCTCCTGTGCGTCGAACATGACGCTTGCAAGGTGCGGCAGGCCCTCGGTCAACGCCCAGCGGTCGCGCTTCGGATCCGCATGGTCCAGGTGTGGCAAAACCACAACTTGTGGGTAAGGCGCACCAGGGCCCTCGCAGAGGGCCTTTAGGTGCCCCATCTGCGAAAGGAACCCCGCCTGCTCGTTCCCGCTATATGTCGTACGTT
Organism: Acidimicrobiaceae bacterium; assembly: GCA_003166375.1. Lineage (GTDB taxonomy): Bacteria > Actinomycetota > Acidimicrobiia > Acidimicrobiales > Bog-793 > Fen-455. Next base: position 6,361 of record PMVZ01000313.1, on the reverse strand, counting down.
TTGCCTGCGGCATGTAAGGGTACGTGAAGGTCATGGCCACCGCGAGCGGCACCCGGGCTAATTTGTATTTTTCGGCGATGCGCTGGCCTGCCAGCAAGATCGCTTCCGTGTTCCAATGTGCGGCCGTACAGAATATCGCCATGCTTGCGTTGCTCCGGCGGAAAAGGTCCGTATATTCCAGGGCCTCTGGCCGACTCGTAATCAAAGCCATCTGGCACTCAACTTTCTTGGCGATTCCACACCGGAACCCGCTTGGCACCTACGGAGGAGAGTGCTCCCGGGTTTCGGCTCCCGGCTCGCCGGTACGGACAAGTCGCACGGCGTTAGGAACTGCCGGCCGACGGCAAGAAGCTCGTCCCACGCTGCTGTGGTGCGGTCATAGTAGGTGACGGGCTTCAGTCACGGTTCTTAGAGTATCGCCCATCAGTGGTTTCTCTGATCGCCGGGTACGAGCACAGAACGTTCCTCCAACAAAAGGTATCCAGCGCAGCGCGCTCGCGCCCGATTCGGCGTTCGGAGCGAGCCAGGACGAACAAGAACCGTCGATCGGTCGCGGTTCGTCACGCCGCTTCACGAAGACCAAGAGCACGCAGATGGAATCTTCGGTCGCCGCTGCGATCCGATTGCCTCGGCTGCCTCAGGCCTTGATGCAGGTGTACGTTCCGTACACCGATCCATCGAAGTCCGCGGTCGCGATCTCAAACCCGGCAGCGCTGAGCATCGGCTCGAACAGCCAGCGAAAGGTGCTGTGCTCGGTGCGGATGTGCTCGGCGAAGTCCTCGCGCGTGTACCCCCGCGTGGGATCAGTGGCGGCGTGGCCGAACCAACGCGTAAACACCGCTTCGGCCTGGGACGGCTGAAAGTCGTAGATCAGATCGCGCAATCGCAAGACGCCGCCGGCTCGCATGAATGCCGCGATGCGAGTCAGCGCCAGCGCCTTCCAGAAGTCCGGAAGCTGGTGCAGGGCGTTCCTTGTGTACACAGCGTCCGCTGGCGGCCCCGCATGCTCGTAGCTCAGAAACCCCGCCTGGATGCAATCGAGGTTGTCGAGGGCCAGCTCACTTGCCCGGTTACGCAGCGCCTTCAGCATCGCCGGTGAGACGTCGACAGCGATCACTTTTCCGAAGTCACGAGCTGCGCGCAGCGCGAATTGTCCGGTCCCCGCGCCCAGGTCGACGACGGTGGACTCCTTGCCAAGACCGCTGCCAGAGAGCACAGCGAGGTCCTCGGCAGGATCGGGGCGGCCTTGCTTGTCATCGAAGCTGGCCACGAACGCGGGGTCAAGGTGCTCGTGACCGGCATGGGCCAGCTCGTCGATCGTCCATGGTTCGGCCATGATGTTGATTCTCGCGCTGCCACTCTGGTAGGGGTGTGTCCGAGTCGACGACGCTGCTGGCTTCGGGTATCCGCCGCGGCCAGCGTTTCGGCACAAGAGGCCTCGTTCGGGGCGACCCAGCCGGTGGCGCGGTTCGTGATTCGGACTGGCGATCTGCGTACACGTTCTGGCGGTCCCAAGCGGAACGATTCGCTTCCCCGAGGAGCAGACGACTCCGGGTCAGAGTAGGACCATCATTCGAGCGATCTTGCCTTCCACGACCCGGTAGACGCAAAGGCCCGTCCCCTCAGCCGGCATGCCCTCGAAGTGGACGCCGGTTTGGTGTTCCTCGTCGACCACGAACTCGCCAGCGGCCATCCGGTTGGCAATGGTCACACGCAGATCGGGACTATCCGCGAAGAGCTTCCCGTATTGCTCCCTCATGACCTCCTTATCCTTGATCATTGGCGTACCGTCGAACAGGACCACCGACACGTCGTCGGCGTAATACGACGGGAACCGCTCGACGTCCTGTCGGTCCAATTATCACTTCCGCCGCCGTGTCAACCCGAGCAAGGTGGATCGTGAGGTCATCTCGGTGCGCGAACTTCCCGGTAGTGCCGGCTCATCTCGGGCGAGCAGGGCCTGTAGCGCGGCGAGGACTGGTAGCCAAGTGTTCTCGGCCTCCTCGTCGTTGTCCGCGTATTCGATCTCGTCGATCTGCAGTCGTATCGTGGAGCCACCCTGGCAAGGGCGAATCTGCCAGGTTAGGTAGACGGGTGGGTCCTCAGGTCCGGACTGCACAAGGTAGGACAGCCGGCAGAGTGGCTGGACGTGCAGCACTCGGCCCGTCAGCGAGGAATGGACGGCCCTCGGGGACTGGGTGGTCTGGAAGTGGATGGGTGCATCTGCCTCCCACGATGAGTGGGTGACCAACCCATACAGGTAGCTGCCGGTCTCATGGGTTCCAGTCAGTACGGCCCAGACTCTGGCCGGGTTGGCCGCAGTGAAGCACACGAATCTTTGAGTTCCCAATGGCGCGGCGTTCATGTGGCTCCTCCGTTGGCTTTACGTAGAGGTACCTTCAAGCCGGGGGCCGACTTGCGCGGATGGGCAGAAGCTGGCTTCGTCGCCGAGCACATTGGGGCACAGCGTTCAACCATCGTCCGAGATCGTCGGCCCACCCGCGTTGCTTGTGGCATTGACTTTGCATTATGCGAATCAGAGCGGGTGACCGGCGAGCGTGGCGAAACGGTCGATGGTGGCGGCGCGCCCGGTTGCGGTTATTGAGGCCCGGAGAAGTCTAGCCAGGACCCAGGAGTGGGTGACGTGGCCGGCGGCGGCCTAGGCCACCTCGAGATCTCGTCTCGGGCGGTGCACGAGCGTCCGGCCCCACAGGCGACGACCAAGGTCACGGACTGCAGCGATGATCCACAGGCCCCCGATGTGATGTTGACGCGAATGGCGTACCTCGCTGACAAGACGCCCCCGTTCGGCGGCGGCCATTGCATCGGCGCGGTGTTCCTCGGCGAGTTGCAGCATGTACATGGACGACTCCCCCCTAGTAGGAGCCGACAGGTTTGGACCACGCCGACTCCGCACTTTCCCCTGGGGACGACCTGGAAGTAGACCTCGCAAACGCCATCGAACAAATCAAACTCAATGGCACGCTACAACCACAGACAGAAAGCAAAACTTTCCCCCACCGAACACATGGCTCGGTAGGTACACAGTACAGGAGTCACAGGGAATTTGCTAGGGGTCCAGCCTTGAATCGCGGCACCTTGTGCTATGCGGCTATGTGATCAACACCGGGCGCCGGACCCACATCACTAATGTGTAATGCAGGACCATACGTACACCGCATCACTATACGTGCAACGCTGCGGTTCCCCCTGGTGTAGTCGCAGGAAAAGCGGCAGTTTTTGACAGAGACGTGTTCTCGTCTGTACATCGTCCACCACACCTGTACTGGTAGAGACGACTAGCCTTTCTTGATATGGAGGGTGACGCGCAAGACGCTTACTTCCGTCCGTCACGGCAAGGCCTCCGGAGGTCGGATAGGTTAGTTCCTGGTCGAGTCACTCATCACTCGTCGTGCCGAGCACTGGACGTTCTGTTATGGACATGACATTGTCGAAGCGAGGCGACTACGTGGTTCGCTCGGCGATCTCGCTCGCCAGAGCCTTCGAGGGGGGCGTACCGCGGAAGATCCGCGAGATCGTCGGCGAGACGGAGGTTCCACAGACCTTTGCCTCCCAGATTCTCGCCGACCTAGTGCTGGCGGGCATCGCCAGTTCCAGGGCTGGGCGCAACGGTGGCTACTGGCTCGCGCGGGCGCCGAAGGACATCAGCGTGCTCGAGGTCGTCGAGGCGGCCGAGGGCCCGCTCCACGCCGAGCGCTGCGCCCTTGGCGAGGGACCCTGTCGCTGGGAGTCGGTATGCCCCCTTCACGAGACGTGGTCGGAGGCGACAGCCATGCTGCGCCAGGTGCTGGCGACGACCACACTCGCCGACCTCGTCGCTCGAGACCACTCAATCGAGATGGGGACCTACCCGATTCCGGCCGACTCGCACCGCATGGGTCCGGCTGCCGTCGCCGTCGCAGACGCCGTCCACGTCGAACTGGAGGAGACCGTGGCGCGCACCCGGCTCTCGCGTTCGGCTGACCTGCTCGGCCCCGTCATCGACACAGCCGCCAGCGAGGCCATCCGTTCCGAGCGGAAGACCGCCGGTCTCAGGGTTCAGCGAGACGAACGGCGCCTACCTTCCGGCAACGCGGACCAAGCTGACAGGTCTTGCAGCGAGGTCTCCCTCCTTCCTGCCATATCACCGGTGCCGGACTCGCAGGGCGCCCGATACGTGTCGAGCTGGAAGCTCTCCGCCCAAGCTGGCCACTTTGTCCTCGATGCCGACCTGAAGATTGCCGCCGTCGACGCCGAGCGCTGCGAGCTGCGGCTCGAAGGCACTTGGAGGCAGGTTCCTGCAATGTCGCCTGTCGGGCTGAAGGTCCCCCAGCTCGACCATCTCGCCCGAAGCACGGTGCGTTCCTTCCTTCGCCGGTTGGCTCGGACGCTCGAGTCGGCCTCGGAGGAGCCCGTTACCAGCGCTCGCCGGACGAAGGGCTGACCTCCTCCACGGGTGCGTACCCTGTAACAGCACCTGCAAACTGCAGAGGTCTACGACCCTCGGTCACTTCCGCGCTGGATAGGCGCACAGAACAACGTGCGAGTGAGGACAATCAGCTCACCCCGACGGGCGCGTAATCGGCGCTATGGAGCGTCTGTCGGGCGGAGCGCCGAACGTCGATCGGGCGGCTTTGCCTGTCCCTTCCACTTAGGTCCGGCGGTTCCCGATGAAGCGATCGGTCGCGCGCGCGGGAAGGGCGCTTTCGGATCGGACCGAACTGCGCGTCTCGGTCCTAACGGTCGGTCACCAAGACAGGATTCCTTCGCGGGTGTGCTTTGCGGCCAGCCTCATTGTGCGAGTCATGGGCATGGAAATCCACCGAAATCGGCTGTTATCCCCTACTTGTCCTCTAGGAAGCCACAATCTGGGTCGCCTACGATGAAGCCTCGAGACGCAAGGGGAGCGGTCCCGCACGAACGGAAAACGTTCCCATCAGTGCAGCCAGCGGGGGGCCGCCTGAGTTTTTCGCGGCCCCCCGCTGGCTGCGGTTCGTGATGGCTTGTAAGCCTGGCAGCGTGCAGAGGAATTCTCGTTGTCGCGCGCGGTAACCGGGTGTCTTCTTCCGATAAGGCCTGGTTCCAGCGCCTGTCAGGCAGAGCGCCGACCCGTTGTTTACGCGCTCGTCGTAGCAGCTGCGGAACCGTAGCCCGCACACATGAGATGTTCGGTACAGCGGCGTTGCTATCTGTTCGGCTCCTGCTTGGCCTCCATTAGGTCAGCACAGTGCTCGGCGCACTGTTCGTCAGGGCCCTCGGCGGAACTGCTTGCCCGAAACCGGCGATGCCTCTCCGGGTAACGTTCACCCTGATGGAGGGACTCATGGCAGAAGATGACAGGGATCCCCGATCGCTTCGTGTCTCGGATCGGGAGCGGGACCACGCCGTCGGCCGGCTGAAAGACGCCGTTTCCGAAGGCCTGATCGATATCGACGAGTTCGGCGAACGGACCTCGCACGCTCTCGTCGCCCGCACGCGCGGTGAGCTGGACGCCGTGACCTCGGACCTCCCCGCCGGCCCTGCCGCGGGACAGGGAACCGATGACATCGTCGAGCTCAAAGGCAGCATGAGCTCGGTGGAGCGCAAAGGCGACTGGCGGGTCCCCCATAAGTTGGTGCTCCGGTGGCGGATGGGCTCGGTCAAGCTCGATTTCACGGAGGCCAGGATCGCCCACCCGGTGGTCGAGATCGAACTCGACATCAATACCGGTTCGGTGGAAGTACGCCTGCCGGAAGGGGCGAGTGCTTCGCTGGACGGAGTGGTGGCGCGGCTCGGGAGCGTCGAGGACCACAGGCGGGACGCACCTGCCGCGGGGCGGCCCCATTTCGTCTTGAAAGGCCAGATCACTAGGGGTTCGGTCGAGGTTCGCGGGCCGCGCCGCTCGTTGTCACGGCGCCAGCGAAAAGCCTCCTCTTAGGGATCACGCCAGGTCTGATTGGGCTTTGCGAAAGGTGAGCTACTCATAATCGGCAGGGTTCGGCGCTCGGCGCTTTGCCGGCACGTGACAAATAGCCGTCGATTCGCGCTCGCTAGGCGACTGCCGCGAACGCCTTGTTCGCGGCGCAGACGAATCGATCTGTTGGGTCGGAGGCTGGGCGCAACAAGTCGGCGCTAGAACACGCAGATGAGAGCTAGGGCCGCTGTTGGTCGGCTGCGCCTCCTCGAAGGTCGATCTGCATGGCGACTCGAGAGCCGAAAGCGTCATCACCGATGTCTCGCTCGTGATCGCGAATGGCCTGAAGACCTGGCGACAGAGCTTCGATGACGCGGAAGCCGAGCCGGGCGTAGAACGGTGCGTTCCACGGCACGTCTCGGAAGGTGGTCAAAGTCACGGCGGGGAGGTGTAGGGCACCAAAACCTC
>PMVZ01000284.1 GCA_003166375.1 Acidimicrobiaceae bacterium | reverse complement strand
GACAGCTCGGTGACCGACTGGCCGTTCGGGTTCGCCACCCAGATGTGCGCGCCGGCCGAAGTGATGCTCAGCGAGCCGTTGAGCCCGTACCTCGCGCCGCGAATGACCTTTACCAGGGTGCCGGTCGACGCAGAGATCTCGGTGACCGACTTGCCACGGTTCGCCACCCAGACGTGGGTGCCGTCGGCGGTAATGGCCCACGGCTCGTCGAATCCCCACCCGAGCACATTGACACCTGAGAGCGGACTCACCGACGCGGCTGATGCCGAAACCCGGGAGGCGTTGTCCCATACCGTGCCGGCGGCCGATGTCGGCGTGAGTGTGACGAGAGTCAGGCCTGATACAGATAGAGCACCAACGGCAACGGTGCGACGGAACAGACCGGAGTTTGCCCTCATTGACGGTCCTCCCCAATGGACGAAGGTACACCATATCGTCCCAATTTCGTGCCACGGGCCGGCACGAAGCAGGGCCGGCGGGTTCTCAACCCCTACTTCCGAAAGGCCCTGTCATCAGGTCCGTCGAGCGATGGCGGTCTCGACAGGATTCATTCGGTAGCCCGTGATCAGGCTTCAGCTATCACGATGCCCGGAGCCCGTTGGACGTGTTCGAGGGTGCTGATGTAACCGGGTCCCACACCCGTACCTCGCGCTACTTTACGAAAGGGTTGTCCTTTGCGAGCCCTCTTGAGGAGTTCGCGCCACGTGTTTGGGAACTCGAGGCTCTCGCGCATTGCTTGCGCATTGCCATCCTCAGCCGCACGTCGATTGCCCATAGGTCGCACCCCTCAGGCATTGTCGCTATCGCGCTCTTGAGGATAGCTGTCGGAGTCGCCTCAGCGGCGGCGCTGGCGATCGGTCAGTCGTTGTTGGAACGGCGAGAGCGCCTGTCGTCCCCAGAGACTGGACTGGCCGCCAGCGGTCAGTCTTTGTTGGACCGGTAACGCCTGCTGTCTCTCGCGCCTCGCGGCAGAGAGCGGGATCACGCCGGTGGGCAGAAGGAGCGTCGCCTTGCCGCCGACGAGATACGCCTCGATGAGGTCTTACAGTCAGCGCAATCCCGCGAGGCTGAAGGAATCAAAGCGACAATGCCGTTGTGATGAAGCTTTGGCGCCTCCCAGAGCAGGTCGTCACGCCCTCACGCGAGTGTGAGACCAGCGCAAGCCATAGAAAGTCGTTGACTTTCCTCGGTGCTCGGCATCGCTTGACAGGCCGTTCGTGTTGTAAAGGGTCTACTGTGAGGCCCCTGATCCGGTCCCGAACCGCAACTCAGCGCTCTCTTGAGCGCACCGCAGGGCGTGCGATGGTCGCCGCCCTGCTCCTCGTACTGTTCGGTGTCGTCGCGCTGCTCGCCCCGCTTGTTTCAGCGCACGGCGCTAATGCCTCCCCCAACGCACCCGCGACATCCGCCGCTCGGGCCGCCGAGTTCACGCTTCCACCGATTCGCCACGTCTTCGTCATCGTGCTCGAAAACGAGGACTATGCCTCGACCTTCGGGTCGGCCGTCGCGGACCCCTACCTCAGCAAGGTCCTCCCATCGGAAGGGACCTTGCTGACGAGGTACTACGGCATCGGCCACTACTCGAACGACAACTACATCGCGATGATCTCGGGACAGCCGCCGAACCCGGCCACCCAGCTCGACTGTTCGATGTTCGTGAACTTCCCGGCCGCCAAGCTCCTGGCGGGCGACATCGAGCCGGGCAACGGCTGCGTCTACCCGAAAGACGTGGAGACGATAGCCAACCAGCTAGAGGCCAAGGGCTTCACCTGGAAGGGCTACGAACAGGACATGGGCAGCATCTCGTCTCGCGAGACCGCAGCGTGCGGTCACCCGAAGGTCGGCAGTGCCGATGACACGGAGGTCGCGGTGAACCGTGACGGGTACGCGAGCCGGCACGACCCGTTCGTGTACTTCCACTCGATCATCGATTCGGTCGCCTACTGCGACGCTCATGTCGTCGCGCTTGGCTCGCCGACCGGGGCGATGCCCGCCTCGGCCCGCAAGGGCGAGACCGGTCTTGTCACCGACCTCAAAGCCGTTACCACCACGCCCAACTTCTCAATGATCACGCCGAACCTGTGCAACGATGGGCACGACTACCCCTGTGTCAACCAGAAGAGCGGGGCGTCCCGGCTGGCAGACATCGACACATTCCTTGCTACGTGGGTGCCGAAAATCACTCACTCGGCGGCGTTCAAGCAGGACGGCCTGCTTGTCGTCACCTTCGACGAAGCCGGCGCCGCCTCGACGGCGTGCTGCGGCGAGAAGCCGGGGCCGGCAGCACCCGAGCCCGGCCTCAACGGACCGGGCGGGGGGCGGATCGGTGCGGTCCTGATCTCGCCGTTCATCAAGCCCGGCGGGATCGTCTTCCTCACCGAGTACAACCACTACTCACTCTTGGCCTCGATCGAGGCCCTCTTCGGCTTGCCGCGCCTTGGCGACGCGCGCACGGTTCCGACGATCTTCGGACCACCGGTGTTCACCCGGCCGAAGGGCTGACCGCAGGTGGTCGATACCGGATGGAGCCCTCGTCGTGAGAGGGCAGGTCCGGGGGCCTAAGCCGCTCGGGGACGGACTACGCCAGCCGTCGGACGACCCACGATCGCCACGTGGGTACGTAGCGGGCGGAGG
>PMVZ01000360.1 GCA_003166375.1 Acidimicrobiaceae bacterium | reverse complement strand
GATCTGGACGCCGGCATGGTCAGGTGGAATGGTGTCCCAGTCGGCCAGGCCGAACGGCGCCGCTTCGGGTACATGCCGGAGGAGCGGGGGCTGTACCCGGCGATGCTCGTAGGCGAGCAGCTTGAGTACCTCGGGAGACTGCACGGCATGAGCGCGATCGACGCCCAGGCCGCCACGACAACTTGGCTGGAACGGCTGGGGATCGCGGACCGGGCCGTCAGCAAGGTGGATGCTCTCTCCCACGGGAACCAGCAGCGAGTGCAGCTCGCTGCCGCGTTGGTGCACGGTCCTGAGGTGCTGATCTTGGACGAGCCGCTGGCCGGACTGGACCCGTCGGGTATCGACGCCATCGGCGATGTGCTCGCCGAGCAGGCCCGCTCGGGTCGCTGTGTGCTCTTCTCCAGCCATCAGCTCGACCAGGTCGAGGATCTTTGCGAGTCGGTCACGATCATCGATCACGGCCGCCTGGTTGTGACCGGAAAGGTGGACGATCTGGCCCGCAGTGGCCCGCGCCGCCTGGTGGTGAGGGTGGAAGGGGACCGAGATGCTTCGTGGGCACGCGGCATCGCCGGTGTCACCATCTCGGAAGTCGATGGAGGTGCGGCGCGACTTGTGCTCGACCAATCGATGGACAGCGAGTCGCTGCTCCGGGTCGCCATGGCTGCGGGCCGGGTCACCGAGTTCGTCTTCGAGCGCCGCCGATTGTCGGAAGTGTTCCGGGAGGCCTTGGGATGAGTGGAGGCCTCATTGCGGCCATCGTGGCCGTCGTCTTGATCGTGAGAGTGCGGGCACGCCTGAGACGCCGAACGACCGGTCAACAGCACACTCGCTACGGGCTGGGGCCCTTCAGGAGCGACGTGGGACTGGTGGCGGCGCGGGAGATGCGAGAGCGATTCCGCGGCAAGATCTTTCGCGTAGGGACTCTGCTCATCTTGGCGGTGGTCGCGGCCGCCATCGTCATCCCCACGCTCGACAAGGGAAAGCCACAACCCCAACGAGTTGGCATTGTCGGGGCGCTCTCGGCTCCCTTGCGAGCGGCCGTCGTGTCTTCCGCGAAGAGTGTCGGCACCACGGTTCACCTCGTGTCCCTGGACGACGAGGCGGCGGCGTACGCCGGTCTGCGCTCTGGGCGTCTTGATCTGGCCATCGTCGAGGGCCGGGAGCTCGTCGTGAACAAGCCTGTGGGATCAACAGACACCTCGACGACGGCCCAGTTCGTGCTCGCCGTCTCCAAAGATCTCGGTGTGGTCGAGGCGGTCGAGGCGGCCCGTCTCACCCCAGCGCAGTCCTCGGAGCTGGCTCGCGAGAGGGCGCTCCCGGTTCACAGCCTCCAACCCGGGCCAGCCAGGGGAGCTGCGCACACCACGTCGCTGATCGGGCTCATTCTCATATTCGTGATGCTCTCGCAGTACAACACCTGGATCCTGATCGGGGTCATGGAGGAGAAGTCCAGCCGGGTGATAGAGGTGCTCCTGGCTGCTGTGCGCCCCATTCAGCTGCTCACGGGCAAGGTGCTCGGGATCGGCCTCGTGGCGTTCGTCCAGGCCTCCGCCATCGTGGTGTTCGCCCTGGTACTGGCCAAGAGTGTTGGCTCCGATCTCCTGCACGGAACCGCACCTGTGGTGCTCTTGAGCACCTTGGCGTGGTTGGTGCTGGGTTACGCCTTCTACTGTTGGGTCTATGCCGCCGCAGGTTCCTTGGCCGAACGCCAGGACCAGGTGCAGAGCCTCGCTTTCCCCTTGAGCCTCCCGATCATCTTCGGCTACATAATGGCCCTCACTGCAGCCAGCGGAAACCCGTCCTACTTCTTCAAGGTCCTCGCCTATCTGCCCCCGACGGCCCCGTTCGCCATGCCGGTCCTCGTCGGTCTCGGGGCGGTCACCTGGTGGGAGTTTCTTGCATCGGCGCTGATCAGCATTGCGTGCACCGCCGGTTTGGCGAGACTGGCCACCGGCATCTACCGCAGGGCCATTCTCCGCACAGGTGGACGGGTCAAGCTCCGCGACGTGCTCACTCGAGCGGCCGGATAGCCATCGAGACGCCCTGCGGTCCAACGGCTTGCAGTGGCGCCGATCAGGTGAAGCGAAGGTGCCGGCTGTTCAGCCGAAGATCCGGGACCGAACGCTCACGAGGCGGCAAGGCGCTGGTTACGCGACTGCTCAGCGCCGGAAAGGGCGGTCCGGCCGGCTGTGCGAACCAGCTGGCTCCACCTGGCNNGCAAGCGACAGGCCTGCTCGCGCTCCGGCCGCGAACGCGCCGAGCCAGGCTGCGCTCGGCGGATCACCGGCCTCGGCCAGCACGATCGCACGGGCGTCGCCCGTGTCGAGCACCGTGCACCAGTCGCAGGCGAAGGCGGTGCAGACGCCTTGGGCGAGCACGTTCGAAAGCTCGGTCGGGTCGATCGACTCGGCGAGAAGCGCGGCTGCGTCGAGCGGGTCGCGACCGGCATAGGGCACCTCCGAGACGCGATCGCGCAGGTCCTCCACCTCGACGCCGGAGAGCTGCGACAGGGCATCGGCGAGGGCCTCCGGGCGGTACCCGTCGGGGAGCTCGACCGTGAGCTCGTCGACTGCGCGGGCTCCATCACGCTCGAGGATGTCGATGCCGACGAGATCGCCACCGAGGTCGCCGATTCTGGTGGCGATCTGACCAAGCGA
>PMVZ01000076.1 GCA_003166375.1 Acidimicrobiaceae bacterium | reverse complement strand
CCGATCGACCGATTCCGGAACGAGCTGGTCGAAGGTCCCATCGTTGCCCGTCGCACTCGTCGGCTCGCCCAGTGTCGGTGCTGTGGTGCTTCCGACGGCCGACTCGGTCGTGGCTATCGGATGGCCACCGGTGGGGTCTCCTCCGAAGATGCTGGGCTCGAGGGGTTCCCTTGCGGTCGCGCAGAAGACCGGCGACGGAGCGTGGTACTCGAGCATCCTGCCCTGCAACGCGGGTCATGGGAAGACCACGGCTTGGGCAACGGGCCTCGTCACCTCGTCTGGGAAGCGATTTGCCGCTGCTTGCCTCGGACCGGCGTCAGGGGGTACGACAGGGATCGAGATCGTCACCTCGAGCGACGGCGGTCACAAGTGGTCCGAGCGTTGCGGCTTCTCGTTGTTCGGTCTTGGCAACACGCTGAACAAGTGCCCGGATTACGGGAGCCCGACCGGCATCGCCATCGCGCCCAACGGTGAGCTCGTGTTGTCTGACGACAATGTCGGCCTGGTGGCGTCTTCGGACGACGGTGCATCCTGGCGAACCGTTGTCTCGGCCTTCGAGGGCGCGCCCTTCATCGATCTCTCGTCGACCGGCGGCGTCCTATGGGCTCTTACGTTCGGCCCCGGTCCCGTGACCGTCGGCGCGTGGTTGGCATACTCGACTAACGGCGAGAGTTGGCATAGGGCCAAACTGCCGACGACATAGCTAGCTCACCGCGCGCTCAGGCACTCCGATACCCGAGATCCTTTTCAGCGTCCTCGTCAAGTGGTCCGGCGAGGGTGTACTCACGAATCGGTCACCGAGGTGCTCAGACACGTTGCGCCGTACGTGGCTTCGATGCCGTCAGGTTTCACGGTTGCTGGCCCGGGTGTTCGTCTTCGACCGCTTCTTGATCTCCTTGGCCTGATCAGGGTTCAAGATCTGCCAGAACGTCTGGCGGCTGACCCCGAGCTTCTGTGATGCTTTGGTCGGCCCGATCGCCTCACCGAGGCGTCCGGCGAGCTCGCGTCGTCTTCCGGCGATTCGGGAGATGGCCGCGTGGTGCTTTGCCGTCTCGCTCGGAAGGCGCAGCAGCTCCTTCACCACCCGGTCCATCTCTTTGTCGTCCATGACCCGATGGTATGCGTAAGGGGGCTGATGACGGTACTTGAGAGCTGTCCGCCGCTCTCCTGGTGGTCAGTCGGCCAAATGAGCTGGTGTGTTCCGGCCGCCCAGATCGCCAATTCCGGGGCGCCTGCATCCCGGCCAGCGACCGAGCATTCTGTGTGCCCCTGAGCCGACGGCCGGGAACACCTCGGGAACCAGAATATTTGCGATGCTTGTGGGAAGTTCCAGCGCACACCGTGTATCGAATCCGAGGTCGTCATGCTTCCAAAGGTCTCCGAGTTGCTTGTCCTCGAGGACCACCCGAACGTTGATGCTGTCTGCATCCGCGTCCGGTTGATGCCTGACGTAGAAGCTACGGAGCTCGCCCGAAGACTCGCGATCGACATCGTGCGACGACTTACTGAGGCGGTTCCCGAGACATTCGATCGGTGGTACGCACATCTCAACGGTGGGCAGGCGCTCGATGAGACGGACAAGGCCGTAGTGCTCGGGTACGTCGGTGCCGACTTCTCGAACGCCGCCGATGTGACCCGCGTCGAAGGAGCGGTGGTTGAGCATCTCTGGGCATCGGTAGCCGACTCACTCGACGGCGGCTGGGGCCGGCCGCTGTACGTGGAACACGACCACTTTTCAGTGATCGACCACGGCCCGGACGGCCTCTCCACCTACGATGTTGGCGAACCTGATCTCGGATTCCGCCTATGGGAGTCCAAGCGCCACGCTGCCGAGAGAAAGGTCACGTCGACCATCTCGACGGCGGCACGACAGCTCCGCGACCACGGGACCGAATACCTAGCCCGCATCTCAAAGGTGCTCCAAACGAACCCGAACCAGCGGGTCGCCCACCTCGGTGGGACGCTCGTCCGAGCGTGGAAGGAGGCCCGCCCTACGGCCGCCGTGGGAGTGTCCGTCGGACGCTCAGCCGGTGCCGACCTGCCTGATCGACCCTTCATCGGGCTACGACGCAACTTCAGATTCGAGGATCCAGCCCGACGAGAAGGCGTGGTCATCGAAGTGCCAAACCTCACGGTGTTCGCCCAGGACGTGCGGTCCACCGTCCTCACTGGACTGGCCTGATGGAGCGCGCGCTCGACCCTGCCTTGCTCCGCGGCGCCCTCGGGGACATCGGGAACCTCCCAAAGGCTGAGGAGCTCAGGCAATTGCTCGCTGACGCCGAGGTAAGCGCGTTCTTCGTGCAGGATCAGGAACTTCCGCCTGCGTTGATCGAAACCGCCTGGGTGCTGCACCAGGTCGGAACCGTGCGTCCGGCATTGCAGATCTACGAGCCTGAGCGACAGGTTCAGGCCAACAGCGTCGCAGCCCATATCTTCGACCTGGCACTCGCGCGGGGACTCGTCCCAGGCGAGGAGTTAGTCACGACGTTCGCCGCGCAGGTGTCGTCAATTCGAGGCGACCGGACACCGAACGCCGCCGCCCTAGGCGCCCGGCTCCCTGTACCGGAGGCGTCCATCGTTCGAGAGTCGGGCCGGGCATCACTCGAACTTGGTTGCAGCCTCTTGAGTCTGGTGCGGGCAAGCACTTCGGCGCTCCTCCGACGTCTCAACCTGGAACTCGCGACGATCGGAGGAGGTGACGACGACGCCACGTTCGTAGAGACGCCGCTTGCGGCCGCCGCCTCTGTCGTACGCGGAACTCGCTTTCTACTGCGATACCTCGCCAACGGGGACCCTGGCGATCTCGCGTCTGCCCGTATTGAGTTCGAACGAGGTGTGAACGACATTGCGGGCCGCCGAGACCTCGACTCCCGGTGGGTTGCTGCCCATCTGCTCGATCTAACTGACGATCTTGGCCGTTCGTCGGTGTGGGCAATCCTTCCGTCCGACACGCCGCCTGTTGTCGGTCGTGCGATGACCCTTGGAGACCCGCCGATCATGACTCTCTGGCCGCCGCAGATCTCGCTGCTGCAGGACGACGCGCGCAGTCCGTTGAGGGCCGATGTTCGGCGCTCGGTCATGACGTTCCCCACCAGCGCTGGCAAGACGCTTCTGACGCAGCTGGTCGTGGTGAACCACCTGGCGACCGTGAATACAGCCGTCTGCGTCGTCGCGCCGAGCCACAGTCTGTGCCGCGAGATCCGCCAGGGTCTGGACCGCCGACTCTGGGTGCTTCGCAAAACCGTCGCCGAGGACGGCCCACTTGGCGACCCGACCACATTGCGAGCGCCGGTCGTAGTCATGACGCCGGAGCGCCTTGCTGCCCGACTCCGCTCCGACGGCGCGGAACTCCTGAACGAGTTCGGCCTTTTCGTCCTCGATGAGGCGCACCTCGTCGCTGATGAGGCCCGAGGCTGGACGTTCGAGACAACTATCAGCCGTCTTCATGAGTTGACTGTCGATACCGGCCATCGACTGATCGTCGTCTCCGCGGCGCTCGGTGGGACGGCGACGGTGCGGACATGGCTGGACGTCAATGAACCGCCGTCGAACACGGCGGCGCGCTGGCGGGGACCGAGACGGCTCCACGCGACGTACCACACCCAGGAGTATGGGGTCGTCAAAGTCCTCCCCGCTGTACCACCGAAGCGCCTCGACCGGCACGTCCAAGAGATGGTGGGCATCGTCAGTCTGTACGTCGACGCTGGCACTGCGACGGCCGTGCGGGGCCATCGTGTGGGCGACATAGTCACGTACGGGAAAACGACGGAGAAGCCGAGTCGGGCTGAACAGCTCAGCCTGGTCGTCAACCATGCAGCACGGACCGGCTCAGTCCTCACCGTTCACGCAACGAAGGTCGGCGCTGAACGCCTAGCCCAGGCTCTTGCCGCAGACCGCGAAGACCGGCCGCCGACGCAGCTGGTCCACCTCGCGGAGCAACGGCTCGGCCCCAGCCATCCACTCGTCGCCGTGCTCCGTAAGGGCGTCGCCTACCACCACGCTGCCCTCCCGGTTGACATCCAGATCGAGATTGAGAACAGCGTCCGGTCGCGCGAGATCGACGTCGTGTGCGCAACCACGACCCTCACCGAGGGCGTCAACCTGCCGGTCCGCACGGTCGTCATCGCTGAGCGCGGTTACTACGACGGCAATGAGAACCGCTTCGTTCCTCTCATCGATGACGCCGCGATGATGAACGCTGCCGGTCGTGCCGGTCGAGCCGGTCGCGAAACCGAGGGATGGGTGATCATCGCCTACGAACCCTACGCACCGACCCCGCGTTCAGCGTTACGGCGCCTCGATGAGGATCAGGACGTCCATAGCCGACTCAACACAGAGAGCGCCCTAGCAGCGCTCGACGCCTATGAGGCGCTCGTAGCTGATACGGCCGGTGTGCTGCTCGACGACGTTCCTGAGGAGGTGGATGCGTTCCTCGGCTACTGCTGGTACCTCGCCGAGGTGTCCGCGGCGCTCGATCCATCAACTCGAGCCGACGCCGTCGTTGCCGGACTTCAGAAGACGCTCGCATGGCAGCAGCTGACCTCGAGCGTCGTCGAACGCTGGGAATCCCTCGCTCGCAAGCTGACCGTGACGTTCGAGGTGACCGACCTTCAGCGGCGCCGGCGCTGGGCGCTGACGGGAACGAAGCTTTCGGCGAACCTCGTGCTCGAACGGGTCGCCGTCGCGGCGCGTGCAGGGGCCATGGACCTGCCTTGGGACCGTACCGTTGACCCGCTGAGCGTCCTCGAGGTGCTGCTCGTTGGCGATGGACTCTCGATGTTGCTGTCGCTCCTTCCTGAGCGGGACAGGCGGTTCAAGCGCCGCCGGTACGGGGCGATCCAACTGATCGACGTCGACATGCGGGCCCTCGTGCTCGACTGGGTGGCAGGAGTCGAGCTGTCAGTGCTCGCCGACCGGTACCTCTCAGACGTCACGGGTGACGACGCTGACGCCTTCAAGTTCGAGCAGCTGGCCTCCTTCCTCACGAAGGTGTGCGAGCACCACCTGCCGTGGACGACCGCGATCGTCATCGAATGGATTCATCAGGAGACGGGTGTCGAGCTCTGCCCTGGCTTGCCCGCTCACCTTCACTACGGCGCTCCAACGACTGCTGGCGTCGCCCTTATGCTGGGGGGCATCCGATCCCGACGGTTGTCGGTGGCCATCGGTAAACGAGCCGCCAACGAGAACATCCCAGATGAGAACCTTCGGGCATGGCTGGCCCAGATGGGGCTCGCCCAGTGGCGGTCCGAGTTTGAAGCGGCGCCAGCCGAGCTCGCCGACCTCCTCCAGTTCGTACGGAACCCGGCGGCGAACATCGGTCAACCGCTTCTTGACGGCTCGACCGTCCAGGTTCCCTGCTCTTTCAACGACGGCGTGCTCGTCGGCCAGGAACTGTCGATCGCATACCTCCTCGACGAGGAGCCACCGCGACCGCTCGTGGTGATCGACAGAGAAGGAGAAGTCGCTGGGCAGCTGCACCCCTCGGTGTATCACGACGTGAGCATGCTGGTAGACGCAGGCTTCCAGGTATTCGGCACGGTCGTCGAGGTCGACGGCGGACGAGCGCTCCAGCTGCGGCTGGACGTCGAGTAGGCCAACGTGGCCAGTTAGCTCGCAGCTGGGTACCCGGGGCAAGATGAGCAGTCGCACGACCCCAACGTGCGCTTACGCCGGGCGATCGCGGACAGAACGCTCCCACAGAACGACAGCCTCATGCGGCCGCCGCCGGCGCCAGATCAGACGGTTACGCGAGCGCCTCGGTAAGGCGAATCACGCTTCTTTTGTACCCAGGCATCACCTTGGAAGGTGATGCCTGGAGGCTCTGCAGCCCCAGATCTCCCAGTGTTCGTGGTGCATGTGGTACAAAAACTCGTGGTACACGTACCACGAAAAACGCTGAAGGGTGCCACCTGACAATCGGTGACTCTCCGGGACTATGGTGCTCACTTCCATGACCAGTTGGATCCGCCTCGCCGATCCACGAAGGGCATGCGGCGAGAACATTGCCGCGTTCAGCCCGGTAACTCCGAGGACGCCGGTCGAACGGACTGGCGATCAGCCAGTCCGCGATCGAAAGGCTCAGGCAGCCTTTCGGTAGTACTCGTGGATGAGCCCACCGAGGCGATCGCGGCGTCCGATCCCGCTCGGCTCCGGGCTCAGTGCTCTTAAAGGTTGTGGCCCTCCGGGTGGTTCGAGCCCGAGGCTTCGGTGCGGGCGCTCCTCGTTGTAGTGCTTCACGTAGGTAGTGAGCAGCTGCTCGAGATGGCGTCGTCCGAGGACCATGACGCGGTCGAGGCACTCGGCTCGCACGGTGCGGATCCATCTTTCGGCATATGCGTTCGCCTTCGGCGCACGCCAGGGAGTGCGGACGATCTCGATGCCCTCGGCCTTGAAGACCTCGTCGAAGGTCGCCCCGAAGCGCTTGTCGCGGTCGTGCACGAGGAAGCGGATCGGTTCCGCACGGTCCTCTCGCGTCTCTGAGAGGTTGCGGGCGATCTGGGTCGCCCAGGCGAGATTTGCCGCCCCGTCGGTGACGCCTCCGATGAGCACTCGGCGGGTGTGCAGCTCGATGAAGAACAGGACATGGAGCGTCGTGAGCTTCACCGACTCGACCGTGAGCAAGTCGCAGGCGATGATCGAGGACGCCTGCGATCTCATGAACTGGCGCCAGGTGTCCCGCTTCGGCCCGGGACGGCGCTTCGGAGCGGTGATCCGGCGGATGCTCGTGGCCGAGATGTCGATGCCGATCTTCTGCAGCTCGCCCTGGATGCGCCGGTAGCCCCAGGTGGGGTTCTCCTGTGACAGCCGCCAGACGACGAGCTGGGTCTGAAGCGGGATCGTCTTTCTCTTGTTGATCCGGTGCGGGCCGTCCCACTTCCTCCGCACGAGCTCTCGGTGCCAGCGTCGGAACGTGTCGGGAGTGAACAGGCTGGAGAGGCGTTCGTGGAGAGGACGGAGCCACTGCAGGACCGTTAGGACCAGCCGCTCCTCGCGCTTCGTCTTCGGATGGGGCACCTGGCGGCGCAGCACGGCGAGCTCTTGGCGCAGGACAAGCAGCTCGAGGTGAACGGTCACCGGCCCAGTCTCGCTGCTGATGGACTGGTGTGTCGGTCCTTGTCATGCGGCCGCGTGTGATGTGGCACCCTTCACGCCGGCGGTGCCGTCGTGCTCGTGGGCTGGCTTGTGCCGGTGTTGCCCGCCGTGCC
>PMVZ01000156.1 GCA_003166375.1 Acidimicrobiaceae bacterium | reverse complement strand
GAATCCCGGAGTCGTCCGTGACCCACAAGCTGCCGGCTCCGTAGGCAAGGGGCGAGAGCGAGGCGGTGGCAAGTGACAGGACCGATTCGCTCCTGTCGGTGGCGGGGTCGATGCGGTAGAGGGATCCTCCTGAGGTTGCCCAGGCGGACCCGTCAGCGGTGGTGACGCCATAGACACCACCTGCCGGGCGGAACGTCGCCGTGAGGACGGGACGAAGTGCCGCTGCCCGGGGCGGACCGCCTTTACCTATCGAGCCGCCTGTCGACATGCAGGCTGTCAACAGCGCCGCGGCGCCGACGAGCGCCACCCAGTTAAGCCGCGAACTGCGCATCAGTTGGAGTTGTACTGCTCGCAGACGTCGTGGGGTACCGCGCCCATCGGGCCGATGTCCTCTTCCACCCCCCTCCGTCTGTTCGCCCGTGTGGTCCCGCCTTGGCTGGGCACCGTTCGGCGAGGCACCGAACCAGGTCGGTTTTGGAGGGAGTGCGGGTTCGCGTCGGCGGGCCGATGGCGGGGATCTCCAACTGGTCCTAGGTGCTGCGCGGAGACAAGCGGTCCGCGGACGTACGCTTGCGATCGTGAAGGCGTTCGCCCGCCTGACCGTCGTGGTCTTGGTCGTTGTGGCTATCGGCATCGGCGTGAGCGCCTCGTCGTGGAATCAGCCGACCTACGGGCCCTCCTGGGGTCGATTTTCCATCGAGTTCCCGTCCGCGCCGACTACGCACGTACCGCGAGAACGCGACATCTGGTTCGCGAGTGACGTCACGCATGGTGCGCACGAGTCGGTCGACGTGCGTGTCTTCCGGGCCGATCACTATTGGTCAAGCGCAGTTGAGCAGGAGCGCGAAATCGACCATATTGTCGGGCAGGCGGCGACCGTGACGCGCGGTGATGGAGTCACCGTGATCGCCCCTCCGCCCTTCTGTGCCGGTGTCTGTGCTGATGTCGAGTTCGTGCGAGAGGGACCGACGGTCTGGGCGGTCCAGGCTGCGGCTTCCAAGCAAGCTGGACCCTGGGTTAACCCAGATTGGCATGCAGTCTCCGGTCCACAAGACGAGAGCCTCAGCGCGATGGCCAGAGGCTTGTTGGCATCATTCGAACCCGCGGGGTAAGCCCTGTGAGACCTCTGCCAACCCGTGCGCTACCGCTGGGTCGTGGCGGCTTCTTTGGCTACGCCGGGTGCGTGCCTAATGAGTGTGCCCGCACTTTGCCCCCGCCTCAGCCGAAGCAGGCCTCCGGTACGTGGACGGCGAGGACCCTGCTCGACGTGAAGCTTGTGACCTGGATAGCCACGAGGATGTGGCCGACCAGAGCGACCGGCGTCCAACTGGGCGCTTGCTTTGCTGTCCAAATCGCGGTTGCGCGTAGCGATCCTGTCGTAGGCGCGAGGCAGGTCATGCCTCGATAGCTCTGGAGCAGCAAGAAGGCGCCGAGGTCGTAGGCGGTAAACCCTCGGTAGGCGGTGGCAGAGGGTGGATCGACTGGCAAGGCACCTTGGGGCAGGGCCATCGGCCTGAGACCGTCGGAGCTCAGCAGGCTGACCGACGAGAGGTAGCTCGTGATCCAGACCCCTCCCTCAACAGGCGTAAGCCCAGCCGTGCCGCCCGACAAAAAGGACTGCCGACGCGTCGCTAGCAGCTGGCCGGTAACGGCGTTGAACTTCCTGACCAAGCCGCGCGCGTCATTGGCTCGTGAAACATAGCCAAGCGCATAAAGGATTCGGCCGTCGGGCGAGAGCGCCAGCGACGCGCCGTCAGCCCCGGCGTCCTCTTTGCGGACGATCTTGCCGGTGGCTGTGTTGAAGAGCAGAAGCACGCCGCCGTCGTTCATCCACACGTCATCGGTACCACTGACCCCGGAAGTCACCGAGAACCAGGGAATGTTGCCGAGAAAAGGCAGCTGAACAGGAGGACCCAACTGCAGCGTTGACGCGTTGACAGTTCTCAGGGACCAACCCCCGGTGACAGTGCCCTGGAGAGACACATCCCGTGCCGTGAAGACGACAATCCGCCCCCCGACGGTCTCGATGAACGAGGCAGCGGACATCACAGGCCCGACCTTGAGCGCCCCTGAGCGGAGATCGAGGCGAACAATGGGTTCCGAACACGGTTCGATGCAGCCGTTGATCGCGAAACCGAAAGCGAATGTCTTCGATGACGCCGCGGAGCCCGGGATGACAACAGCAGCCTGCGGGGTGAAGTTTGCACGCGCGATCACATTCTCGGGCCACGGGCCCTGAGAGACAGGGGTGGGCGTCGCGAGGAGCGTGACTCTGATCGGGGACGGAAGCTGTGTCCCGTGCGGTAGGCCGAAGGTAACGACCTTCGTGGTGTATCTCCCTACAGGAAGTGGAGGCATGGTCTCCGGCGGAATGCACGCTGGCAGCTGCGGCGTCGCCTCGCTGAGCGTCTCGGTGCAGCCCTGAAACCTGGTTGAGATCGAGACCGCGAAGCGGTTCACACCCGGCCTGAGGTGGACCGTCGGACTGCAGGCCATCAAGAAGCGGAAAGCGTTGTAGCTCACCCGGTTGTTTGTCAGCCCTACGAAGAGCCATCCGTCGGCGGCGCAAGTATTGACGGTGATCGTTCTGCCGGTGGTGTTCCTGAGCAGCGCCTCAGCTCGGATCGGGGTGCCCGCAACCACTTGAGTCGTACTCAGGACAAGTCGGATCTCGACCGGAGATGGTTTCCTGCTGGCCGAAGAAGGTCTGAACGAGCCGAGGATCGTGCGCGCCGTCGCTCCTGAGCCGTAGCCGACGTTCCAGACCGCGGGGAGAGAGACCTGAGCTCTTCCGTGGTCGACAGGTTCCAAGGCCGATGGCGTTGCCTCGGTGTGCACCGCGAGCACTGGACGAAGCAGCGATGGTGTTCTCGTGGTGGTCGGCTTCTGCCCGAGGAGTCGACTTGTTGATGTCGTGCAGGAACTGACCATCAAGCCCAGTCCTGCCAACGCGACGAGAATCGACACACGCTTCGCGGTCACGACTTCAAGAAGCTCCTCGGCAGCAGTTTCGCGTATTTTGTTCACCTAAGGCTCTCGACGCCGCAACCATTTTTCTTGGTGGCCATGACGATGATGCTCGCCGCGTTCACGGCCAGAGGGGAGGCTTCCGTCTGAGTCGGTGATTGCAGTACTCCATTATCCGATATATCATGATTGGAGAGTCGTAGCGAAGGGCAGGTCCACATGACGGTCGAAGGGATTCGCGGGTCGTCAGATCGCAGCATCCTCGTTCTCACCAGCCTGGCCGGTGGCCCAAAGCATGGCTATG
>PMVZ01000161.1 GCA_003166375.1 Acidimicrobiaceae bacterium | reverse complement strand
CCGAAGGCGGCTCATAGCTGGTTCGCCCATCGCGACACAATCGCCCAGGGGTACTTGCCCGCTTTGATCTCCCCGCGGGCGCCCGATGCGTCCCTCCAAGCCGGAAACAGGTCCGCGATAGGCGCGGCGCACAGGATGATCCNNCATTGGCGACTTCGCGACCGGACCGGCCGCCGCCGCCGCTGTCGCGTTCACGCTGCAGGAGTCGAATCTCGGTCTCGGCTGCGTCGAGACGATCGGCAGCCACTTTGGCGATCGCGAAGAGGGTCTCCCGCTTGAAGGCGGGAGCGTAGACCCATGTGCCCCAGGCGCCCGACGGTACATAGAGGGGCCAGTAGATTGGTGCTTGTCGGCGTGACCGTGAATAGCGTGACAGATGGTCCTTGAAAAACTGCCTTCGTAAGTAGTCGCGAACCGTCTTGCGACCGAGTGCCTTCAGAATCTCCCCTAACGCGACCTCGCCCTCTCCGAAAAGCACTGATGCTGCATCTGTGACTCTCGTTTCGATGTCCCAACCATGGCCGGGTTGATCAACGAGCAGCCGCGCTGGTGGCAACGCGAACTCGTACTCTGGAGGCAGACTTAGGTTCGTCCCATCGAAGCCCACGAGCATTCCGGGGGACGTGATCGGAAGGGCCTCGAACAGACCGGGCGCAGGAGGTGGCGAGAGCGTGTTGCCGCCGATTCGGGTGTCCCACCTCCCCAAGGCGCACCCCACCAAGTAGGAGAAAATCGCGTTACCTACGGCACGACGCTCATCGTTCGTTGGTGGAACCGCATCCAGCACTCCGCGGATTGTCGCGTTGTCCATCCTACAAAGACGGATCATTAGCTCGAGTCGACGATCCCCGAAGTACGATTTCTTCGTGATCGGGCGGGAGGCGCCGAGGCTTTTGACCGCCTCCTCGACTAGCTCGTCGTCGGTCATACCCCAGAGCGCCGCGACTTCGCCGGTGCAATTAAGGTCCGCCGTCCTGTCACCAGTCGGAAGCTGGCCCCACAAGTCGACGAGCATCTGCGCCGACAGCCCCAGCCCGGGCGTAAAGCTGGCCTCCACCAGTTTGGTCAGTTCGAGCTGTTCGTCGAGAAGTCCGAGCGTGTTGTCGCGGGCAGCACGGACACCTTTCGTGATGACTTCGCTAGCTCGCGGCAATGTGGCCGAGGGATACCAAGGTGCAACGAAGTAGGGGCTTGTCTCATCGCAACTCGATCGGACCTCTCGTGTGCGGCGAGCAGCAGACGCGGCGCGCTCGGCTATGAACGAGGAAATATCGCTGCCCAAGAGTGGAGCAATGGGAATTGACCCGAGCCATGGTGCGGAGTAGTTCCTGGCCGCGCTACCGCCCACCGAAGAGTCGCCACCTCCGAATATAGCTTCGACCTCAATCTTGAAGGGACGGCTATAGCAGGCAGCCAAGACAACAAGAAGCTTGTCGTCCTCGCCGTAAACTGCTGGCCCACCTCGTAGGTAACCGCAACCACGGGGAAGGATACGAAGCGCAACATCGCTTGTCGTGCGGTAGCTGTATGTCAGGCCGCCCCGCCGGAACTCTTCCAGGTCCGCCGGCCGCCTATCCCAGCTCTGCCAATCGATTGCGAGGTGGATATCGGACCAATAGGGGTCATATTCACCGCCCTTTGAGACGGGCACGTACTTGTCGCGAGGTCGCAGCGGCGGTAGTTCCCACAACAGCCGGAGAAGCTTGAAGTCGTCGTCCGTTTGGTAGCCAGTTCGGGGCACGACTCCGTGGCGTGACCAGTTAGCGCGATCGAACTGGCGGAGCAGTTCAGGGGGCAGCCAATACGGCATCGCCGCTTTAGGAAACGACCTGAAGTCTTGCAGGAGTCGTTCCTTTGCTAGGGTTGCAAGACTGAGTCGGACGTCAGAATCCTTGGTCCGA
This sequence comes from Acidimicrobiaceae bacterium, assembly GCA_003166375.1. Lineage (GTDB taxonomy): Bacteria > Actinomycetota > Acidimicrobiia > Acidimicrobiales > Bog-793 > Fen-455. Next base: position 7,951 of record PMVZ01000161.1, on the reverse strand, counting down.
GAGTCCAGCAGATTCACAAATAACGCGCTGCCCGCTTGCACTTCCTCGGCCTGGTGGCAGACTACCGCCGCGACCTCGACAAGTGCGTCGGTGAGGACTCCTACTCCGAGGTCCAGGAGCACTTTGAGCTGCCCGGCGCCGAGAAGCTCCGTTCTCCTCCAATCCTCGAGCGAGTCGAGGAAGAGAACCTGGCGCGTCATGAGCGCTCCCCAGACTGCCGCTGGTTTCAAGAGCTCACGCACCCGGACGCCAAAGGCCGCTGCAAGCTCACGAGACGCTGCACCGTAGCGCGACTCGAGGTAGGGGCGAGTAGACGGGACGGCGGCGCCGAACGGGGGATTCATAACGATGGCGTCGTACCTCCGCTGCATGGCGCGAACGAAGCGGACCGCATCCTCGGCTTCGGCGGCCAAAATCCGCTCTGCAGGACGAGCAGTGGTGTTGGCCGCGAGAATGGTGAGACTGGCAAGCAGGTGGTCTTCGATGCCTTGAAGCACCTCATTGGGGATCGCGTCTGCCAGCGTTCCCTTCCCTGCTGCTCCGCCAAATGCTGCGTGTCTCACTTCCGTGGCAAGGCGCTCTTCGATCCTGAGAAGCGACCCAAGCACGGGCGCGTCGCTCAGCGCCTCGGTGAACCGCTCGACCAGATAACGCTGGGCGTCAGGAATGGCATGAAGGAACCCGTCGAGGCCGGTTGAAGTCAGCGGGAGCGCGCGAGCGCAAATGACGTTCGGCCTAGGGAGCACGCCATTAGTGCATGAGCGACGCGCCCGGATAATTAAGGCAGCAGCTGCAACCTGCGAGCAACGCGGATCGATATCGATCCCCCATAGAGAAGCAAGGATGAGCGGCGCCGCCTCTGCCGCATTGACGTCAGCATGGTGCCACGCGCGTTCGAGAACGTCGTAGGCGGCGAGGAGAAAGTGGCCTGAGCCGCACGCTGGATCGAGGACCGACACCTCGTTGAGGGAGATCGGTTCGCCCTTGGTGGTTGGGGGGTTGACGAGGAGAGGGAGGTCATCAAGCAGTGAAGATGCGGGGTCGGCGGCCAAAAGTCGGCGGCCAAGGCTGTTCTGGACCAGGAAATCGACGACGTATCGCGGCGTGAAGAATTGGTTCCGGACAGCGAGTTCGCGGGAATCTCGTGGAGCCGAGGATTCCTCTCGCATCGTTCGACGTTCTTCGCTCGTGTTGAAGAATTGGTAGACCCAGCCGAGACAGTCCGGTGCGGTCCAGAGCTCCGCAGCAGAAGCGTCCGCAAGGCCCTCAACGAGATCATCGAGGGCTCCGGGGCTTGGTGCCAGTGCGAGAAGCGGGTTGCGCGGGTCGAAGAGAGTGGGGAGTTCCGCAGCGAGCTCGTCGCCACACAGCTGGAGGTAGGTCCAGTACCCACCGGTGTCATCTCCGGCAAGCAGCGGCGCAAGTTCGAGGACGTCACGAAAACCTTTGGATCCGCGGCCGTCGACCATCGAGGGTCGTAGTAGTCCGAGCGCTTCTGCGATGCGGATGGCAACAAGTCGGTTGAGGTGGGTGAAGACAGCCTCCCGAATCAAGCGGGCAACAGCACTCCATGCGGTGTCGCCCTCACTCTGGAGATGAGCTACCACATCGACGATTTGGCGGCGCGCAGCGAGAGCCGTCGGATCGAGCCGGAGGTCGCGCTCGTCGGCGACGGAGCCATCGAGGTCCAAACCAAACTGGCCGGCTGCCTGGTCGCCGAGGTCAGCCTCGAGGATTCTTCGCAAGCGGCCTACCAATCGTTCGAGACGGTCGCGTTGGAGCGCGTCGAGGGCCTCGGTCACTGCAACCTCACTTGCTTCCCGTCAGCCAGCCGCTCCGCGATCGCCTCCCGGATGCGTTGGAGGACAGGCTCGATCTCAGCTTCCTCCACGATCGCCTCGGTCACGAGATCAGAGACTCGGATCCAGGCGAGGCGGCCGGCGGCACGCAGCTCCTCGAGCTGTCTTGCCGCAGTCTGGGCACGAGCGCGCGCACTGTCGATTCGCGATTCCAGCGCGGCCGCATCGACGCCAGCCAGTTCGTCGGGTGGGGCGAGAGCCTCGATGGGCCGGAGTGCCTCGGAGAGCGCCGCTTCATCGTTGCTGAATTGCTCGCGCAGCTGAGCCTGGAGTTCCGCGAGGGTTGCCGACAACCTCGCCGCCGACGCCGCGGTCGCGGCGCGGCGAGTCTCGGCAAGGCGACGCGCGATGGCGATGATTCGTGCTGCGTGGTCGTCGAGGTCGCCCGCCGCGAGGAGATCGCGAAGCTCCGCGTGCTCGGCGGACAGCTCTTCGGGGAGGCCTTCTGGTGACTTTCGGGATTCGAGCTGGGCGATCCGGAGTTCGCCGAGGTGCGTCTGGAGGAGATCGTCCACTCTGGCGACTNNCGTCCAGTCGGGCGACCGCAGCCTGGCCCGGAACAAGATCAGCCCACGTGTCGTGGGCGGTCGTGACGACGTCGTCGTCGTCGTCGCTCGCGAGTCGGTCGAGCAGCGCCTTTGTCCTGGTGACGCTCTCGGGTGCAGCAATGCCGAGACCGCCCAAGCCCGCCTCGACCCGTATTGCGGCCTCTCGACCTGGCAGAAAGACATCGCGTACGGAGGTCGCCAGGGCGTCTGTCGAATGGCCCGGCGGCGTATGACCTAGCTGTTCGAGCTTCCTTGCGAGCTCCACCCGCTCTTCGAGTCCAACGCCGGTGTCTGCCGGAGGCCGGAAGCCGGCGGATCGAAATCGAGGGAGTGCTGTGAAGACCTGGTCGAGGCGGGCGTCGCTGGGGTTGCGGATGGGTTGACCCTGGTAGATCACTTCGAGGAGCCCAGCGCGCAGGGCGGCGGCACAAAGTACCTGCACGACTTCGACCGGTGCTCCGTAAGGAGGGTCCGCGAAGTGCCTCTCGAGGTAGGCACCAGTGGGCTCCTGACCGTAGGACGCACGGGCTCGGACCTCCGCGGCCAGAGTGGCGAGTGGCCCGCTATCGGTGACGAGCTCATACCCAGTTGGCGTCACGCGAACGAGGCCGATGCCGTCACCGAGCAGCGACCCGTCCACGGTGCCGAGATCTGTGGTGCGCAGGACCTTAATAACGTCGTCTCGACGCAGGTTGGCCGTGAACTGGTCGAGCAGTGGGTAGATCTCCTGTATCCGATCGGTCACGAGACGCTGGGCCGTCGCTCGCAACTCTGAGCCGTCGACGTCGTCGACGCGACCTCGAAAGATCGCCTGGCCCGCGGCGAGATCAAGAGAGATGCGTTGCAAGGCAGTCGACTCGTCTCTTCGCTGTCTCTCCCGTTCTTCGCCGATCAGCTCGACCTCGGCCGGCGTCTTGTTGGGGGTGTCGCGCCGCTCAATCATGGAGCGGGTGCGGTGGAGCTCGACGAGAGCGTCCCAGGAATCGGGCGAGAGCTCGTATGTCCAAGTGATGCAGTTCTCGTTGGCTCGTTCCCGCGACACCGCCCGCAGGTCGTCGCGCCGGGCCTGGTCGGCCTCGTCGATGTGGAGCGGCAGATCACCAGCGACGACGGTCTCGCCGTCGACGGTGATCTCGACCTTGAAGGTGCGACCACGCGCTACGGACAGGCCGGTGAGTGCCTGCTTGAGCAGCAGCCGGCGGAGCCGCACCGACGGACCCTGAGTGAGGTCGATCGCTCGGCGCGCCCTTTCCCAGTCCTTCTGTTCGGGCGACTGCAACTTGTAGCCGTCCTCTGCCTCGCGCAGTCGATCATCAGTGACGAGGCGCACGAGTGCCGCAGACACATCGCTGCGCATGCTTTCGGCAGTTACGTCGGGGTGGAGCAGCACGGAGATATTCGCCGCATGCAACGGCAAAGCGGGCACGTCCACGCACAATGCGACGACCTTCATCACTTTGGCGTCGATGCTTTTGGAGCCGTACTGCTCGGCGACGTGGTCTACCTCGGCCCGCCACGACGTAGGGATGAGCTCCTCGAGGAGATCGTAGGCACGGTCGAGCGTCACGAGCGCACCGACTTCGTCGTTGCCAATCCCGCTTTGGGGATTGACTACGAGTTGCTGGGCAAGCTTGATGAGGGTCCGATTGGAACCGCCGATGGTCGGTGACGACGCGGTCTGGGAGCGGCGAGCCGACACCGCATCTATTAGGAGCTGGATCTGGTAGGGAACCAGCGGGTATAGCCTCACGATCTCGTCTTCTCCCACCTCAGATGCTCTTGTTGGGGAGGCCAGGCGGGTGGTCGTAGCAAGTTGGTGGCGGTGCGGTCCGACAACGTCGCGCACGGCCTGCTGGCCGTAATCTGTCTTGTCGAGAACCCGCTTGCCGGTGACCTCGTCGATGTCGGACGGAAGGAGATCTACGCGTAGCGCGAAGCGCGCCTGTGCCCGCGCAAGCTCGACCTGTCTGCCCTCGAGGCTGTCGACGATGTCGTTGAGGCGCTCCTGTGAAGTGACAGTGAGCCACACGCGGCCCATCTTCTTCTGGCAGGCTTCAGCGAAGCCTTGGAGACCGAGCATCCGGGGGATCGAGCGCGCGACGTACTGGCCGGCCTCGTCCACGACGAATGCCAACCGGGTCGCGCCGCCGCCCCGACGGTCGAGAAGCTGTAAAGCCCGCCCGACAAACCAGTCGGCGTCGATCTCTGGCTCCGCTGCTGTCTTCGCCCACGAGTCCGGCTGGGAGAAGGTGTTCGGGTCGAGGAGGTGCAGCGCCCGACTGGCCTCGTACGTGGCAAGGATCGTGAAGCGCCGTTCGCTCCACTGCTTGCCCGTTGCCTGGGCGAACAGTTCCTCAAAGTCTGCCAGGCGACCGTCTCCTTCAAGGGTGAACTCGAGCTCCGCGAGAAGGAGGTTGCGGGAGTACCCGAGCCTTTCGAGCAGTGCCCGATAGGCGGGTAGCACCACGCTTTCTCCCTCTCGGGCAACGTTCGAGCCGGTCGCGAGGTTGAGCAGGACGGACAAGGTCGGTGCCTGCGCATGGATCGTGCTGAGCAGGGAGCGCAGGCGCGGCGCATTCGTGCGCTCGAAGAAACGGTCGACTACCGAGGAGCCGGCCACCGTCGGGTTCGATAGCAGGTAGCCGAGGACCTTGGCCCAGCTCGACTTGCCCGAGCCGAAGAAGCCGGACACCCAGATCGTGCAAGACTCGTTTGGGCTGTTGATCGACTCCTGGTAGGCGTCGAGCACGGCCTCGAACTCCTCCAGGATGTGGTCGGTCGCGACGTACTCGTCGAGTTCGTTCGCGATCACGGCCTCGTCGGCAAGGTCGACTTTGACGACCTCTTCGATGGTCCGGTGGATGTCCCGTCTGAACAGCTCGACGATCTTCATGAAGGCGCCTCCCTGGGGACGATTAGTGCCCGGTAACCGAAGGTGGGCTCCGTTCGGTCCATGAAGCTGAGCCCGTACTCCCCGACTAGGCGGCCGGGATACATGAGGGTGACCGGGCGGGAAAGCCGGCCCCTCAGGTCATCTAGCAGTGTCGAAGTGCGATAGGCCGGGTACAGGGCGCCAGCGCGGTAAAGGAAGACCGCTGTGCGCTCGTCACAATCTCCACGCTCGACGATCACCCGGTCGGGTAGCGTTGGCGGCTCTCGAAGTATCTCGCCGACCGCTGCATATAGGTCACGCAGAGCCTCCGGGCTTCCCGCGGCACGCTCCTGGCCGACGAGTTCATCGAGGAACCCGGAGTCCTCGAGCGCTCGCCAGAACAGGTCGGCGAGCGTAATGGCCACGCACGCGACTCGCCGCGTCTCGGCCTCGAGCCAGAGACAGAGTTCGCGCATGTCGCGCCGGACGAACCATTCCTGATCAGGCAGGTACTGATAAATGATGAATGGCGCGTCACCGCCCGTATCGAAGTGGTTGACGATTCGTCCGCCGATGCCTCGCAGCTCCTCACGCAGCGGCACCCGTCACCTCCGCCAGTGACCTGGCCAACCAGTCGACGCGGACAACCGAACCGGCAGAGGAGAACCTCAGCACGCCGTTTCGTGAGGCCTGTCCGAAAAGGTCCAAGACCCGATCGGGCTCGAGCAGCCATCGCCGCCACACGTTGCTCGCGGCGAGCGCTCGGGACGAGGCCCCTTGTTCATGCTCCCGCCAGGCGACGTACGCGAATCCTCGAGGTGACATCGCCGGAGGTGCGATCTCCTTACGCGCCGCACCACGGAGAACACCGAAGTCCCGAAGGGCAGCCAGGAGTCCTCGGGCGGTCTTCGTCCTGACGGAGTCGGACCATGTCGGAATCCGTCCGTCCTTGGCGAGCGTAGCGAACCATCCAACGACGTCGTCAACGCCGACACCGACGCGTCCTTCCTTCCACCACGACCAGAGTGGTTCTTCAGCGAACGCGGCCAGCAACGTGTCGTCGCGCGTGGCTTCGTAGTAGCAGGCTTCGATGAACGCTCTGGGTTCGGCCAGCAGACCCTTGAGTGCAGGGATCACGTGTGGGCCGGGTGCGACTAGCCGGGGCTCCAGGATGCGGTGCAGCACATCGTCGCTGCGGGTGCGCGACGCCTTGGCCAGGAGATTCTCATCTGAAATGCGAGCGATGTTCTCCTCCGGAGTCCCATCTCGATCCCACGCCTCGACGATCCGTCGACAGTCGTCGAGCAGGGCGCCACCCTTTTGGATGTTCGAGGTCAGGGGCGGGGTCAACGGCAGCATCATTCCTGAAGGTCGAAGTACGGCACGCGGAACACGTGATCAATGGCGCCGTAGGCGGCAGCGAGCTGCCGCGCGACCCGCAAAAGGGCTTCGACTTCCTCGAGGTCGCCCCTTCTTAGAGTGCCGAGTCGGAGTCCCTCGCCGATGACCTCAGTAGAAGGTGGGCTGCCGCTCCAGTCGGCGAGTGAGGCGCGTGCCGCGTCGAGATCCCAAGATGCGAGCTCGCCGAACAGAGAGCTTGTCTCGGATGCGGTCTTCTGCTCAGCGAGCCACGAGGTCGCCCAGCGGCGGAAAGGCAGCTCGTCCGAGAAGAGGTGAAGGGCCGTCTCGCGACCAGCGGTGGCGTCGGCGTGGCGGCGCGCGGCAGACTCGACATCGATCTCTAAGGCGGCTGACCGCCACGTGCGCCGAAACGCACGGGCGAGCACCCACCGGCCCGCGGAGTCGAGGCCGTGGGTACTCCACCAGCCGGCTAGGTCTGTCTCGCCGAGGCGCGCGACGCCGAGGACCAGCCGCACCGTCTCGTTCACGGCTCCGGCTTGTTCTTCGAGCGTCGTCATCAACCCCATCTTCCTACTACCACCAGGTCAGTCTTGCAGGCTTGGGCCGGAAGAGCTCAGGAACTCTCGAGAGGCATCTGAGCGGCTGGGTCGGTACCGAGAAGATCTTCGAAATGGGTGATTTGCCGCCAGCTGAGCCTGTCATCGACCGCTTCGCGCGCTCATAACGGCAACGACTATTTTTCCGACAAGGCAGCCATCGAGAGAAGAGGCAGACACAATGGGCAGTGACGTACCAGCCTGGTGGGATGCTGATAGCCGACAGGATTCGCTTCAGGGTTATGGAGTTCTCGATGAGGGCTATTGCCGCCAGTCAACGCGCGAAGCGGCATTGTGGGCGACCCTTCACTGCCTTCGCGTGCCACTAGCAGGGCTTTCCTCCGAGGAAGTGGAAGCCATACGCGTATACACGACCGACCCAGAGGTTTACAGCAAGGTGACAGCAATGCAGTTTGAGGGCTGCACCTGCGCGCTCATCGAGCTACTGAAAGAGGCCATCGACAAGGCTGCACTGCCAGAAGGCGTTATCGCGTGGCGGGCGGCCGGCTACCGGCTGTTCGGGTACCCGGTAGAGGGGGAGGCAATTGAAGGCGAACATCCCGACCTCGAAGCTGCGGTAGGGCGTCGTTTCGAGCATCGAGCGTTTGTCTCGGCGACCCTCGGGAACGCGAATCTCGCGACCGGACTTGGTCACTACGAAGTTCTGTACAAGTTGCGAGTCGAGGCGGGCGTGCACGCGTTGGCGGTGCTCGA
>PMVZ01000343.1 GCA_003166375.1 Acidimicrobiaceae bacterium | reverse complement strand
TGCAGGTCACCTTGGGTGGTGCCGATGGCCACCTTGCCGCTCGAGGCGACGCCCTCTTCGACAAGGTGGGGCTTGAGCACCGAGAGGGCGGCCGTCATGGCCCGGGCCGCCACCAGCATCTCGGGCACGAAGATCTCCCCTTCCTCGTAGAGCTTGCCGACCTGCGCCATGCCCGCGATGAGACCCTCTCTCAGCAAGATGCCCGCTTCGATGCCGTCGGCCAGTCCCTCTTCCACCTTGGCCAGGGCGAGCTTTGCCTGTCCCTCTATGACTGCCTCACGAAGCTCCTCGAGTAACGCCATGCGTTCCTACTCCATTCTCCTCGCCTACAAGACCACAACGATCAACTGCCCGTCACACACGAGCGCTATTGCCGCGCCCTGTTCACGACATCCGGCTAGGCCCGAGCGGCGTCGAACATCGCCACGATGTTCTGCGGGGGGACATCTGCCAGGATGTTGTGCACCTGTTGGAAGACAAAGCCGCCGTCATGTCGCAAAACCTCGACTTGGTGCTTGACGTGCTTGGTGACTTCCTCGGGTGTGCCATGCGATAGCAACCACTGGGTATCGCAGCCTCCGCCCCAGAAGGTGATGTCCTTGCCAAAGTCGCGCTTCAAGCCCTCTGGCTCCATACCCTTGCAGCTGACCTGCACCGGATTGACGGCGTCGAGGCCGGCCTCGATGAGGTCCGGCAGAAGGAGGCGTATGTCGCCACACGAGTGCAGCATGGCCTTCACACCGGCATCCTTTGCGCGCTGCCACAGCCGAGCATGGCGGGGCTTGAAGAACTCACGGTACATCCGGGGCGAGATCTGCGGGCCCGTCTGCATGCCGAGATCGTCGTTGAAGTTAATGACGTCGATGTATTGTCCGACCAGCCCGAGGAACTTCTCGAGACCTTTCATGTGCAACTCAGTCAACCGCTCAAGCAAATCGTGGGCACGGTCGGGTTCCGCTGCGAGCATGGCCAGGAAGTTGTCGTTCCGGTAGAGGAATTGGCCCCACTCCAGTAGGTTGCAGCCGAACAAGGCCACAATCGCTCGGTCGGTGCTTTCGCGGAGACGCCGTGCACCCTCGACAAGCAGGCGGTCACCATCCGGCCCTTCGACCAACGGGCCTGGGGGCGTAGGGATGTTCCACATGCACTCCGCCATCGCCTCCACGATCTTCCCGTGATCAGGCTCCTCCTCGGCCCATGGAAAATAGGCTGATTCGAAGTACAAACCCCCGTCCGGCATCCGGGCAATAATCCGGCCGGTCTGGGAACGTATCACCCAGCCCCGGTCGACCCGCTCAGGCAAGGTCCAGGCCGGCACCTGGCAGGGCGAGCCGTCGGGCAGAGTCCAGGCTGCCCAGTCCTCGTCGTCGAGGGCAAATGAACGTCCGAGCTCGATTGTGTCGACGTCGAACTGGCTGAGGACGTCTTCATCCACAATTGCAAGCTGCTGCTGAATGTCGTATACCCGGACTGGTCTGGGCTCAAGGCCTAGATACGCTCGGAGGCGAGGATAGGCGATAGCCGAAATACCTGATGATCTGTAGCCGGAGAGGTCGATCGGTACACGATCGGTCTCCACGTGATTCAGTGCGGCAAGTACCCGATCCCTCGAGTTCATGGCATCTCCTTCATCCTTATGCAAGGCATTGCAACACTTCGGGCCAAACAGATCGATGGCGCTCAAATCCGTCTCGCCGCGTCGAAAACGGAGTCCTCATGCGTCTTGCAAGCGGCCACTGGCCACCGCCACATTCCTGATTGTCGAGGCTCATCGCTAACCTTCGAGGATCGCTAAGAGCCTCTTACGACGCTCGCTGGGCCGACAGAACGAGGTTGGTCCCATCTCTGGCAAGCAAGGGCATGAGACAGGCTTGCAGGGCATGGTAGAGATCCGGTTTGCCGTTCCACACGCCGGACCGAGGAGTACCGAGGGCATCGACGACGTGATACCAGCTTCCATGGCTTCCGTCGATCAGACGAAGTTGAATGTAATCCCAAATCTGACGGTACCGCGCCTCATACCGCTCAGGGCCGAAATGGTAGGCAAGTACGGTGAGAGCACCGATCGCTTCCGCGTGGGTCCACCAATAGCGGTCACAATTCCTTGGCGTGCCGTCGGAGTCCACGGTGTAAATCATGCCCGCCTTGCCGTCACGCTCCCACGCGTCCTCAAAGGCTCTGTCGACCAGCTCGGCCGCGACATCTGGCATCCAGGTCGACCCCTTCGGCTGAAGAAAGTGAAGCTGAAGGAGTAGGCGGGCCCACTCGCAGGCATGTCCGGGGATGGTCCCGTACGGTCGGTACATGTGGTCCGGGTCATTCCGGTTGTAGTCGCTGTCGACCTCCCACCGCTCGTCATAGTGCTCGTGGATCCTCCACGACCGACTCCTAGCTACTTCGTTCACTATGTGGTCGGCAATCCTTATCGCCTTGTCAGCGTAGGAAAGGTCGCCCGTCACAGCAGCCGTGGTCGAGAGGGCTTCAACCAGGTGCATATTGCTGTTCTGGCCCCTGTAGGGGTCGAGCACCGACCAGTCCGCTGTGTACTGATCCGCATGACGACCGTGTTCCTCCGACCAGAATCGCTCGTGTAGGACCGCGGCGGCATCGGCCATAAGTTCGCAAGCGTGTGGACGGCCCGCGGCAACGCCTGCGGCCCCAGCGAGTAGAACGAAAGCGTGACCGTAGGCCAACTTGTTGTCATCGCTCGGGGCGCCGTCCCGCCATTCCCACACATAGCCGCCATGAGTGTCGTCATGGAGCTGGTCGGTAAGGAAGCGTATTCCGTGATCGGCGATCTCAGCAGCGCCCGGACGGCCGAGAAGACATCCGAGCGAGAAGCAGAAGACCATTCGACCTGTTCCGACCAAGTCTCGGATCGGTTCAGCCTGCGGCCGTCCGTCACCTCCCATTGCGAAGTAGCCTCCGTTCGGATCTACACAGGCCTGCTCGTAGAAGCGGAAGAGCCGATCAGCCTGATCCTCGAGCCATCGAAGGTGGGATCTCCGGTCCAACCAGAACTTGGTGGTCACTCCGGCTTCCTTTAGGGGCGCAGGTTGCTTGTCAGTTGTCACAGCGTCACCATCTCCTTGAGCACGTGAATTCGGTCACTGTCAGCCCGTTCGAAGGCCTTGGCGACGTCCTCGAACGACCACCGGCCGGTCACCAGGTCCATCACTTCGAGCACATTTGACTCAAGAAGCCGGATCGCGCGAGGAAACTGGTTGGCATAGCGGAACACGCCTTTCATTGACAGTTCCTTCGCTTGCAGCTGCGTCGGAGCGATCGTGACCTGATCGTTGAGGAACATTCCGACCAGGGCGATCCGGCCAGCGGGACGGACACAGGCAATGCCTTCATTGAGCGCCATGCCAGAGCCCGAGCATTCCACGAACCCGTCCCAGTCATCTCCGATCACGGATACAAGTGCTCCTTCCCCACTTAGAACTGTCCGAGTCCTTGCCTGCCGGCCGACGAACTCCAACCTCGACGGCTCGACATCGCAAACTGCAACTTCCGCCGCGCCAGCCCCCAACGCCACCCGCGACACGAGAACCCCGATCGGCCCGGCACCAGTCACCAACACCCGGTCTCCGGGCGCCACGTCGATAACGTCGCACGCTGCGAGGGCTACCGACAGCGGCTCGATCAGCGCGCCCTGTTCCATACTCATGGTCGCGGGAAGGCGGTGAACGATCCGTTCCGGGACGGCCATGAACTCTTGCAGCGCGCCATCGTATGGCGGCGTAGCGAAGAACTCGACACTCCGGCACAGGTTGTAGCGGCCGCTTGTGCATTCCGAACATAGACCGCAGGTCCTTTGGGGTTCAACGACCACACGATCGCCAACGCTCACCGAGGTTACGCTCGGGCCGGCCTCCGTGACCGTACCTGCACACTCATGGCCGAGCACCAAGGGACTATTTACCACATATGGGCCAATGCGACCATGGGCGAAATAGTGAACGTCGGACCCGCAGATGCCGACGGCGCCTATCCGCACGATCACCTGCCCCGGAGCAAGTATTGGCTCGAGGCGGTCTTCGAACCTCATGTCGTGAATGCCATAGAGCACCGCAGCCCTCATTAGACTCTCCCTTCTTGCGATCCTGACTCGGGTATAACTCTCGCCAACCCACCAGCGATCGCCGAGGACTCAGGCTCAGCGAAAGCATCGCTGGCTGGCGATGCCACGGCCGGCCGGCCCTGTCGCACTCGACGACCACGACCACCGCGAGCCTTGCGCCTCAGGCGCAGCTCGCCGGTCCCAATCGTCACAGCCGCGAAAATAAGCAGCCCTGTCACGAAGCCATCGGCATAGGTGTTCACGCCTAGCAGGATCAGCCCGTCAGTGATGGTCTCGATGAAGACGACTCCGATCAGCGTACCGAGCATCGACGCGCGCCCACCGAAAAGAGCCGTTCCACCAATGATGACCGCGGCGATGACCTGGAACGTAAGAACCTGTTCGACCTCAGAGTTCCCACTCGCCAGCTGGCCGGCGAGAATGATTCCAGTAAGCGCGGCCGCAGCACCGCTGATGGCCATAACCGCGATCTTCCTGCGACCCACGGGCACGCCGGCGACTCGGGCAGAGTCCGGATTGCCTCCGATTGCCAACAATGACCGGCCGAACGGCGTCTTCCGAGCCACGACCAGGAACACGAAGAAGAGCACGATGGCGATCCAGGCAGGATTCGGGAATCCCAGCACCGATCCGGTGCCCACGTTACCAAGGAAACTGCTCGAAATTGATATCGGAATCGCGTTCGAAAACAGCTCCGCCAGCGATCGCAAGCCCAGATACAACGCCAGCGACCCGACGAATGTCGGAACGTTCAAGTATGCGCGCGCCCAGCCGATAGCGGCACCGAGAAGGGTACCGACAGCCAGTACGATAATGATTCCGAAGAGGAGCGGGATACCGTAATTCGTCACGAGCAGACCAAGAAAGACGCCGGCGAACGCCACCGCCGGTCCTGTGCTCATATCTATTTCCGCGCAACCAATGACCAAAGTCATGGCCCACGCCGGAATTGCAAGAAAGGAGGTGTTAAGGGCAATACTCAATTGGTTGCTGACGGTCAAGAAATTGGGCGCCTTGATACCGAAGACTATGTAGAGCGCGATCAGCGCCCCAAGAAGGCCGACCACATTCTTTCGGGTTCCGCGCAATAGGTACGAGACATCAATGCGCGAACGCCCAGCGTCATGCCCACGGGTGAGCCTTTGACGGCCCGTATCCCGAGCGGCGTTCTCAGGCTGACTCATGACCCACCCTCCATCGCCAGCGCGGTCACGCGCTCCGTCGTGAACTCAGACTTGTCTAGGTGCCCGACGACTTTTCCCTCCCTGACAATGTAAGTTCGGTCGCAGATCTCCAACTCTCGCAACTCGCTGGAGACGAAAAGGACACCTCTTCCCTCGTTCGCGATTTCTCTCATTAGGTTGTAGAGCTCCTCCTTTGACTGCACGTCGACGCCGCGAGTTGGTTCATCCAGCAGAAGCAGGCGGGCTTCCGTTGCCAGCACGCGGCCCAAGACCACCTTCTGCTGGTTACCGCCGCTGAGTTGGCCGACATCCTGTCCCGGTCCGGCTTTGATACCGAGGCGCGTCATCAGTTCGGCTGCCATCTTGACGACCTTCAGTCGCGATACCAGTCGATGGCTCGTGACCTTGTGCCACGAGGACATCGCCAGGTTCTCGGCCACACTCATTGCGGCAAAGATCCCCTCACGTCGTCGGTCCTCGGAGGTGAAGGCAATTCCCGCAGCCAGGCGAGCCCGAGCCCCCTTTGACCTGACAGAGCGCCCTTCGAGCAGCACGTCCCCGCTAGCCGCTGGCAGCAGGCCGGCGATGCAACGCAACACCTCACTTCGTCCCGACCCCATGAGCCCAGCCAAGCCGACAACTTCACCCCTACACACCTCGAGGGATACGTCCACGACGCGTGGCGGCAGAGAGACGTCGCGAACCTCAAGAATGACCTCTCGATCAGAGTGCTGGGAAGAAGTTGCCGTAGCTGAGCCTGACCAAGTTCGACCGACCTCTCGGCGTTCCGGAAGCGACTCCGATGCCGCGTGACCAAGCATCAGGGCTGCGACCTCCTCGCCACTCACCGTATCGATCGGATAAGTCCCCAAGGTGTAACCGTCCCGCATGATCGTCACGTTGTCAGCCACCTGGCGAAGTTCGACCATCCGATGAGAAATATAGAGAATCGTGTGGCCCTGCTCGCGCAGACCCGCGATGGCCGCAAACAGCGCTGGGACCTCGTGAGCATCGAGCGAACTTGTCGGCTCGTCCAACACAAGAAGTCGTGCCTTAAGTGCCAATGCCCTCGCTATTTCGACGAGCTGCTGCTGTGCCATCGTAAGCTCCCCGGCCTCGGCATCGACGTTGATGTCCACACCAAGCGTTTCGAGGGCATCCCTTGCGTGAGCACGCATGCGCCGAGTGTCAACGATCCAGCGGAATCTCTCGAATTCGCCCCATCGACCAATTGCTATGTTCTCGGCGACAGTCATGCTCGGCACCAAACTGAGCTCTTGATACACCGCAGCTACCCCGCGTGAGCGGGCTTCCTTGACGGAATCAACCAACACCGGTTCCCCCCACAGGGACAACTCCCCACCGTCCCGCTGGTTCACTCCCATGATGATCTTGATCAGCGTGGATTTGCCCGCACCATTGCTACCTACCAGCGCCCGGACCTCGCCTTCAGCGATCTCCAACGTCGCATCAGACAAGGCCCGGACGCCCGGGAACGATTTGGATAGTCCCCGACAGCTCAGGGCGACGCCGCCGGAGGCAGCGTCGCCACCGAATGCCGCCGCCCCGAGCTGCATTAGCTACGACCCTCAATCACGGAAGACCGCTCTTGTGAATCGGTTCGTTGAGCCAGTGGTGCAGAGCGGCCGGCTGCTTGCTGGTGAAGAACAAGGTGGGGACGTAGATGAAGGAAGTCACCTTGTGGTGCGTGATTACGTTGATGAGCTGCTGCATCGCGTCAAATCCCATCACCTGAGGCTGCTGGCCCACTGTCGCGACCAGAATCTTCGGGTACTTGAGCATGTAGTTGGCTTCCTCTACGGTGATGTCACTCCCGAACACCACCGTCTGGCCCTGGTGCTTCTTTGCGATGACCCCAAGGACAGCACCTTCGGCTGCTGACTCCTCATCGGCGTAAATGGCCGAAAGGTTCGGGTGAGCAACCAACTCCTCCTCGGCCACCGACGTCGTATTGTCAAGAGTGATCGCCTCTTGGTTGGTCACGACTTTGGCACCCGGAACACCAGCCTTGAGCGTCTTCTCAAAGCCTTGGTCGCGCTGCAAGCAGGCCTCGAACACCGCACAGTTGATCATGCCAATCTGCGGGTCTGCCATATGCTTCGACTTGAAGTACGAGACCGCAAAGTTGCCGTCCGACACGCCCATCGCATACTGATTTGACGTCACGAACGCCCTGACGTACTTGGCGGTGTCGGCCGGCTTAAGGCAGGTGTTATAACACACCACCGGAATGCCCTTCTTGACCGCCTGGATAATTGCCGACGCCGACGAAGTGACGTTCACAGGCGACGTCACGATACCGGTGACGTTGGCCGCGATGAGCGACTCCATAAAGCTGTTCTCCGTGGCCGCGTCTGCCACGACGTTCTCCTGAAGCAGGTGCAAGCTGTACTGCTTGGCCGCTGTCTTGATGCCCGCCTCAATTCCGCCATAGAAACCCTCGGCGTCGAGGTAGACAGCACCGACGGTCAGCGAGATCCCGCCAGATCCAATTGAGGGGCTCGCTGGGACCGCGCCGCGCACGGGCGGCTTGGCAGAGGCGCCCGCTGCGGTTCCGCCGTACATGGCAGTACCGAGCACAAGAACGGATACGCAGGCCACACTAGCCAGAGCCAGCCGGGGCCTGTTGCGACTAATGAACGATTTCATACCTCTCCTCCGGGTTATCCTCTATCATTGCAATTCACTGCGCTGAACTTCCTAACCTCCTTGTTGACTGGACGAAACGAAAATCAGAGAACCTTATGATTGCGAGGACGACTCCCGCGGCTCCGGCAGCAGGAAGACTCGGGCTGTGAACCCGCCAGGGTCCTCCGNNTCTCCTTGAGCGCGCCGGTGCAACCATGACCTTTGATGGTCGTCATGACGCCAACCTCAACAATCTTTCAAGAACAACGCGGACGCCGACGAACAAGCTCCCGACATGCGCTGCGGCCCTGACTCTCGATGAGCCGCACTTATCTCCAGCAAGCGCTTTCCCGGTAGACTACCCGTACAAACCTGGTACAATTCTGCGATGCAGCTGACAAGGGAGGTAGGTTTGAGAAACCGCTTTCTCACAATCGGACAGTTAACCAGACCTTCACAGGACTGTCAAGAGGGCTCGGTCGCTTAGGCAGTGAGCACCATCTCCGACGTCGCGCGTACGGCGGGCGTCTCCACCGCCACGGTCTCTCGAGTGCTCAACAACAACCTCAGGGTCGATGCTCGCCTCGCGGCAAAGGTCCGCGAGGCGATCGACGCACTTAGCTACCAACCTAGCAATATCGCTCGGAGCCTCAGCACGCAGCGCACTCATGTCTGGACACTGATCATCTCCGATATCCGGAATCCGTTCTTTCCCGACATGGTACGCGGGGTTGAGAATGTCGCCCGCTCGGCTGGATACTCGCTGATTCTTTGCAACGCGGAAGAGGATCCGGAGACGGAGGCCTCCTTTTTCGGTCTGGCAGTTGCCGAACAAGCTCGTGGCGTCATTCTGGTACCATCGAACAGCAATGCGGATCTGGGCGTGTTAGTTGCGCGCAATGTGCCGGTCGTGACTGCGGATAGGCGCTTGAAGAGCTACGACGTGGATTGCGTCCTCGTTGACAATGTGCGGGGCGCGAAGCAAGCTGTGAGTCATCTGATAGAGAATGGTTTCCGGCGCATTGCCTGCATCACAGGGCCCATGGAGAGCACGACTGGGGCGGAACGATATGCTGGATACCGTTCTGCCCATGAAGAGGCGGGTGTCGCTGTATATGACTCTTTAGTTCAGACCGGAAGCTTTACTGAAAGCGAGGGCCATGCTGCGATGCGCCGCCTGCTGGCATTACGCAACAGGCCTGATGCCATATTTACGGCTAATAACCTCATGACCATCGGTGCACTGCACGCCATTGATGAGGCGGGACTGATAGTTCCCGACGACGTTGGAATTGTCGGATTCGACGACATGTCCTGGGCCTCGCTGGTCCGACCGCCCCTGACAAGCGTTGCACAGCCGAGCTATGAACTTGGTGCGGAGACCGCTCGCCTGCTCCTCAGTCGAATTGAGGGCTACGCGGGCGGCCCCAGGACGGTCATGCTTTCACCGTCGTTGATCGTCAGGGAGAGCTCAACTCTCAAGGTTCGCCTCAGATAGAGCGATCTCGACCGGTATCGCCTTTCTTCCAACGCACCGTGGGGAGTTTGCTGAGCGGGCCTGCCGAGGTGGGAAGTTTGCCTACCGCGAGGCTGGACGAGTTCTCGAGGACCTGAGTCGCGTACCCCTGTCGGTGCCGAATACTCC
>PMVZ01000380.1 GCA_003166375.1 Acidimicrobiaceae bacterium | reverse complement strand
ATCGACGGAACCAGTTACACCTTCACGGTGTTGGCCACCAATGCCGTGGGTTCGAGCGCCCCGGCGTCGCCTCGAAGTGCAGATAGCGGGTGGGCAGTGCCGCGCGAGGAGACTCGGGAACACGACTGTTCCTTGATGCGACCGGAAGGCCCGTAACAGTGAGCTTGAGTGGGAGGAGCTTTGGTGGAGGGAACAAGGCATTCTGTGAGAGGTGCCGACGAGGCCAGCATCGGCCTGCTGACAGCGGGCACTGGCCCGGCGCTGCTGCTCGTGCACGGAGGAATGGGCCGGCTCGAGCAGTGGGAGCCCGTATGGTCAGCTCTGGCCGAGCATCGGCAGGTGACTGCGATGGATCGCCGGGGCAGGGGTTCAAGTGGTGACGCTGAGCCCTACTCACTCAGGAAGGAATTCGACGACATAGCGGCGGTCGCCAATCATCTGGCAGAAGAACAAGACGCCCCCGTCGATGTCTTCGCCCACAGTTACGGAGCGACCTGCACGCTCGGAGCAGCAGCTCGACGGGCGCCTTTCCGCCGTATTGCGCTATACGAGCCGCCCGGGCCTCAGACAGTCCCAAGAGAATGGGTCGAGCGAGCCACTGGCTTGGTGTCCGATGGGAAACCGGGACGAGCGATGTTCAGCTTCGTCACCGAGATCGTCGGTCTCACCGCTGAGCGGTTCGAGGAGTACAGGAGCGCCCCCGGAGCCTATGACGTCCTCCCGATCGTCACGGCGACGCTTCCGCGAGAGGCCGAGGCGCTCACGAGCGTCGACCTTCCTGGTCTCGCCGCGCAGGTCGCGGCTCCGGTACTGTTGTTGCTCGGCACGAAGAGCCCTCCGTGGGCTGGTGAGATCACTCGCGCGCTCGCAGCGACACTGGCGATCGCCGAGCTCGTGAGCCTCCCCGACCAAGGGCACGACGCCATCGATTCGGCGCCGGACCTCATCGTCACCGAGCTCCGGGGGTTCTTCGACAACGACTGATCCAACCGCGCCGCGGTCGGACGCTTGTGCCACAACTGCAGACGAATATCGACGATATGCGTGCTATCCCACTCTTACCGGGCACGCTCAGGTCGAAGGGGTGCTGGCGCGAGGGAAGGACACAGGCTGGCCACCTTGGTGGTCGAGCCCCGGCGACGGACAATCGAGCCGAAGGATTGAGGTGAGGAGGACTCAATGGGAGCCATCGGTCTGGTGTTTCGCGCCGAGATGCGCCGCCGATGGCGATCATGGCTGGCCGTTGCGGTCCTGATCAGCGTCGTTGGCGGGCTCGTGCTCGCTGCCGCCGCCGCAGGTCGTCGTACCGAGTCTGCCTTTCCCCGGTTTGTCGCGGCTCATGGGTTCGACGCCGTCGTGTACTCCTCCCGACCCGTGCCCCAGCTCCCAAAGCTCCCCGAGGTCGTCTCCGCTACAGAGGTGATCTCCCCTGCCAACGGTCAACCGACCTGCGACTGCACTCATCCGATCAATCCGAATGACCTCACCGTGGGAGTGTTGGCGCCTGAGGGTCGATCCGTTTGGAAGCTTGTCTCTGGCCACTTGCCTGATCCATCCGATCCCGACCAGGTGCTGGCGTCGTTCAACCTTCAACAAGACGACGACGTCCAGCTGGGAACCGTGATTCATGTCCCGTTCTACGCACCGTCTCAGTTCTCGGCGCTAATCGATGCCACCGGCACGCCACCGATGCCCATGGGCCCGACGGTCGCCTTGCGCGTGGTCGGGATCGAAGCGTCTCTAGACGAGTTCCCTTCCGAGTCGACTCCTTCATACGACCTGTACGCCACGCCCGCGTTCCTCCGCACCGTGACCCCGCGGACGGCCGACTTCCATGAGTACCTCGTCCGCCTGCGTCACGGTGCAGCTGGCGTTCCGCGCTTTGTCGGGGCCTTGCACGCCTTTAGCGCGGCCGGCGTGGAGGGCTACCAAAGTGAAGACCAGCTAATCGCATCCGTCGAGCGGTCGATCCATCCCCAGGCCGTCGGGTGGTGGATCTTGGCGGCATTAGCCGCTCTCGTCGGTCTGGCGGTCATCGGCCAGGCAGTTGCCCGCCAGAGCATTGCCGAGCGCGAGGACTATCCCACAATGGCAGCCCTCGGTGCCGATCGGCGCCAGTTGGTCGCGCTCGGTATGTCGCGAAACCTGGTTGTGGCGCTCGGTGGTGCTGTCGGTGCGGTGGCCGTGGCCGCCGCGTTGTCCCCACTCGCTCCCGTCGGCGAGGCTCGCGTTGCCGAGCCCTCTGCAGGCTTGGCCTTTGACACCCTCGTCCTTCCGCTCGGGGCGCTCGCCACCGCAGCGGTCGTGCTCGGTCTTGGATTCTGGACGGCGAGACGAGCCGCGCGTACCTTGCGGTCCGACGACCGGCCAGCCGCGCCCCATCCCTCTTCGGTGGCGGCTCGTCTGGCCGCGATGGGCGTGTCGCCGAGCGCGCTGATCGGTGTCCGTCACGCGTTCCAGCGGGGGTCCTCCGGGGAATCTGTGCCGGTGGGAACTGCCCTAGTCGGCATGGTGATGGCGGTCATCGCGCTGTGCGGGACGGCGGCATTCGGTGCCAGCCTTTCGCATCTCACGGCCACGCCCGAGCTGTACGGCGCCACGTTCCAGCTCAACTTCACTGATTACGCTCCCGTGCCCGACCCCACCCTGCTACGAAGCCTTGAACATGACAAAGCTGTCACCGCGATCACCCACGGCTTTGTCACAGAGATCTCCATCAACAACCTCGGACTGCCGGCCGTCGAGGCAACAGCCATCCGAGGCCGACCCGTCTTCGCAGTAGTCGCTGGGCATTTTCCCAGCGGTGATGGTCAGATCGGCCTCGGCGAAACGACCATGCGCCAGGTTGGCGCGCATTTGGGCTCGGTCGTCCACGTCACCGTGCCCTCGCCGTCAGGCGGCAGGCGGACTCTGCCGTTTCGGGTGGTCTCTCAGATCTCCTTTCCAGTGCTCGGTGGTTCTGTGGGCCTGGGCGCTGGCGCCGCGCTCACCATTGCTGGCTATGAAGACGCTGTGTGCCCTCCGAGTCCCAAGCAAGCGACCTGCCGACTGGCGGCGCTGGAGGAAACAGGTGGTGGTGGGCTCCTGGTCAGTGTCGTGCCCGGTCCACGGGGGCAGGCGGCAATCCACCACTATCTCGATACATACCAGTCGATCACCGCACTCCCGAGTGCGCCGGTGTCTCTTGTCAACTTCGGCGAGGCAGTCAACTTCCCACTCATCTTCGGTGCAATATTGGCTTTGTTCGGTGCGGCGACACTGGTTCATCTGCTCGTGGTGAGCGTGTCGCGTCGCCGACGAGAGACCGGGCTGTTGAAGGCACTGGGGTTTGTGAAGGGCCAGGTTGCGTCGGCCGTGGCCTGGCAAGCGACGACGTTGGCCCTCGTCGGAATCGTCGTCGGCGTCCCGTTGGGCATAGTGGCCGGTGGATCGATATGGAGGGTGTTCGCCACCAACCTTGGGGTCATCCCTGTCTCCGTCGTGCCGATCTGGCTTGTCGTGGGACTGGTCGGAGGTGTCATGGCCGTGGCAAACCTCCTCGCCGTCGCACCCGCGCTGGCGGCAGCACGAACCAATCCGGCACAACTACTGCGGGCGCCGTAAGACAGAGTCTCCATCGGCAGTTCCTCCTCCAGCTGGCTCTGTCAGTGCCAACCCGTCGCCGGAACTGGGGCGATGTGGTGTACCTTCGTTCACTTGAGAGGACCGTCAGTGAGGGCGAAGTTCGGTCTGTTCCGCCGTACCGTTGCGGCTGGTGCGCTGTGTCTGTCAGGTCTGAGTCTTGCCACGCTCGTGCCGACGTCGGCCTTTCGCCCAGCACGGGAGAACGCTTCCCGAGCTTCGGCATCGGCCACGCCGGCGAGTCCCCTTTCAGGCGTCAATGTCCTCGGGTGGGGGTTCGATGACCCGTGGGCCATCACATCGAGCGGCACTCACCTCTGGGTGGCGAACCGTGGCAAATCGATCACCGAGCTCTCTGCTTCGACCGGCGCCCTGGTCGAGGTCATACGCGGCTCGAGGTACGGGTTCGACGGCTCCCTCGGCATCACATCGGACGGCGCCCATGTCTGGGTGGCGAACCCGAACGGCCAGTCAGTCACCGAGTTGTCGGCCTCGACCGGCGCCCTGGTCAAGGTCATACGCGGCTCGAGGTACGGGTTCGACGACCCTTGGGCCCTCACCACGGACGGCACGCACCTCTGGGTCACGAACGTAAGCTCAGTCACCGAGCTGTCAGCCTCGACCGGAGCCCTGGTCAAGCTCATCCGCGGCTCGAAGTACGAGTTCAACGACCCCAACGCCATCACGGCGGACGGCACCCACATCTGGGTGAGGAACGAGAGCTCGGTCACCGAGCTCTCGGCCTCGACCGGAGCTCTGGTCAAGGTCATCAACGGCTCGAGCTACGGGTTCAACGGCTCCCTGGGCGCTCAAGGGATCAGCTCGGGTGGCACACATATTTGGGTGACGAACGAGTTTTCCAACTCGGTCACCGAGCTTTCGGCTTCGACCGGGGCCCTGGTCAAGGTCATCAAAGGCCCGAGGTACGGGTTCGACGACCCCTCGAGCGTCACCTCGGACGGCGCCGACATCTGGGTGGCGAACACCGCTGGGTACTCGGTCACCGAGCTCTCTTCCTCGACCGGAGCCCTGGTCAAGGTCATCCGCGGTTCGGGCTACGGCTTCGACGGCCCCTCGGCGATCGTGTCGGACGGTGCCCACATCTGGGTGGCGAACACGAACGGGTACTCGGTCAGCGAGCTCTCGGGCTCGACCGGCGCCCTGGTCAAGGTCGTCAACGGCTTGAGCGACGGGTTCAACTACCCCGACGCCGTCACCGCGACCGGCGGCGATATCTGGGTGGCGAACGAAGACAATTCGGTCACCGAGCTTTCGGCCTC
>PMVZ01000009.1 GCA_003166375.1 Acidimicrobiaceae bacterium | reverse complement strand
GGTTGGTGCGGTCATGGGGATAACACAATGATCGGTGCGACTTCTAACGGCGAGGTCCACCATGACGGGCCGGAGGCGCACCGGGCTCCGGACTGTCCCGGGACCGAGCCCCGGGGGAATGGTCCAGGGAAGGGCGAGGACCATTTGAGCGGGGCCGAGGCACTGCGCGTGGTCGGTGTAAAGAAGGCCTTCGGCTCGGTGCGCGCTCTCGTTGGCGTCGATATGTCGGTCAACCACGGAGAGGTCGTCGCGCTGGTCGGCGACAATGGGGCAGGCAAGAGCACCCTTGTCAAGATCATTTCAGGTGTGATCCCCAGAGATGAGGGCGAATTGTATATGCACGGCGTACGTGCCTCTGTCCACTCCCCGAACGACGCGGCCAGGTTGGGCATTCGCACCATCCACCAAGACCTGGGGCTTGCTGACAACCTGGACACCGTCGAGAACCTCTTCCTGGGGCGCCAGCTCTACCGCGGGGCCGGGCCGTTCCGCCGGGTGGATTTCGGTGCTATGAGGCAGCGGACCCGGAGCGTGCTCTCGGAACTAGGCATCGGGAC
Organism: Acidimicrobiaceae bacterium; assembly: GCA_003166375.1. Taxonomy (GTDB): domain Bacteria; phylum Actinomycetota; class Acidimicrobiia; order Acidimicrobiales; family Bog-793; genus Fen-455. The sequence continues at coordinate 3,984 of PMVZ01000009.1, read as the reverse complement.
GATCTCGGACATTGACCTCCCGGTTTCGCAGCTCTCAGGCGGTCAGCGACAGACAGTGGCGGTTGCCCGCGCCACATTAGACAATTGCAATGTCTTGCTTCTGGACGAGCCTACCGCCTCGCTCGGTCTCAGGGAAGCTCGACATGTCATGGAACTGGTGTTGCGACTTAGGCACCAAGGAGGCGGGATCGTGATCATAAGTCACAACATTCGTCAGGTTTTCGAACTCGCCGATCGGATCATAGTGTTGCGTCTGGGCACGGTCGGAGCCGTTTTTCGCCAGTCTGAAACCACGCCTGAGAGGGTGGTTAAGGCAATTATGGGGAGGCATGAATGAACCCAGTGCCAAATCAGCAACACGGATCCGTTGAGGCCCTGCAGGTCGGCTCTGAGACTGAGGCGCCGAGCGGACTAGCCCATAGCGCCCAGATGCCGGACGAGCAGCGCCAGCTGGTTGCCGAACGAGAGAGCCCGGTGGCGGGATGGCTTTCCGCGCTTATGGCGCGAGGTACGGCTATGCCGGCGGTCCTGAGCCTCATCGTCATTGCAGTGTTCTTCCAAACGCAGTCACACTATTTTCTCTCGTCAGGCAACCTGAGCAACCTCCTGGTGGAAACGACGATACTGGTACCGATCGCCCTTGCTGAGGTGGGAGTTCTGTTGCTTGCCGAAATCGACCTCTCCCTTGGGTCGGTGACAGGGGCGACCGCAGCGATCCTTGGCGTCCTGGTGGCAAATGCCAACTTATCGTGGTGGCTGGCGATCATCATCACGCTTGCTTGTGGCGCGGGGATGGGTGCTTTCCAGGGTCTCTGGATCGCATTCGTGCGCATCCCGTCATTCGTGGTCACCCTGGGAGGATGGCTGAGCTTCCTCGGGCTACAGCTGTTGATACTGGGCCCTCAAGGCACAACGAGCGTCTTCGACCCGCATATAGCTGCCCTCACCGGCTCGAACATACCCGTCAACGCGGGCTGGATCGTGGGTGGAGTTGTGGCTGTCGCCATTATGGTGGCTGCCGTGTTGCGGTGGCGGGGCTCCCATGGCTCACGAGGAATGGGGTCCCTGGGATTTCCCGCCCTAACGGTGGTTCTGATCGTCGGCTTGGTGGCAATTCTCAATGACTACCACGGCGTACCGACGCCCTTTGTGGTAGTAGTCGGCTTGCTGATACTCGGTTGGTGGATCACCCAGCACACCCGTTCAGGTAGGAATGTGTTCGCAATTGGGGGTAACCCCGAGCCGGCTCGCCGCGCCGGGATCCCAGTGAGACGGATCCGTTTCACCGCGTTCGTGATAGCAGGCACGCTTGGGGCGGTGGGTGGTCTCATGGCCGTGTCCTACAACGCCTCGGCCGGGACATTGACCGGGGGCGGGACGCTGCTCCTCGAGGCAATTGGCGCTGCGGTCATCGGCGGCACCAGCCTCTTCGGTGGCCAGGGAACTGTGTGGGCGGCGCTGTTTGGATCGCTCATCATGGCCGGCATAAGCAACGGCCTGGACCTTACTAACAGGTCCCAGCCGATCAAGTACATCGTGCAAGGGATCGTCGTCCTGTTGGCTGTGTCCTTGGATACGCTCTTGCGTCGACGCTCTGCCCGAGGCCGACGCTTGGGCGGGCTCAGTGTCAGTAAGGCGGAATAGGATCATGTCCGGGAATTTCGTTGCCGGGGGAACCGCGTGAGTTGCCGGGCTGTCAGCTCGGCAACCGCGACCCGGGTGCGATCGTCCTGGCACGAATATGAGCAGGAGGTCGGCTGATGGCTGATACGAGGGTGAGCTGCGTAGACTCTCGACAGCGGGATTACCGCACCGGCGGATCGGCCATCACCTACGTTCACCGGTGTGGCGAACTGGTATCTTCCTGCGCGTGATGCCGCTCTTGAAGTGTTGCCAATTGTGGACCAAGCCATGAGCGCGCGCCGACGGACGCCGGGAAGAGTCACCATTGTCGACGTGGCACATGAGGCGGGCGTCTCAGTCACCACGGTGTCGCGTGTGCTGCGGGACCATGCGGAAGTTCATTCCGAGACACGCGCAACCGTGCGCGCCGCAGTAGACAGATTGGGCTACAGACCGTCCCTGATCGCCCGGGCGCTGGTCTCAGGCCAGACTCATCTATTAGTGCTGCTAGTCAGCGACGTCACCAACCCGTTTTACCCGCAGCTGGCCAAGAGCATCGAGCACGAAGCGGCCAAGGCCGGCTACATGGTGGTGATCTGCAATACGGAGGACCGCGTCCAGGAGACTCGGCGGTCCCTAATGTGGCTTCTGCACCAGGGGGTGGACGGAGTGATCCACGCGTCCTCGGGGCGCGACGAGGCCGTCGTGCTAAGCCTGCTCGGTGACCCGCGCCGAGTTGTGTTCACCAACCGGCCTCCAAAGAGCCAGTCGGTGAGCTACGTCGTATCCGACAACGCGGGTGGGGCGACCGCCCTGACACGACATCTTCTGGCGAAAGGCCATCGCAAGATCGGCTTTATCGGCGGGCCATCCTACGCGCGCAATGCAACCGAACGGCTCTACGCCTTTACGCAGGCGATCCGCGAGGTCCCGGAAGCGCAGGCTTTTGTCGCGGGAGGGAAGTTCTCGACGACATGCGGGGAGCAGGCAGTGACAGAGTGGCTGCAGTCGGGTTGCGACCTCAGCGCGATCATCGCCATAAACGACTCTGTGGCCCTGGGAGCCATGGGCGCACTTATGAGCCTCGGCTACGACATACCGGGTGACATCGCACTAGCAGGTTTCGACGGTACCGACTTCGCGGCGTCGCCCGTCATGCGCCTGACAACGGTTGACCAGCATGTCGATGAGATGGGGCGTCGTGCGGTCAAACTTCTCCTAAAACAGCTCAGTGACCCCGGCCCGTTCGTCCCCCTTAGTGAGGTACTCCCATGCCGGCTTCTTTTGCGAGGCAGTACTGAGGGTGGCGCTTTGACATCCAGTGCGAAGAACGGGCCGTACCCGTTGAAGAGACCATTGAGTGCAGGTGCGGGCAGTGAACGCGTTTGAGCGCCTTAAAGTCGACCTTGGAGAGGACCGGGCTTGTGCCGGTATCGGATGGGAACCTTATTAACCCTCGTCGCCGACCGACCAAGTTCCTGCAAATCACATTTGGCAAAGCTGTTCCGGAGGCTACCTAGCGGCAGATAAACGGATACGGGCGCGCCCAGGATAGCCTGGCCCCGCGAGGCTTTGTTAAGCGAACGAGTGGTGTTATTGGTAACGTTATCGGCATTTTGATGAGGTCCTAAAGAAGGTAGGTGCCAAATGTCAGACGCCGAAAGCAGGCTGAGCCGCACGTACAGGTCACCATATGACCTGACGGGCAAGCGCGCAGTTATTACAGGTGCCTCCCAGGGGATCGGCGCGTCGGTGGCAGTAGCGCTGGCGCGTGCGGGCGCGGACATAGCCTTCGACTACAGGACAGCCACACAACGGGCCGACGAAACGGCTGCCGCTGTCCGTGAAACCGGAAGCAGGGTCGTGGTGGTGCAGGGTGATACCGGCAATCCGGCACATGTTCAAGAACTCGCAGATGCTGCCGTATCCGCCTTCGGCGGGATCGACATCTGGGTCAACAACGCAGCCCGGCTCATGGTCAAGCCGTTTTTGGAAATGTCCGACGAAGACTGGCATGGCCTCCTGGCAGCAAACTTGCACGGTTATTACTACGGGTGCCGAGCAGCCATCCGCCAAATGGTAGCCCAAGGCGAGGGTGGACGCATCATCAATGTCACGTCGATTGTCGACATCCAACCGATCTCCGAGATGTGCGCCTACGTCACAGCAAAAGGGGGCATTCTGGGCATGACCAGGGAGTTGGCGGTTGAGTTTGGTCCTCACGGCATTACGGTCAACGCCCTCACGCCAGGGGCGACAGACACACCTCTTAACCAAGTTGCCTATACCCCCGCTGTGAGGGCGAACTACAACCAACGGATACCGCTCGGCCGTATAGGCAGTGCTGAGGAAGTCGCCGAT
>PMVZ01000142.1 GCA_003166375.1 Acidimicrobiaceae bacterium | reverse complement strand
ATCCCCCTGGCCGTAGACCACTTCCGGTACTTCGCCGGTGCCACTCGGTCGCTCGAGGGCCGTTCCACCGAGATCGACAAGGACACCGTCGCCTACCACTTCCACGAGCCTCTGGGCGTGGTGGGACAGATCGTCCCCTTCAACTTCCCGCTCCTCATGGCAGCTTGGAAGATCGCCCCCGCGCTGGCTGCCGGCAACTGCACCGTGGTCAAGCCGGCGTCGCCCACCCCATGGTCGATCCTGAAACTGGCCGAGGTGATCCAGGACATCGTGCCCCTTGGCGTGCTCAACATCGTGACCGGCCCGGGCGGCGAGATAGGTAAGGCCTTGGCCTCCAGTCCGCGCATCGCCAAGATCGGCTTCACCGGTGAGACCACCACGGGACGGCTGATCATGCAGTACGCGGCGGAGAACCTCATCCCCTCCACGGTGGAGCTCGGCGGCAAGTCGCCCAACATCTTCTTTGCCGACGTGATGGACCAGGACGACGAGTTCCTGGACAAGGCCATCGAAGGCCTGGTGCTCTACGCCTTCAACAAGGGCGAGGTTTGCACCTGCCCGTCTCGAGCGCTCATCCAAGAGTCGATCTACGACAAGTTCATGGCACGCTGCCTCGACCGCATCCGCAAGATCACTCAGGGCAACCCGCTCGACCCGACCACCATGATGGGCGCCCAGAACTCGGCCCAGCAGCTGGAGAAGATCACGGGCTACGTCGACATCGGCCGCCAGGAGGGCGCCGAGGTGCTGATCGGCGGCGAGCGGACCGACATCGGCGGGGAGTTCAAGGACGGGTACTACTACGAGCCGACCGTGCTGAAGGGCCACAACGACATGCGGGTCTTCCAGGAGGAGATCTTCGGTCCCGTGCTGGCCGTCACGACCTTCACTGACGAGGCGGACGCGGTGCGGATCGCCAACGACACCCTCTACGGTCTCGGCGCCGGCGTGTGGACCCGAAACGGGAACCTCGCTTACCGCATGGGCCGGGCCATAAAGGCCGGACGGGTGTGGACCAACTGCTACCACCTCTACCCCGCCGGAGCGGCCTTCGGTGGCTACAAGATCTCGGGCGTCGGCCGGGAGAATCACCAGATGATGTTGGAGCATTACTCCCAGACCAAGAACCTCCTTGTGAGCTACAGCACCAAGCCTCTCGGGCTCTTCTAGGAGGACCTGGGCCAGGTTCCGGGGGATCGGTGATGGACGAGTCAGGCACCGACGAGCAGGGCATGGTGGCCCGTGTCGTCGCCACACCGGCGGCGCTCGAGGCCATCGCCCAGCTCGTGGTCGAGCGTGGCCCGGTCATGTTCTTCCAGTCCGGCGGGTGCTGCGACGGCAGCCTTCCCATGTGCTTTGCGGACGGCGAGTTCGTGATCGGGAGCCACGACGTCCTTCTGGGCGAGGTCGGGGGCTGCCCCTTCTACATCGATGCCCGGCAGTACCAGGTGTGGAAGCACACCCAGCTCATCTTGGACGTTGGCATCGGGGAACCTGAGGGGTTCTCCCTCGCCGCCGGTGAGGATCGGCACTTCATCATCCGTTCCAAGGTCTTTACCGCGGCCGAGCAGGCCGTGCTGGAAGGCAGCTGACGGGCCACCCGAAAGAGGGGGGTCCGCCAGCTAACCCGACCGTAGCCGCTCAGATCACTCACACTCTCGCTCGGTCGAACCGGCCGGCCCCCAGGCAGACTCGGCGCTCAGCGCTGATCGGCCAACCGAGCCCGTAGCCGTTAGGTGCGGCCCCGCCTGGCGACGTGTCTGCTCGTTCGGGACGGCGTTCCCGTCACCGCTGCCCAGCACAACGTTTGGGCGGATGATCCACGAACTCATGCTTGTACTTCAACTATCTCGCTCTCCGTTCAATGCTGGAGTCTGTGTAGCGGAGAGCTGGATTATGGCCTAGAACAACTACGAGCTGACTGGAGAAAGAAGGGGTGATGTTGCTCGTCGGTGCCTGGTGATGCAGGTGGCGCAGGTGACGCGCCGCAGATGGGCAACCCTGGCTGTGCTCAGCGTGACGCTGCTCCTGATCAGCTTGGACACCACAATCCTCAACGTGGCCCTCCCGTCGATCGTACGGGGCCTTGGTGCCAGCTCCAGCCAGTTGCAGTGGATCGTGGACGCCTATGCGGTGGTCTTCGCCGGTCTGTTGCTCTCTNNTAGCCCGGATCGCCTGATGTTGGCCCGGGCGGTGATGGGAGTGGGAGCGGCTGACCTGATGCCTTGCACTCTTTCGATTCTGACCAACGTGTTCACCGAGGAGAAGGACCGCGTCCGGGCCATCGGGATCTGGTCGGGAACGACGGGTCTCGGGGTAGCCCTGGGTCCGATCCTGGGAGGCTTCCTGTTGGCTCATTTCTGGTGGGGCTCGGTCTTCTTTGTCAATGTTCCTGTGGCCCTCCTGGGGCTCTTCGCTGCGGTCTGGCTGGTGCCCAACTCGCGCAATCCGACACCAAGGCGACCTGATCCAGTGGGTACGGCCCTGTCGATATTCGGACTCGGACTGCTGCTGTGGGGCATCATCGAGGCTCCCGGGCGCGGCTGGACCTCGGCACCGATCATGGCCGCACTGCTGGCCGCTGGCGTGGTGATCACGTCGTTCGTGATCTGGGAATTGCATGTGGACCACCCGATGCTGCCCCTGCGGTTCTTCACCAACCGTCGCTACAGCGCCGCCATCGTCGCCTTGGCGCTCGTGCTGTTCGCCCTCGTGGGAGTGTTCTTCCTCATGACTCAGTACCTGCAGTTCGCCTTGGGCTACAGTCCGCTCGAAGCGGGGTTGCGGATCGCGCCCGTTGCTGTGGTACTCCTCGTCGTCGCACCTCTATCGATGNNACCTATCGCGATTGTGTGATCCCGTTCATCTTGCTCGGCACCGGGGTTGCCCTAGCGCTTGCACCTTGTACCGAGTCGGTTATGGGATCACTGCCCATAGAGGAGGCTGGGGTGGGATCGGCCACTAACGACGTGTCGATGCAGGTCGGTGCAGCCCTCGGGGTCGGCGTGCTCGGGACCGCTCTTAACCTGCGTTACCAGCACCTCATGGCGTCGTTGGTGTCCAGCTCCCGCGTTCCGGCGAACATCCAGAAGGTGATCGAGGGCTCACTGGGCGGAGCCCTGGACATCGCCCAACACGCGCCGACCAAGCTCGGCGACCTGCTCGCGGTGGCTGCTCGCCAGGCGTTCATCTCTGGCATGGACCTCGCACTCATCGTCTCCGCGGTCGCGGTCGGAGTGGCTGCCCTCGTCGTGCTGGTGCTGCTTCCCAACAGGGGGACAGGCCCTACCGATCTTCCAATGAGTTAGGCCAACTGATCCCGTGACAGGACCAGGTCGTCTCTGCCAGGGGTGGCGCCGGGATCGCGATGACGTCAGGGCCCTCCGATATCTCGGTCCCTAAGATGACAGCGTGTTGCGTCCTGAAAACTGGACCAGACCAGCAGGTGCAAGTCCCGCCCGGGTAATTGCCGGAGAGCCCGGTAGCAGGCCCCGGTTCGTCGCCGAGAGGTCACGGGCTGAGCGGGGTGTCAAAAGCCTCTTTGGAGGGAGCAAGCGTGCGGGCCGTAGTGCCACACGGCGCGAGTCCTGCAGCCTCGTCACATCTACAACGAGGGAGCCGAGCCGATCATGTCACGGCGAAGGCAGCATTCGACCTACTGGCGATCCGGACATGCCCTTGGTCGAGTCCCTCCGGGGTATGGGGCGCGGCACGTACGCACGGCTTGGTTCGGGACAGGAGAGGCCCGTCTTGCCAGCCTTGTCAGCAAAGACCGCTCGTATAAGCAAATGGTGAAATCGAGCGGAGGCAAGCGGGAGTCCGACGGGGTCGTAGTACCGCTGATAGCCGTGAGCAACGCGGCAGGAGGGAAGGGCCCCGACTTCGGTCACACCGGCAATGGAGGTAAGCGTGAGGCCATGACCGGGACCGCCCGGTCCATCTACCCCGAGGGGAAACATCTTCCCCCCGCCAAAGTGCGACAACTCCAGAACCGGCTATGGGCTGCGGCCAACCAGTCCCCGGGTCGGCGCTTCCACGCCCTTTATGACCGCATCTACAGGTCTGACGTCCTGTGGGAGGCGTGGGAGCGGGTCCGAGCCAATCGTGGAGCCGCCGGGGTCGATGGTCTGACCCTGGCAGCAGTGGAGGACTATGGGGTCGGTCAGATGATCGCCGAGCTGTCCGCGGACCTCCGTGCAGGCATCTACCGCCCGGCCCCAGTTCGCCGGATGGAGATCCCAAAGCCCGACGGCCGGTTGCGGCCGCTCGGCATCCCGACGGTTCGCGATCGAGTGTGCCAGCAGGCGGCCAAGATCGTCCTCGAACCGATATTCGAGGCCGACTTCCTACCCTGCAGCTTCGGGTTTCGTCCGAAGCGCTCGGCCACCGACGCCCTAGAAGCCATCCGGGTGGCGTTCCCCAAAGGACGACGGTTCGTCTTCGAGGCCGACATTCGCAACTTCTTCGGCAGCGTTCGCCATTATCTGTTGTTGAAGGCGGTCGCTCACCACACCAGCGAGCGGTGGGTTCCGCTCTACATCGAACGGTGGCTGAAAGCCCCCATGCAGATGCCGGACGGGACTCTCGTCGCCCGAGAGAAGGGGACCCCACAGGGTTCCTTATGTGCAGCTGCACATAATGCCCCCTATGAGCAGTGCCGGGTTA
>PMVZ01000193.1:12640-22356 GCA_003166375.1 Acidimicrobiaceae bacterium | reverse complement strand
GCATAGGGCGTGTGGCCGTCGCGCACCGGAAGGACCCGGGCCTGGACCGGCGAGAGCCAAGTCGGGAATGCCCCGGCGTAATGCTCGACCAACAGCGCAAAGAAACGCTCGACCGACCCGAACAGGGCTCGGTGGATCATGATCGGTCGGTGCCTGGTGTTGTCCTGACCGACGTAGTCCATGTCGAAACGCTGCGGCAGCTGAGTGTCGACCTGGATCGTCGACATCTGCCAGGTCCGCCCGATCGCGTCGCGCGCCTGGACCGAGACCTTCGGACCGTAGAACGCGCCTCCACCCGGGTCGAGCACGAGCTCGAGGTCCATCGTGAGCGCGGCCTGTCGGAGAGCCTCGGTCGCTTCCTCCCATTCCTCCAACGTGCCGACCGCCTTCTCCTCGGGCATGGTTGACAGCTCGAGGTAGAAGTCCTCGAGGCCGAAGTCGCGAAGCAGGGCGAGCACGAAGCCGAGCAACGACTGCAGCTCACCCGCCATCTGCTCGCGAGAGCAGAAGATGTGCGCGTCGTCCTGGGTCATTCCGCGCACACGTGTCAGACCGTGCACGACGCCGGATTTCTCGTAGCGGTAGACGGCGCCGAACTCGAACATCCGAAGGGGAAGCTCACGGTACGAGCGCTGCCTGGACTTGAAGATCAGGATGTGGAAGGGACAGTTCATCGGCTTGAGGTAGTAGCGATGACCCTCGTCGAGCTCCATCGGCGGGAACATGCTCTCAGCGAACCACTGCAGATGGCCGGACGTCTCGAACAAGTCCGAGCGGGTGATATGTGGCGTGTTGACGAAGCAATAGCCGGCCTCTGTGTGGCGCGCTCGCGAGTAGTCCTCCATCACCTTGCGAACGAGTCCCCCCTTTGGATGGAAGACGGCCAGCCCCGAACCGAGCTCGGGCGGAAATGAGAACAGGTCGAGCTCGGCTCCGAGACGGCGGTGATCACGGCGCTCGGCCTCCTCCAGACGGTGGAGGTAGGCCTCGACGGCCTTGTCCGATTCCCAAGCCGTGCCGTACACCCTCTGCAGCTGCGGCCTGTGCTCGTCGCCGCGCCAGTAGGCACCGGCCACCCGAGTCAGCTTGAAATGCCCCAGGCGATCCGTCGAGGGCACATGCGGACCGCGGCACAGGTCCACGAACCCCGCACCGTTGCGGTAGGCGCTGACCGCGCCGGGATTCCCGCCGGCTTCGGCCGCGAGCTCGGCATCGAGGCCGAAGCCGGCCTCGGAGACTCTCTCGATGATCTCGCGCTTGTACGGCTGGTCGGCGAATATCTCGAGGCCTTCGGCGATCGTGTGCTCCTCGCGGACGAACGGCTGAGCCTCGGCGACGATCGCCTGCATCTCCGATTCGATCCGAACGAGATCGTCCTCGGAGAACCGGGCGCCCCGGGGGAGCTCGAAGTCGTAGTAGAAGCCATCAGCGATGGCGGGGCCGATGGCGTAGCGAGCCCCTGGCCAGAGCCTGAGCACCGCTTGTGCCATGACGTGCGCTGTCGAATGGCGCAGCACCTCACGGCCCTCGTCGGTGTCGGAGGTGACAATGTGCACCTTGGCCCCGTCGAGAAGTGGCCGGGAGAGATCGACCAGGACGCCGTCGAGCTCCGCGGCGACGGCGGCGGCGGCGAGCCGGCGCCCGATTGCCTCAGCAAGATCCGCGATCGTCGCGCCGGCGGGGACACTGCGTGCGGACCCGTCGGGCAGGAAGACCGTGACCTCGCTTGGCATCTGAACCACTCCTCGTACTCGCGACGCTCGGTCGCACTCCGAAAAGCTCAGCCTACCGGGCCGCTAGGACTGCCTTGTGGCTCGCCTCACAGTCGTACACCGAGCAGCGAGGCGGCCTCGTCAACGCCGCGCCCGGCTCCGGCCTCCTCGTCGATGGCTTCGATCGCCCCGGGAGTGTCCAGGTCGTCGTCGAGCCTGGCCCTCACGGCCTCCAAGGCGGCGGCACCTCGACCCGCCACCCGCCATCGCTCGAGGCGGCCCTCTGCTTGCTCGAGCATCGAGTCCTTCCACTCCCAGGGCCGCCGGTAGCTCTGGGAAAGCAGGGCCAAGCGGATCGCGGCCGGATCGTGGCCCTGTTCGAGCAGCTCATGGACGAAGACTAGATTGCCGAGCGACTTCGACATCTTCTCTCCGCCCAAGCCCACCATGCCCACGTGCATCCAATGCCGCACGAAGACCGACCCGGTCGCCGCCTCCGATTGCGCCGACTCGCACTCATGGTGCGGAAAGATGAGATCGGTGCCGCCGCCGTGCAGGTCGATGGTGATGCCGAGCTCGCGCATGGCGAGCGCCGAGCACTCGATGTGCCATCCAGGACGGCCCGGGCCCCAGAGCGACTCCCAGGAGGGCTCCCCCGGAGCCGAAGGCTGCCAGAGCACGAAGTCCAGCGGGTCATCCTTGAAAGGATCCTCCGGCCGACCGCCGCGAATGGCGGCGAGCCCTACCATTTCGTCGCGCTCGAGATGGCTCACCTGGCCGAACCGGGGGAACGACGACACGTCGAAGTACACCGCTCCGCCCGCCCGATATGCGTGGCCAGTGTCGAGGACCATGCCGATGAAGCCGAGAATGTCCGGGATAGCCGAAGTCGCCCGCGGCTCGGAATAGGCCCGGAGCAACCCGAGTGCCGCCATGTCGGCATCGAACCTGGCGATCTCGCCCGCCGCGAGGTCCAGATAGTGGACGCCGAGCTCGCGCGCCTTGCGCAGGATGTCGTCGTCGACGTCGGTGATGTTGCGCACGCACAAGGTCCGGTGGCCGAGGTCGCGCAGGCGCCGCTGCAGTACGTCGTAAGTCACGTAGACAGCTGCATGGCCCAGATGCGCCGAGTCGTACGGCGTGATCCCACAGGTGTACATCGTGACGACCTCGCCCGGTGCGAACGGGACGACCTCGCGACGAGCAGTGTCGTATAGCCGCATCACCGACAGCGGGTCAGGTGCGGGGCGAGAGGCCCTAAGGGCCTTCGGTGCGCAAACCCGTCAGCCGGATGCTGGCGTGCGAGCGCGAGCGGATGTTGACGCCGATGAGCACGGCTGTGAACGCCTCGATCGCCGCCGCAGCCGACAAGGTGCCCGCGTCGATCCCGCGACACCCCGGTATGTGGTCCACAAGTTCGATCGTGGCCTTGGTGGCAGCCGCGTGGTCCGAGCAGACGAGGACGTCCGCGTCGAGTGACTGGTCCAGGTTCGCGAGTCCGCGGGCCGGAAGATGATGGAACGCGCCCGAGACGAGAGCTCGCGGCGCGGCGCCCTGGACCGCCACGCACAACGAGCCGCGGGCGGGCACGACCGCCTCGATGTCGTCGCCGACCTTGAACAGGGCATTTGCCATGGAGATGACCACCTTGCCNNGTCTGCTTCGCAGGCAACCTCGTTCGAGGCGCCGTGCAGGTCGGGGACGCGCGCCCCCCACTTGTCGCGAAGCTGGGCCGCCGTCTCCTCTCCGCGCTCGGCCGAGCGCGAACCAATCGACACCGACATGCCCATCGACGCCAGTCTGGCGGCAAGGGCTTTGCCCGCCGGACCGGTCCCTCCGAGAATTCCTACGTCCATGGTCCTAGCCTTTCACACCCGCAGATGGTGGCCCGAGGCCTTCGGCCTCCGCGGTGTCATAGCGTGAGAATCTCGGCATCAGCCAAGCCACCAGGCCGACGCCCACCAGGCAGCCGAGCCCTCCCGAGACGACCGAGATCTGTGGCGTCGAGACCGCCGCCACCGCGCCTGCCTCGAAGTCGCCTAGGCGTGGTCCTCCGGTCACGACAGCGGTGTGGACCGACGAGAGCCTTCCACGCAACGATTCAGGTGCCTCGAGCTGGAGGATGGTGCCCCGGAAGACCGCCGAGACCACGTCGGCCGCGCCGGCGAGCCCGAGCAGCACGAGGGCGGCTGCCAGCCAGGGCACAAGCCCGAATGCGGCGATTGCGGCCCCCCAGATGGCAACCGCAATGAGAACGGCCCGGCCCTGCTTGCGAACCATGACCACCCAACCGGTGAGCAACGCACCGATCAGAGCGCCCGCTCCAGGCGCCGCGTAAAGCAGGCCGACCGTGGCGGCACCGCCGTGGAAACGAACGAGGGCGAGAGCCGGGAACAGCGCCCGCGGCATACCGAGCACCATCGCGTTCAGGTCCACGACGAAGGTTCCCTGCAGGACGGGCCGGCCCTTCAGGTACCGCAGACCCTCGGCGATCGAACGCAGCCCGAAACGCGTGCCGCCTCCGGGGGGCCGGAGCGCGGGAAGGCTCGCGACCGCCAGAAGCGAGACTGCGAAGGTGGCCGCGTCGATCCAATAGACCGAGGCGATGCCGACCTGTCCGAGAAGCAGTCCCGCGAGCGCGGGTCCTGCCACCTGACCCACCTGGAAGAGGAGCTGCCAAAGGGCGTTCGCGCTCGCGAACATCGGACGGCCGACCAGTGTGGCGAGCACAGCGGACCGCGTCGGGCTGTCGATGCTGGCAACCCCGGACCCGAGCGCGCTCAGCGCGTAAAGCGGCCAAAGCGCCGCGTGCCCGCCAGACGAGTTCAGCGCGAGCCCGACGCTGCAAGCCGCGAGCGAGAGTTGCGTGACGAGAAGCAGTCGCCGCCGGTCGACCGCGTCGGCGATCGAGCCGCCGAAGAGCGAGCCGGCGAGCACGGGGACGATCTGTGCCAGCCCAACGAGACCCACGTCCAGCGAGGAATGGGTGAGCTTGAACACTTGGTACGGGATCGCGACCACCGTGAGCTGTGATCCGAGCATCGTGACCAGGTAGCCCCCCCAGAGGCGCCGGAAGGCCTGCGACTGGCGCAGCGGTCCGAGGTCGACAAGGAGCCTTCCTCGAGACATGCCTCAGAAGCTACAGAGAGTCACCGCCTGCGCGCATTGACCGCGAACCTTCTCGCGACCTTGCGCGCCCTAACCTGGCGGTGAGCAAGCAGAGAGCACAGGGTTCATGGGCCGGTCATTTCGAGTCGGGAGCGTCAAGGGCGTCCCGATACGCATCCACTGGAGTTTTCCGCTGCTCGTGGTCCTGGTGATCCTGCCGACCGGCGCCAAGACGACCACGCGATCGCTCGCCGAAGGGCTGATCTGGATCGCCGCCCTCTTCATCTGCATAGTGATCCACGAGCTTTCCCACAGTTTCGTAGCTCGCCGACGGGGCTTCGCGGTACGTGACATCGTGCTCTTGCCCATCGGCGGAGTCTCGGAGATCTCCGGGCTGCCAGGCGCTCCGGCCGACGAGCTCGCCATCGCGATAGCCGGCCCCCTGGCCAGTGCGGCACTCGCTCTGCCCCTCGCCCTGGTCGGTTACGCAACAGGAGCGGTCATGTGGCCGCCGACGCTTTTCGCCGGCGCGATCGTGAGCCGCCTCATGTGGGCCAATCTCCTGCTTGCCGGTTTCAACCTCCTTCCAGCGATCCCGATGGATGGTGGCCGGGTGCTGAGGGCTCTGCTTGCTCGCAGGCGCGACGATCTGCGGGCAACCGTCCTCGCAGTCAAGATCGGGCGCTTCATCGGGCTCACGATGGTGCTGGTGGGAGCTCGCTACGACCTTTGGCTCTCGGTCATAGGGCTGTTCGTGTTCGTGGGAGCGGGCGGCGAAAGACGGGCCGCCGCGGTCCGCACGGCGGTCGGGGGACTTAAGGTCTCCGACGTGATGGTGCACGATCCCACGACCCTCGAGGTGAGCTTCCCGCTCTCGGTTGTCGCGCCGTTCCTTCAAGCCTCACCGGGCCGGGTCCTGCCTGTGGTCGACCGTGGACGATATGTCGGCCTGATAGCAGCCGACCGGCTCACGGGACCGCCTCGAGCCGTCCTGGTGGTCGACTCCACCGATCGCGACGCTCCCCCGCTTGCGGCCGACGACCCTTTGTACCCGGTTGCCGTCGAATGTCTCGTCGCCCACCGGCGTCGTGCGGCAGCCGTGCTCGTGGACGGCCGCGTCGTCGGCGTGCTCTATGCGCCGCACCTCGAGGCCGCCTTGCGCCGAGCGACTGCCAGTCTCGGCATCTCGAGCATCCCGCGCTGACCCGGTCGCGGACCGGCGATCAGCCCGCGTCCACCTGCTCGAGAACCGGGCCAGGCTCAAGGTCCCACAGCCGCGCGCCGATGACTCGATTGGTGTTCGAGCATCAGCGAGGTCATCTGCGGCGCGAGCGGAGCCACGCCATGTCCGAGGGTTTCACAACGGCGCGGCCGCTTTCGAGTCATTACGAATTCGCGGCAATGTTCGCCGCGTTCGCCGATCTCGTCACGTTTCACGACCTCGACGGGACGATCCGGCTCGCGTCCGACTCGTCCCGTTCGATACTCGGTCTCGCTCCAGACGAGCTCATCGGCCGGATGCCAGCGGAGACCTTCCTGTCCCCAGAGGACTTACCGCTCCTCGACGCCGCGATCGACCGTCTCCTAAAGGGCGAAGACACGGTCGCGGTCACCTTTCGCGTCCCGACGGAGACTTCTCCGGCCGAGTGGCTTGAGGCGCGGATCGGGGCCGTCCGAGGCCTCAAGGGCTCGGCGACCGGCTTTGTGGCCGTCTCCCGCGTGGTGACGGGCCGCGTCGAGACCGAGCTACGTCACCACGAGCGGTTGGAGCGTTATCGCCAGATCACCGATGCCGTGCCGGGAATGACCGCCTGGGTCATCGACCGTGAGCTGCGATGCCGCTTTGCCGCAGGAGCTGGTTTCCCCTCGATCACCGGCCCGGACGCTTGTGTCGGGCGCCCACTCGCGCAGCTGTTGAGCGCAGACCGCTTCGAAACTGCGCGGCGCCACCTCGAAGAGTGCTTCGCCGGCCGCACCGTGAACGAAGAGAGCTCGAGACCCGGTCGCCATCAGTTCTGGTCCCGATACCTTCCTGTCGCGACGAGCTCAGGGGCGGTCGAGGAGGTCCTCGTGGTGAACCTGGAGGTCACCGATCGCGAGCGGACTCACGAAGCGCTGCGCCGGAGCGAGGCCAGCTTCTCGAGCGCCTTCGACAACTCCCCTATCGGCATGGCCATCATCGCTCCCGACGAGTCCCTGCTGCGCGCCAACGACGCGTTCTGCGCGTTGACCAAGCGGTCGCGTGAGGAGCTGCACCGGGGATCGTGGTCGGAGCTGATCCACCCCGACGACGTCGAGTCCAACCGCGAGCTGACCGGCCGCATGCTCGCGGGCGAGCGGCGAACGGCGATGGTCGAGAGACGGTACCTGCGACCTGACCACTCCGTGGTGCACACCGTGATGAGCATCACCCTCGTGAGGGACGAGGTAGGCCGGCCGCTTCATCTCGTCACCCAGGTCCTCGACGTGACCGACCGGCACCGCCTAGAGGCCTACCTCGAGGAGCTCGTGTTGCGCGACCCGCTGACGGGCGCACACAACCGCAGGGCCCTCGACGTCGAGCTTGCCCGACGACTCGCTGTCGAATCGGCCGAGTCTCCGAGCGGCGCGCTCGTGCTGTTCGACATCGACAACTTCAAGGACATGAACGACACCTTCGGCCATGACGTCGGCGACGACGTCCTCAGGCACCTCGTCTCGCAGTGGCGAGAGCGCCTGCGCCGCAGCGATGTCCTGGTGCGAATCGGCGGTGACGAGTTTGTCGTCCTGCTCGGCGACGGTGACCCGGACAGCGTCGAATCGGTCGCCCGTGACCTCCTGACGCTCGCGGACNNGCGCAGCTGTTGCGCCGCGCGGATGACGCCCTTTATCTCGCCAAACGCGCGGGACGAGGCCGCCTCGTCGTCGACCCTACAGAGACTGAGCTCTGATCGGCCGAGACGTCTCGGCTCCTCCCAGCACCGCCACGAGCCACAGCCTTCAGCTCCCTTCGCACCTTGGCTGCGAAGGCCCGCTCGCGCAGACCGATCACCCAGCCCGGCGCCGGCCCTGGACTTCGCGCGCTTCGCCTCGGAACCGGTCCCGCTTGGACTGAGCGGTGCGCCTGCCTCGCTCAGCCTGGTCGAGCAGGACTTTGCGCAGCCGGACGCTGGCCGGGGTGGCCTCGACGCACTCGTCCTCGCTGATGAACTCGAGCGCCTGCTCGAGCGAGAGGAGCCTGGCTGGGATCAGGCGGACCAGTTCCTCGGCGGTGGAAGAACGCACGTTGGTGACCTTGCGCTCTTTGGTCGCGTTGACGTCCATGTCCTCCGANNATCCCCTCGTAGACCTCGACGCCAGGCCCGACGAACAGCGCGCCGCGATCTTGGAGGTTCATGAGCGCGTAGGTGGTCGTCAGACCGCCCCTGTCTGCAACCAGCGAGCCCGACGAACGCGTCCGCAGCTCGCCGTGCCACGGCTCGAAGCGGTCGAAGATGTGGTGCAGCACTCCGGTTCCGCGGGTCTCGGTAAGGAACTCCGTGCGAAAGCCGATCAAGCCTCGAGACGGTACCGAATAGTCGATCCTGGCCCAGCCGGTGCCGTGATTGACCATCTGGACCAGCCGCCCCTTGCGGAGCGAGAGCAACTGGGTGACCACACCGAGGAACTCCTCGGGCACGTCGATCGACACGGCCTCCATCGGCTCGTGCAGCTTGCCACCGATCATCCGGGTGACGACCTGCGGCTTGCCGACGGTGAGCTCGAAGCCCTCTCGACGCAGCATCTCGACCAGCACGGCGAGCTGCAGCTCACCGCGACCTTGTACTTCCCAGGTATCGGGTCGCTCCGTGGTCAGCAAGCGAATCGAGACGTTGCCGACAAGCTCGGCGTCGAGGCGGTTCTTGAGCAGCCTGGCGGTGACCTTGGTCCCTTCGGTCCCCGACAGGGGCGAGGTGTTGATGCCGATCGTCATCCCGAGACTCGGCTCGTCGACGATGAGAACCGGAAGTGGTCGCGGGTCATCGGGGTCCGAGAGCGTCTCGCCGATCGTGACGTCGGACAGCCCGGCCACGGCAATGATCTCGCCCGGACCGGCCTCCGCTGCATCGACCCGGTCCAGCCCCTCGGACACGTACAGCTCGGCAACCCTGAACCGCTCGACGGCTCCGTCGGCTCGGCACCACGCGGCCTGCTGACCGCGTCGGATCGTGCCGTGCAGCACACGACAGATCGCGAGACGACCGACATAGGCCGACGCGTCGAGGTTCGTGACCAGCGCCTGCAGCGGATGGTCAGGTTCGAAGGTCGGAGCAGGGATGTAGTCGTAGATGACCTTGAACAACGGCTCGAGGTCAGTTCCCACCACCGTCGGATCGAGCGAGGCTCGTCCCGCCCTGGCATTGCAGTACACGATGGGGAACTCGATCTGCTCCTCTTCAGCGTCGAGGTCCAGGAACAGCTCATAGACCTCGTCCACCACTTCTTTGGGGCGCGCATCGGGGCGGTCGATCTTGTTGATCACGAGCACTACGGGCAGGCGCCGCTCGAGCGCCTTGCGCAACACGAAGCGGGTCTGAGGCAAGGGACCCTCGCTCGCGTCCACGAGCAAGAGAACACCGTCGACCATCGCGAGCGCTCTCTCGACCTCTCCGCCGAAATCAGCGTGCCCCGGAGTGTCCACGATGTTGAACTTCACACCTCCGTGGCGGACAGAGGTGTTCTTCGCCAGGATGGTGATCCCCTTCTCGCGTTCGAGATCCATCGAGTCCATCACGCGCTCATTGACCTCTTGATTGGCGCGGAACACTCCCGATTGCCACAACATCCCGTCGACGAGCGTCGTCTTGCCGTGGTCGACATGAGCGACGATCGCGAGGTTGCGGAAGTTGGCGCGCGAGAGCATATGGGAAGGACCCC
>PMVZ01000193.1:9645-12538 GCA_003166375.1 Acidimicrobiaceae bacterium | reverse complement strand
TCGGCTATCAGCTTGTAGGCGGCAACTCCGACCCGAGTCGCCCAGATCCGGTCGTAGGCGGTGGGCGTGCCCCCTCTTTGGGTGTGGCCCAAGACCGTGACTCTGGTCTCGAAACCGGTCACGTCCTCCACCTGGCGACCAAGACGCTCACCGATCCCTCGGCGGGCGAGCTGGGCGTGCCCGAAAGCGTCAAGAGGCACCTCACCGCCTGACGCAGTGGGCAGGCCGCCGACCTCGGCTCCCTCTGAGACGGCGATGATGCTGAAGGTCTTGGCCTGCTTGCGGCGGGCGTTGAGATGGTCGACGACCTCCTCGAGCCCGACGGCGAATTCCGGGATGATGATCATGTCGGCCCCTCCGGCGATGCCCCCCATCAGCGTCACCCACCCGGCCTCGCGTCCCATGGCCTCGACCACCATCACCCGGTGGTGCGAAGCAGCCGTGGTGTGCAGCCGGTCCACCGCCTCGGTGACGATGGCAACCGCGGTGTCAAAGCCGATGCAGTACTCGGTGACAAGGAGGTCGTTGTCCACCGTCTTCGGGACGCCGACGACCGGCACTCCGCGCTCCGCCAGTGCGGCGCCCACAGATAGCGTGTCATCGCCGCCGATGGTCACGAGCGCGTCTATGCCGAGGCGGCCGATGTTCGCAATGACGGCGTCCATCGCGCTGGGGTCCGCCAGGGGGTTGACTCGCGAGGTACCAAGGATTGTGCCGCCCCGAGCGAGGATCCCAGACACGTCCGCGAGGTGCAGCGGACTGGCATCGCCGTCCTCGACAAGGCCGGCCCAGCCGTTGCGAACTCCGAGAACATCGACTCCGTCGCCGAAAGCACTTCGTGCCACACCTCGGATCGCCGCGTTCAGCCCCGGCGCGTCTCCTCCACCAGTCAGGATCCCAATCTGCACGAGTTCCTCCGCTCTTCTGGTTCGAATTCCCGGGCGAGTATAACTCCGCGAGGGGTAGCTCAATTTGCCGATCATCGTCGTCCGGCCGCGCCCTGCGCTTGCCGCGCAGCCGGGCATCATCCCCGGAATTCGGCCAAGAAGTCGGCATCACAACGCCCCTGTCGTGCCCCGTCGAGCTGTCTTGGCGGTGCGGCCGAGACCGTGCGCGATCAGCTGCGCACGAGCACGGCCAAAGCCCCTTGCGGACGACCGGTGCGGCCAGCAGCGTGGCTTGGCTTCTGGACCTCGCGGGGCGCTCTCGGCAGAAAAGCTCAACGCTCGCGGCGCCAAGTACCGAGCAGCACGGCCGCGTAGCGAAAGCCGTAGAGGAAGTTGGTGCCCTTCTTCGACTGGCCCGAGGCCCGCTCGTGCCACACCGCGGGGCGCTCGGTGACCCTCCACCCCCGCTTGAGTGACGTGACGAGCAACTCGGCCGTCTGGTACTGGTCCTGCTCCAGCCGACCCTTTACGTCCGCCAGCATCGTCACCCGCAGAGCCCGGAAGCCGTTGGAGGTATCGGTGAGCTGAGCGCCGGTCAACAGATTCATGAGCCCCGCGAAGAACACCACGCCTAACTGCCGATAGCGGTCTGCCGTCCTGTCCACGCCCAGTCGGCGGGAGGCCACCACGAAGTCGGCCTCGTCGTCCACTAGCGGCTGAAGCAGCTGCGGCATCTCGGTGGGGTCGTTCTGGCCGTCGGCATCGAAGGTGACCGCGTACTGGGCCCCCAAGGCCACGCAAAGGTCATAGCCGACACGCAGTGCCACCCCATGACCCAGGTTCACCGGGAACACGAAGGTGACGGCCCCGCCTTCCATGGCGACGCGGGCGGTCTCGTCCTGGCCGCCGTCGACGATCACGAGTGGTGTGACCTCCAGCCCGCAGGCAACCTTCGGCACGCGCCGAAGCACGTCTGCGATGTTGGCCTCTTCCTCGTAGGCGCAGATCAGGCCCACCACCGGAGTCAACCTGAGATCGCCGTAGCGCTCGTCGAAATCCTGGCGCCCGATGTCGATGACAAGCCTCTGGAGCGCCCGCAGGCGAGTCTGCTGATGGTCCGAAATGTTTGCCATGCCTGAAGCTCCTGAAGTTCAGCAGATGTGCGGACTGGCGAAAACATCGCGCGATCCTCCGGGATGACCTTATCGCCCGTGATCGCGCCGCGGAGGCCGTGCGCCAGATGAGCTGGGGGTGCTAGCTCGCAACCNNGCAGTCAGCCGGTGGGCGATGTGGCTGACGGTAGCGGCGCTGATCGCCTTTCCCTTCCTCTACGGGCTGGTCGCGCTCCACCGAGGTGAGGACGCGGACTGGGACCTGATGAATTACCACTTCTTCGATCCGTTCTGGGTCCTCGTCAACCACCAGCACGACATCATGCCGGCCCAGCTCCAGACCTATTACAACCCCATCCTCGACATCCCCTTCTACTTTGCTGCACGCCACCTCTCTGCCCGCACGGTCGCTTATGGCATCGCCTTCGTACAGGGCCTGTCCTTCCCCATCCTGTACCTGATCGCACGGGTGTTCACGCGGCGCCGGCTTCTGGCACTGGCCGCGGCGGGCCTCGGTATCTTCGCCGCTGGGGCGTTCTCGGAGATCGGAAGCGTCATGGGTGACACCCTCACGGCGCCGTTCCTCCTCGGTGGGATCCTGCTCGGCCTTTACGCTTGCAGACCACCCGCTCATGGTGCGCGCAGGCGGGTGCTCGCGTTGGCCGCCGCGGCCGGTGCCGTGTCTGGGTTCGGCTCCGGTCTCAAGCTCTCGGCGTTCCCCTTCACCGTGGCCACCGTCATCGCGTTCTTGGTGATCGGCCTCCCGTTCGCTCGCCGGCTGGCGTTGGCGTTCGCGTGCGGCTGTGGTGCGCTCGTGGGCCTCCTCGTCTCGTACGGATGGTGGGGCTACGAGCTCGCAGTGCGGTGGGGAAGCCCACTGCTTCCTTACTTGAA
>PMVZ01000193.1:0-9577 GCA_003166375.1 Acidimicrobiaceae bacterium | reverse complement strand
TTCATCGTGCTGCTCGCAGTCGTCACCTACCTCATCTGGGTGGACGTCTTCGCCATCTACCGCTATCTGGTCCCCCTCGAGATGCTCTCGTTCGTGCTCCTCGGCGTCTGCGTCCGGCGCCTGTTCGCCCCGGCAAGGCCGTGGCCGATCGCGGCGGGGCTGCTCGTGGCGATAATCGTGGCGTCGCTGGTCACCGAGCAGACTGACAACATCGGCCGCACGGCATGGGCGGACCGCGACATCACGGTGTTGGTGCCGGCATCCATCGCTTCTCCCGCGGCATTCCTGATGATCGGTTCGAACCCGGACGCCTACGCAGTCCCCTACTTCCCGAGCAACGACTTCTTCGCTCGCATCCAAGGCAACATCCGGCCGACTCCGACAGTCGTAGCCCGGATCAAGAAGGACCTGAGCGCGTACAGCCACGTCTACGTCTTCTGGGCAGACCCGAACCCTTACCAAAGTGACGCCGCTCTACTTGCCCAGGCGAGACCTCCGTGGGGGACGTACGGGTTCGCGGTGAGCACCAGCGCCTGTGTCGCCATACCGACTAGGATCGGCCCGGTCGGTCAGTCCGTGCACGTTTGCCCGCTCGACCGATCCTGACGAGGAGACTCCTTGGCTCCGGTCCTGCGCAGAGTCACCGAGCTCGTCTGCCCCCACCTGGCAGAGTGCGCGGCCGTACGCGGGCTTCGAGGTCGGCGATGCGGCTGTCCCTGGCGTGGATGATCTCTTCCTGAGCCGCGACAAAGGTCTCGAGCTGTGACACGTGAGCGCTACGTGCCTTGAGCTCCGCCTCGAGATGGCGAACATAGCCCTCGACACGATTGAGGTTCTCCGAAACGAAGTTGTCGAGCACGCTCGCCGGCGCGAGCCGCGTCAGGAGATCTGGCTCTTCGGAGCGCGCGTAGAACCTGTTGATCCCGTCGAAGGAAGCGAACAGGTAACCAGCTGCCAACAGCTGTGGCTCCCAGCGCGCGTGCGTCTGCTGGTACGACCATGGATCGGTCGCCTCCACGACGACCACCCTCGGACGCCACCGCGACCAGTCGTTTCCCGACAGCACTTCGGGCTCCGCGCCCTCCACGTCGACTTTGAGGAAGGTGATCTCTCCGTCGCAGTGCTCGTCCAGGACCTCTGCCAGCGTGACCTGTCTGACCTTTCGCTCTCGCACCGGGCGGCCGGCTCGGACATAGCCCGCTCCCACCTCCGCGTCTGTGCTCGAGAGGCCCCGCTCGTCGCCCACGACATAGAGGGTGACCTCGCCAGCGGCGCTCCCGAGAGCCGCCTCGATCACGACGTCGCGCGGCCGGGCCCGGCGCAGCTCCGCTGCTTCCTCCGCGAGAGGCTCTACATCGATGCCCTTCCAGCCTGCTTCGTAAAAGTGCCTCGTCACCGAGCCCAGATAGGGAGAGGACGCCCCGACGTCGACGTACCGGCCCACAACGCCACCGATGCACAGGGCGCGGTGCAAGACGACGTCCTCCGCATTGGCTGCGTGCGACACCATCCGCTCGGGAGCGGGGCCTCCCGGGCGAAGATTCGCGCGCGGGTCCTCGGAGCGGTCAGCGGTCACGCCGGCCGATCAGCTTTCGAGCCCAGCTGCGTCCGAGACGCTCCAGTGCCGGTTGTCTGCCCAGTTGCCGCACGACGGCGTCCGCGACGCGATAGGAGGTTCGCGCACGCATCGCTATCATCTCCTTCTCCGCCCACCGCACAGCCTTGGTGTGCTCGTCCACCTGACGCTCCATCTCACGCGCATAGGCCGTGCGGACTTCGAGGTCTCGCTTCAAGTACCCCAGCTCCGTCTCGAGAGTCTCGACTCGCTCGACCCACTCTCGCAGGCGAAGCTCCAGCTCCTGCACAAGGTCGTCATCGACACTTCCCTCGCTCGAGACTCGCGACCGCTCGCGAGGCGAGTCGTCGGTCTCGCCGGCACGCTGGAAGCTGAGCCAGGCCCCATCCTCGGAGCCTTCGTCAAAAGCAAGATCAGGGCCGGTGCTCGGCCGTCTCGGATCCGGGAGCTTCCTCATATGCCTGCCCTTTGTTCAGGTCGCAGCCTTTCGGCCATGCGGCCGCCTACGACTTCCGCCAGGATAGAGCCCCAGGTGACCCTGGTCGCCTCGGATCGGCGCAGCGCGTCGAGTGCCTCGATCTCGGCCCGTCGGTGTTCCCAGGCCGCGCGATCGGTGAGCAGCGAAACAAGCCCGTGGGCGAAGTCCCTGGCATCGTCGGCCACCAGCAATGCAGCCGTGCCCCGGAGATCAATGCCCTCGGCGCCGACGCTCGTGGCCACTGTCGGCACACCGTACTGGAGCGCCTCGACAGTCTTGATCTTCACCCCGGCCCCAAACCTGAGCGGCACGATGCAGGCACGCATCCGGCCGTAGAACTCGGCCATGTCGCTCACCTGGCCTTCGAAGAAGATGCCACGTCCCCCAGCATCGAGAGCCACCTTCGGCGGCGCCGGCCCGGACACGCGTACGCGGACCCAAGGCACTCGTGCCCGGACGATCGGCAGCACCTCATGCACGAACCACAGAAGTCCGTCGACGTTCGGCGATTCCGGCCCGGCCAGCCAGCCTGCCACCATGAAAACGTCCGAGCGCTCGGCGAAGCCTGCCGGCGTGAGGGAAAGCTCGCTGAGCCATGGCTCCACTACGAGCGGCTCGCGTGCGCCGAGGACGCGAAGGGCTGCTGCTTCTTCAGCGGACACGCAAACGATCGTGTCGACCGAACGTGCCATCTCGGCTTCGACCGCGCGGGCTTCGTCAGCAGCACCGCACAACGCCTCGCGAGCAGCATCCTCGCTGGCGAGCTCAGCCTGCGCTTCCAGACGACGATGGAACAGGGCCTCGGCGTCGTAGCACAGGTGAGCCTCGGGTTGCAGGTTCCGCACCATCGACCCGTAGCGTTCGAAGTTGTGAGGGCGCGAGATGATCAC
Organism: Acidimicrobiaceae bacterium; assembly: GCA_003166375.1. Lineage (GTDB taxonomy): Bacteria > Actinomycetota > Acidimicrobiia > Acidimicrobiales > Bog-793 > Fen-455. The sequence goes on along the minus strand of PMVZ01000193.1, from coordinate 6,633 downwards.
GACCTCGTAGCGCGCCGAACGCCGGAGAAGGTGCTCGGCGAGCGGCTCGGTCACGACCCCGACACCCAAGGCTCCGAGCACATCGGGGTCGTCGATGATTCCGATCGTCGGAAACAGTGAAACCCGATAGCCGGCCGCCGATATCTCCCGAACGACGTCGAACATCCGCGAATAGCCGGAGCCGAGTCGCGAGTCCGGCATCCGGTCGTCGATCACCAGCACCCGTGGCGGCGACCCCATGGCAAGGTGGATCGCCTCTTCGACTGAGTCACCGTCGATTGGCTCGGCATGCGTCGGCCCCTCGAACACGTGCGGCCACCGCTCGAGCAGCTTCCTGCGATGCGTGAGGCAGAGGTACTCCTTGTACCTCTGGGTCGAGCTTCTCGACTCGAGATGGCGGACGACTGAGCGGGGCTCATAGAGCACGAAGTTGCCGCGCTCGGCGATCCTGAGGCAGAAGTCGACATCCTCGTAGTAGGCCGGGAAATACCCCTCGTCGAGACCGCCCAGCTCGTTCCAAAGCTCGCGACGGACAAGGAAGTTCAGCGCGCTGCAGTACTCGACGCGACGGCGAAATCGCAGGGAGACCGCGTCACCGGGCAGGTCCCGACCCACTCCGGAGCTCGAGCCGTCCTTCCAGATGATCGAGCCGGCCTCCTGCAATGTGCCGTCGGAGAGCAGGACGCGGCCGCCGACCGCACCCACTCCCGGGGTCTCGACGGACTCCACGAGAGGTGCTAACCAGCCCGGCTCAGGCTCGGCGTCGTCGTTCAGCAGAACCAGATAGACACCACGCGCCTGGAGCGCACCCAGGTTGCAGCCCCCGGCAAAGCCCCGGTTGACTCCGGACCGGACGATGGTGACACCGCTCACCCCGAACGCGAGGTCGTCTGACACGCTCGGCTCGACTCCGTTCTCGACCACGATGACCTCGAAGGGCACGTCCTTCGTATTCACGGCCAGAGCGCGGAGACATCCCAGCAAGTCCGGCGCAGCACCCGTTGCGACGATGATCACCGAGACGATCGGGTCCCGCGACGGACTGAACTGCACCACTCCGGCCGATGTCGACTGCACAAGCTGCTCCTTCACGGCGAGCACGCGACTCGCGTTGACCTAGCATTTGTTGTAGCACAACTCCCCTTCTCAGCTGAACTTTGTCCGCGCGTCGCGACTGGTCGACCACGCGGCCCAGCTGGCGCATACCGTCAGTGAATGCCCTGGTCGAGTGATCGTGCACCCCGGGGAACCCTCGTAGGTCTTGATCAGGCGGCGTGCCGGGCGAACGACTTGAGGACGATCAGCCACACATGAAGCATCGCCACCCCCTGTCGCAGCACTGCCGAGCGAGCAAGAACTGGTCGGTACGGTCCGAGATACTGAAGAGCACTCTCGAACTGGGCGCCCGTGGTGCTGAGGAGGAGCACCTCGGCTGGGCGCCTGACCGCGAGCATCGCCGCGTCCGGGGCAGTGAGCACCCCGGGATTGCTCGGAAGTGAATCGAAGCGCCCGTGGTAGATGCCCACCGACTCGGTGAGCACCCCGCTCGGGTCATATGGGAACCACATCAACAGCTGCTCGCCACGATAGGTGGCGTTGCCGACGAAAGACGGGAGATCGGCGCTGACCTGGTACCAGTCGATCAGGAGGCTGGCGCTGCCACCGAGAGCAGTGGAGTACGGGGCCGCCGGGTCGGCCGCATGGGCCAGACCGGAAACGGGCGGGTGCACAGGGCTTGGCGCAACCGTGAGGACGAGCAAGGACCCCGCTACAGCGACGACGGTCGTTGCCACGGCAAAGCTGAGCCCGCCTCGGGAAGCCGGGCGCTCCGCACCTCCGCGCTTGGCCAACCGCAGGCCAGCGCTGAACACGACCGGGACCGCGGCCAGAGCTGCCCCGGTCGGCAACCACCCGAAGGCCGGCACGTGCGGGTCCGCCTCGTATGCGAGAGGGAGGGCAACGAGCACGAGGACAGGCAGCCAACGCGCAAGGTGGCGTGTCGACGGCGACCGACAGAGCTCGGCCAGAATCACGGCGAGAGCCAGGCAGGTCACGCCCCATAGCGTCGAGGAGAAGTAGTACATCTCGAGGGACTCGACGTGGTAGCCGAACTGCAGGTAGGCAAATACGGCGAACTGCGCGGCGCACACGAGCCCGACGAACAGCTGGGGTGTCGGGACGGCACGCAGCTTGCGTGCGAAGGTGACTGCGAACGTGACGATGACCGAAGGAGGAACCAACAGGTACGCCACGTAGGGAGCCCAGCGCCAGTTCACGGAGTGGAACAGCCGTATCTCTGCCGGCCTGTTCAAGTAGGCGGCGGCGGCGAAGGTCGGCCGGATGAAGTCGAACTGGCCGAAGATAAGGGCCGAGGCGACCATGAGAGCCAACGTGGCCAAGACGCTGACCCCCGCCAGGACCGCGCCGTCTCGAAACATGTGTTCCCGAGCTCGCAACACCCGCACCGCCGCGTACACGGCGACCGTCGTCCCGGCGAGCACGATACCCATGCCGTGGGACCAGATCGCCATCGTCAACAGCACGCCCGCGAGCACGAGACAAGCCGAGCGCCACCGGCCCCGACACGGCATCGCGAGGCAGGCAACTGCTCCGGCTATATAGGAGACCACTGCCGAGTTCGGGTAGTCGGTTCCCCAAGCCGTGATTATGACCGGCGAGCTGAGCAGTGCAACGATCACGAGGGCGCCGGCAGGGATCCCATACAGCCGCCGCAGCAACATGTAGGCGGGCACAATGGCGATGAGAGCAAAGAGGTAGCGAGTGGCGAAGAAGCCGGGGACGGCGCCGAACGCGACATAGAAGAGACGGGCGACAACGAGGAACCCCACTTGGGCGCCTTCGCGTAGTCGCGCTGTCGGTTCCAAAGCGGCCGAGTAGCGAATGAACATCTCGCGTGGATCAACGATGTAGACCGTGTGCATGCTGGGGTCCGGCAACTCGACGGGCGCCATGCCCCGGATCCTCAGCACGAAATAGGCGACCAGCGGTGAGAGCACGACCGCCCCAGCTTCGACGACACGCGCCCAGCCACTGTGACGGCGACGATGCCTTGGCGCGTGACCGACGAGGGTCGGCACGGCTGGCAGGCTGTCGGTCGCGAGCACCGGACGACCCTACCAAGCGGCGCCAGTGCGGCGATGTCGAGCTCCGCCAGCGCGTGGCTACACTCGCAGCGTGCTCAACGGGAAACAGATCACTGCGGTGCTTCCTGCCTACAACGCCGGAGAGACTCTGAAGCGGACCGTCGGCGAGCTCGACCGTGCGGTTGTCGACGAGGTCCTGTTGGTGGACGACGCGAGCAGCGACGACACGGTGGAACAGGCAGAGCGCCTCGGCCTCATCTCGATCCGGCACAACGAGAACCGGGGCTACGGTGCGAATCAGAAGAGCTGCTACAAGGCGGCACTCGATCTCGGCGCCGACATCGTCGTCATGCTCCATCCGGACTACCAGTACTCGCCGCTGTTAGTGCCTGCNNAGGGTCCTGACACTCTGCGAGAACCTTGTGCTACGCCAGAAGCTGTCGGAGTACCACACGGGCCTGCGGGCCTATAGCAGAGACCTGCTGGAGGCCCTGCCCTTCGAGCGGAATTCGGACGACTTCGTCTTCGACAACCAGATCATCGTTCAAGCAGTCGTGTTCGGGGCGAGCATTGGCGAGCTTTCCTGTCCGACGCGCTATGCGGCGGACTCGTCTTCGATCAGCTTTACTCGAAGCGTCCGTTACGGCGTGGGCGTGCTGCGAACCACCGCCCAGTACCGGTTGCACGTCAGTGGAGTCAGGCGCTACCCCTTCCTCGATTTCCCGTCCCGCGCAGTGACGACTGCTGCCGGTCAGACCTAGCGCCTCTCGCTGCGCCAAGTACGAGGAGCGTCCGTGCGTTCATNNTCTGTTCAGCAGGTACGCCAAGCCCAGGATCGGGTACGCGATGAACGCGGTGCGGGCCAGGCCTCGGTAGACCCTGGCATTGGCAGTCTTCTCGTCGCGTGTCCGGCGCCAGGCGTAAAAGAGCGCAACTGTGATGCCCCCGAACTCGAGGATGCCCGCAACAATGTGCATGTACTGCTGGACGGGAAGCTGGAAACGCAGCTCCCTGCTGCGGCAGACAGCGTTGGCTCCGTCAGAGCACATCTCCGGGAACGCGCCACCGAGCGCTCCTGCAACAGCAAAGACCATCATGGCGAGCCATTCCCGCCCCCCATCCCGGACTCCCCTGCTGCCCGCCGCCAAGAAGGCCACCGACAAGAGCAGCCCGGAGGCAAGATCGGCGTGCTGCATCGCCGTCGCGAACGGTCGGCCGGTCACTTCGAGGTCGCTGAAGAGCTCGTTGGGCGAGACCATGAGGCCGGGCCTGAGCGCCACCAGTACCCACCAGTTGTAGGCGATCAGCCCGGCGATTCCCGAGGTCCACGCCACTACCGGCCGCATGGGAGAGCGACCCGTCGCGCCACCAGAGCGAGGCCAGCCCCGAGCGTGGCCGGTCAGACGGTCTCCACGAATGCCTCGGTGAACTGGCTCTCGTACAGCGCGGCGTAGAAGCCCTTCTTGTCGATGAGCTCGGCATGGCTACCCTGCTCGACAATCCGACCGGCGTCCATGACGACGATCGTGTCCGCGTTGCGGATCGTCGAAAGCCGGTGAGCGATGACGAAGCTCGTCCGGCCATGCCGCAACCGGGCCATCGCTTGTTGGATGAGGACCTCTGTGCGCGTGTCGACGCTGCTCGTCGCCTCGTCGAGGATGAGGATCGTCGGGTTTGCGACGAACGCCCGGGCGATCGTGATGAGCTGCTTCTGGCCGGCCGAGATGTTGGAGGCGTCCTCGTCGACCACGGTGTCGTACCCCTCCGGCTGGGTCCGCACGAAGTGATCGACGTGCGCGGCCTCGGCGGCGGCAGTGATCTCCTCGCTCGTGGCGCCTTCGCGTCCGTACGCGATGTTGTCCCGGATCGTCCCGGTGAACAGCCACGTGTCCTGAAGAACCATGCCGAATGTCCGCCTCACGTCGTCACGGACGAGGTCGCGCGCGTCGATGCCATCGAGCAGGACGCGTCCCGAGTCGATCTCGTAGAAACGCATGAGAAGGTTGACTATCGTCGTCTTGCCCGCACCGGTCGGGCCGACGATCGCGACGGTCTGACCCGGCGAGACCGAGAGGCTGAAGTCTGTGATCAGCGGCTGCTCGGGCTCGTACTGGAAGCCCACGGACTCGAGATCCACCCGCCCGTCCGGGTCGAGGAGCTGTGCCGGCTGCGGGCAGTCCGGCTCTTCCTCCTCGGCGTCCAGCAGGGCGAACACCCGCTCGGCCGAGGCAACCCCCGACTGCAGCAGGTTCATCTGGCTTGCCACCTGGGTGATCGGCATCGTGAACTGGCGGGAGTACTGGATGAAGGCCTGCACGTCCCCGAGCGAGAGCGCGCCCGACGCGACGCGGTATCCCCCGATGACCGCTATCACCACGTAGTTCAAGTTGGCAAGGAACTGCATCGCAGGCTGTATCACACCTGAAAGGAACTGCGCGCGAAAGCTCGCTTCGTANNTCCCACTGGGCAGCGAACTGCACCTGGGAGCGGCGAGCGACAAAGAACGTCACGACGATCGACAGCGGAATCGTTACGAGCGAGACGCCGGCCAGCAGCGGGCTGATCCAGAACATCATCGCGATCACACCGAGAATCGTGAGCCCCGAGCTCAGCAGCTGGCTCAAGCCCTGCTGGAGCGTCGTGGTGACGTTGTCGATGTCGTTGGTGACACGGCTCAGGATGTCGCCGTGGGAGTGCCGGTCGAAGTACCGCAACGGGAGCCGGGCGAGCTTGGACTCCACGTCCTCGCGCATGCGGTACACGGTTCGCTGCGCGACCCCTGCCATCACGTAGCCCTGAGCCCAGTTGAGCATGGCTCCGAAGATGTACACGAGCGCGGCGAGGCCGAGCAGCGTGCCGAGATGGCCGAAATCGACCCCCGATCCGGGAGTGATCGACATTCCCCTGATCATGTCGGCGAGCTGTCCTTCGCCCCTCGAGCGCAAGAGGGCGATGACCTGCTGCTTGGACATCCCTGCTGGCAGGCGCTTTCCTATGACCCCGTTGAACAGGACATCGGTCGCGTTGCCGAGGATCTTCGGACCGAACACCGTGAACGCCACGCTCCCCGAGGTCATCGCGATCACGAAAGCGATGCGGATCCTCTCAGGCCTCAGGCGTCGCCCGAGACGCCGGACGGTGTTACCGAAGTCCTTGGGCCGCTCGACCGGCATGGACATCCCCGGTCGGCCCGGTCCGCCGAAGCCTCGTCCCATCCCTGGTCGCTGTCGCGCGGCAGGTGTGCTCATGCGGCTTGCTCACCGAGCTGGGACGTGACGATCTCCCGGTACTCGGCACAGGTCGAAAGGAGGTCCTCGTGCCGGCCCATCCCCGCGATGCGCCCGTCGTCGAGCACGATGATCCGGTCGGCGTGCAGGATCGTGCTGACACGCTGCGCCACGATGAGCACGGTCGCGTCCCTGGTCTCGGATCTGAGGGCTCCGCGGAGCTTCGCGTCCGTGGCTGCGTCCAGCGCGGAGAAACAGTCGTCGAACAAGTAGATGGCCGGCCGCTTCACGAGCGCCCGTGC
>PMVZ01000235.1:4955-7232 GCA_003166375.1 Acidimicrobiaceae bacterium | reverse complement strand
GAGCTACGACCAGGACGCCGAGGCGAGCGCGCACTTCCTGATCCAGCCCGACCCACGTTGCGCCGAGTGCGCCACGATCATGGACTGGCGATCCGCGCACCGCTGGATCGCCATCACCAACGGGGCNNCGTCGCTCCCTTCCTCCGGTCGTCCGCACTCGCCTGCGGCAGGGGCGGTGTAGGCGCACGACGAAATTGCCGTGGCTGACGAGCCCCACAACTACGGTGTTGGACAACCCACTTTCGGCTGAACAACCAGGCGCGTAACGTGTGGGTGGGCCCTCGAGGGTAAACCCGCACCGAAGAGCCGGAGTTGAGGGTGAGAACCGGCCGCGCTGGCAGGTCTTTTGACCACAGGTGTCGTTCCCTCCTTGGGACGCTCTCGAGGGCCCACTACCTCCTCAGCAACCCAAGTCCCGTCGTAGTTGCGGGCGAGCGGCGGCCGCCGACCCAGCGCATAATGCTGACTACGCGCGAAGACCAAGCGGGTTCTCGGCTGACGTGCGCGCGTTCTGTCGTGCCGCCTGACCGGTCTTGGATACACCTCTCCAGCGGGCCCGCTGAACCGCCCAGGTTCCGAATCAGGCGCTGCATTTGCGGAGACAGGGGGAAGACGTTTAGCTACCCGCGGCACCCGTAGGCACACGCGCGGTGGCAGCATCTCCGCTCAGCACTTCGCGACCAGGATCTTCAGCCCTGGGACCGAAGTGAAGATTGACTTCGCCTGCAAGCACAGCCGCGTCGAGCAGTAAGGCGCGCAGCCACTAGCTACTGGCTGGCGCTACTCGGCTCAGCCTTGGTCGGCAGGCTTCGAACCCGAGCGTGCCTTGCTCGTTCTCCGCTTACGTTCGATCGCCGCTCGGCGAGCGAGCACCTGCTGGGCATGCTTGTTGTGTGGCCCGTGCGCTTTCCCGCTTACCCCACCGGACACGGCAAAGTGTGTCGGCATCGTTCGCCTACCTGAGGCGGTCGACATGGTGCTACCTGCTTCCCTCCCGGTGTGGCCCGAGTCGTTGAGATACTGCAGCTATCTAACACCGGCGTGCCCACCATTGAAAGTCGTTGTTCGATTGCCCGGTGTTGTCATCAGGAGCTGGCGTACAGGACTCTGTCGCCCTGCCGTACATCATGAGTCTCCTGTACTTGCGGCACTCCTGGAACAGGGAAGGCCGGGTCGAGTGTCCGAGGACGGCTAAGGATGTTGCCGGGAGGGCTTGGGCACGGCAACCAGAACGTCGTCGGTCACATAGCAAGTTTGCCACGCGGCGTAATGCTGTCGTATTCACAATAACTCAAGGTCCGCTTCGAGTCACTTTGCCCAGTAAACTAAAGGGATATGTGGTGGAGGAACCGCTGACGCCCGCATCTGACAGAACTACTGAAACCGGAGAGAACCATGGCCGCTAGANNGCCATGCTCTTGGACGGGTACGATGCGCACTCCAACTCCTGGAGAACAGGCCGAAGACGACCGCGGGCACTTATCGCTCGCACGTGAAGGGGTTCCTGCGCTACCTGGCGACCAACTACCCGTCGGTTGCCTTGTGCGAGGTGACCAGCTCCAGGTGCGCGCGTGGTTCGTTCACGAGGCCAACCGGGGGACAGCTCCAGTTGCCCGGTCGACCAAACTGTTTGCTGTCCGCAGCTTCTACAGGTCCTTGATCGCCGAGGACCTGAGCGAGGAGAATCCCGCCTCCTTGGTGACCCTCGCGAGTCCTGTCCGGCCGCGGGTCGAGTTCTACAGCGACCCCGAGGCCGACACCATCATCGAGTGGGCTGCCGCACAAGCCGGTCTCCGCTGGCAGGCGGGTCGCGTGCTTCTCCTCACGTTGCGCTACACCGTCTCCGCATGAAGGAACTGGTGAACCTGCGCACCGAGGAGGTCGACCTTGGCGCTCGGCGGATCTCGCTCGTCGGCAAGGGACGCAAACCTCGGGTGGTCCCCATTCCCCACCTGCTGGCGGACNNGCCCGCCGACGTGAGCTGATTGCCCTCATTCCCGCGTTGTCGTGTGCGCCTGTCCAGCTCGGAAGTGACCGAGGGTCGTAGACCGCTGCAGTTCTGTGGGTGCTGTTACAGGGCACGCAGCCGCCCCGGGGCATGGGCACCAACGCCGACGAGCTTCACAGCGTGCGATCAGCGGCATCTCGAGCTCCGGCGGCAACCGGCTACTCGCAGGCTGTAGCACGACAAAGCAATACTCAGCCCATTAGCGCGACGACCGCCTCCGGTAACAGTGGGCGAGCGAACAGGAAGCCCTGACCTTGGTCGCACTCCAA
>PMVZ01000235.1:0-4881 GCA_003166375.1 Acidimicrobiaceae bacterium | reverse complement strand
CCCCACTCGCCGACGAACGCAGTCTCGGTCAGCTCCAGGCAGAGCCGCGCCGCTGGGATGCAGTGGCGACGGATCACCTCGCCGACATACTCGACGAACTCGGAGTCCGACAGCTCGACACCCGACACGTTGACGGCCATGGTGAAACCGCTTGGCCAGCCGTCGCGGGACGTCCACTCGGAAAGATGGCGGCACGCCTCGTTCAAGACGAACGAGTCGATCCTGCCGATGAGCCCGTGTTGCTCGGCGAAGGGGATGAAATCGTCTGGAGCCACGATTCCCCGCTCGGGATGACGCCAGCGCACCAGCGCCTCGACGCCGATCAACGCCTGGTCCTCCAGGGAGAAGAGTGGCTGGTAGAGGAGGAACAGTTCCTCGTCCTCGATAGCGTGGCTCAGCTCGGTCTCGAGGAGGCTCGCCCCGGTGGGGATGCGCTGGGCGGAGTCGAAGACCCGATAACGGTCCCGCCCTGTTTCCTTGGCCTCGTACATCGCCCCGTCGGCGTCGCGGACCAGCTGCTCGGGCTCGGCCAGGGGATCGCGGGTGACGACGATCCCGACGCTGCAGGTGATGGAGAGGTCGCGCCCATCCTCGAGGTAGGGGACGCGGATCCCCCGGACGATGCGATCGGCGATGAGACCGACGTCGTCGTCGTCATCGCGCAGAGCCCCGCACAGCACGACGAACTCGTCGCCACCGAGTCGGGCAACGGTGTCGGCATTGCGAGACAGGAGCGAGAGCCTGCGACCGACCTCGGCGAGCACCTGGTCGCCGGCATCGTGACCGAACGAGTCGTTGACCGCTTTGAAGTGGTCCAGGTCGACATACAGGACCGCAAGCCGAGATGGCTGCCGTTCCAGGGTAGCAAGAGCCTGAGACAGCCGGTCCATCAGGGCGGCCCGGTTCACCAGACCGGTCACCGGGTCGTGCAGGACCTGGTAGGCCAGGGCGTTCTCTGCCGTGATTTGCGCCGTGACATCTCGAGAAATGCCGAACGTCCCGATAATCCGGCCGTGCTCATCACGAAGCGGCATCTTCGTGGACGAGACCCAGTTGTGCGGGCGGTCGTGGAAGGTCTCCCGCTCCAACTTCCCCACGACCGGCTCGCCGGTGGCGATGATCTGCTGCTCGTCCGCAAAAGCAGAAACGGCGTGTTCCTCGCTGAACAAGTCGAAGTCAGTCTTCCCGATCACCTCTTCCGCGGTACCGTCCGGAATGACCCTGGCGAGGAAGCCTGCGCTAACCAAGAGGAACCGGCTTTGCAGGTCCTTGAAGTACGCGCACTCCTCTGTGGTGGACAGCAGGTTGTCCATGCAGGTGAGCTTGAGATCGCGCAGCTGTTCGCTCTCCTGCGACCACTTTGAATCCAGCTTCCTCTTGACCATCGCAACTCCTAGTCAGAAATCGATGATCACTGTTGACCGATTCACCAAGAATGCCTTGAGCAAGGCTACTGGTTCGCCCGCGGATGAGTCGGGGTTCTCGCTCCAAACAAGCTGACAGGTTCTTGCACCGCCGTGACTTCATCCAACCGTCAGTACCTGCAGAGGAATCCGAAGTGTGCATGAAGGCAGAAACAGAAGTCATGAAGTCGTTGAAGGGAAATCCGCTAGCCGGCACTCGTGCGTCATCGCGTCCACGTCGCTGGTTGCAAGTCGGAGACTGCATCCGACGGCTTTCCGACACGAACCTCCACCTCGCTCTCGCTACGGGGAGCGACGCTTGGCCAATCACGGGAGAAACAACCTAACGTCTCATTTGCGTGGTTGCCGCGACGAGCAGGCAGGGGCCAGCGACTACGGATAACGACGACTCGGGGGCCGCCCACCGATCGCATCTCGGTGGCGACGTGCTGCTATCGGTGAGTGTCGTTAGTTGTTGTCAACATCGGGCTTGAGGTCGATCCATAACTCGTGCTTTACCAGCGTGGCGAGCAACCAGACGATCCATCGCGTGATGATGATCAGGCTCAGTGACCGTGGGTGGCACGAGAACCCGACAACCTGCCCTCGAATGGCTTCTCGGGACTAGACAGGAACCGCATGACCTGACACGAAGGGCATGACGTCCCGGTTCAACCCGTAACTCGACGGTCTTGAGGATGTCGTGGATCTCACTGCCACGCCGTTCTGACTTTAGAAGTACGCTTGTTGGAGAAAGGTTGGTAGCAGCATGAGGTTTCTTTACTTATATATTGGTGGTTTGTTCTACCTTTGTGCCGTCGTCCTGTTTGTGTTCGCTCTGAACGCCTCCCTGGAGACCAACGGCGTGTTCCTTACGGAGATGTTCCCCACGTGGTTGGCGAGCGCTCTCATCGCCTTGGCACTGGCGCTGGCGTGCTTTGGCGTCCCGTGGTTCGACGCTCAGCTCAAGACTGGCCGAGGCCGGCCCGCAGCACCACGCGCCTGAGCGACTGTCCTCGACGCGGGCGCACGTTCACCAGCTCCGCCGAGCTCGACGTCGATGCGTAGACGATCGGACGCCGGCAACTCCAGGAGGGCCTGCTCGTCGCCGAGCGCCCCCCACGTCGAAACATGAGGCGTCCGCTTCCCACGCCGGTAGTCGGACGCGGACGCCTTGGAACATGCGGCCGCCGCCATGATCTCGGCAAGGGGAACAGTCCGGAGCCTCGGGAGGATCTCCCGTCTGAACAGCTCCGGGTCGTAGACCGTGCACTCCACCCCCAACTTTCCCCGGAGCAGGTTCTCGCTGTTCCAAGGAGGGAAACATGACGACCAGCGACGGACGGGCGCGTGCTCGGGTATGTGCGCGCGAGCACCACAGACCGAGCTGAACGGGGTCAGGGTTTGAACATGCTGCGGCGGAAGATGATCGTCCGGTCCCCGTCGGCCTTGCCACCTGCAGTAACGTCGGGGAATCAAGGAATACTGCCGCGCTCCGGGAACAAAGACGTTAAGAATGCCGCCGTGCCGTGACCACGTCCGCCTTGCCCGCAGACCCATCACTGTTGCACGTGGAGACGCGCAGTTGCGTCTCGAGTGGAAAGGTACCAGGGCACAATCCCTCGCATGAAATACCACGTAGGGCCACCGGAGGAGACGCTCCCTGCACATCGCATTCGTGGATGTCGTGCCTGCGAGATCAGCCGCCATTGTTGCTAAGCAACTCCTTTCGACTCGCCTCGAACTCACGATAATGCTAATTTATCGAGGGTCACAAAGTGGCAAATAGAGGGACCGTGACGTTGCTCCATACCAGCAAGCGTGCCGTCGAATTGGTCGAGATCGCCGCCGACGCGCGGGACTACGTTGCTGCGAGCCGGGCCGAGAACACGACCCGTGTCTACCGCACGGGCTGGGCGCAGTTCAGCGCCTGGTGCGACGAGCACGGGGTGACAGCTCTGCCCGCAGGACCCGAGACTGTGGCCTGCTACGTGGCCGATCTCGCCAAGGCTGCCAAGCCCGCCACGATCGACCTTCGCCTGGCAGCGATCTCTGCCGCCCACCGGGCCGCAGGACACGACAGCCCGACCAAGGAGGAGGCGGTCCGCCTGGTGCGCCGTGGTGTACGCAGGACCCTAGGGACCGCCCAGCGCCAGGTGCGTCCCGTTACGGTTCCCGATCTGCGCGCGATGGTCGAGGGACTCGGTACCGACCCGGCGGGGTGTCGGGAGCGAGCGCTCATCCTGCTCGGCTTCGCGGGTGCGCTCCGGCGCAGCGAGCTGGTCGGCCTCGACTTGGCGGACATCAGAGAAGGAACCGACGGGCTCACCGTCCGCCTCCGGCACTCGAAGACGGACCAGGAGGGCGCCGGACGTACCGTCGGCATCCCATACGGGTCGAACCCCATTACCTGCCCTGTTCGTGCCTGGTGCGCGTGGCTCGAGGTCTCAGCCATCAACGAAGGACATGCCTTCCGCCCGATCGATCGCCATGGCCATATCGGCGCGACACGTCTCAACCCTCCGGCGGTGGCGCTCGTGCTGAAGCGCCACGCCGCCCAAGCCGGCCTCGACCCCGGCGAGGTGGCCGGTCACTCGCTGCGCGCCGGCCTTGCGACCTCGGCTGCTGCTGCCGGGGTCCCCGACATCGCCGAGCAGACGGGCCACAAGGGCACGGCGATGCTTCGCCGTTACATCCGGGAGGGCTCGCTGTTTCGTGAGAATGCCGCCGGCGCGGTCGGGCTGTAGGAAGGAGGCGGCGGGTGGGCGTGCCGGCCACGGTAAAGCCTGTTCATGGGCTACTGGCTGTATCGGGCGGCGGAGGATCAGCCTCGGAAAGCTAGACGCTCGCACGGGACTGCAAACGGCTTCAAGGACGCGCCGTGATCCGGAAGAGATGCCAAGCCACGGGCCGAGTCGATGCACCATCTACCAAAGCACACTTGTCACTGACGGGCGTGACGGTTCTGGCGGTATTCTGCCATTTATCTAAAGGCCAAGTGCTGCCGATAATCCATTGGTGGAGACCGTCGTGTCGACGATCGCAGCAGAACGCGCTCGAGCCTTCGAGAGACATGGGGATCGTCGCGGCCTAGGGGCGGCAGCTGCCTTCGGCTTCAGCGTACTATCGGTCCTGTTCGCGGCCTACGTCGTTGTCGCTCTTGTTCCCAATCCAGGTGGCGGATGGTGGACATTCGTCAACAGGTGGCCGTTGGACGGTTTCGAGATCATTGCCAGCGGGTTGTGCTTCGCGCGCGCAATCGCCGACCGGCAGGATCGGTGGGTAGCCCTGGTCCTCGGAAGCGGCCTGCTCGCATGGTCTCTCGGCGACATAGTGTGGACCTTGGAGACCCAAGGCGGTAGCAATCCACCGACGCCGTCGTGGGCCGATCTCTGTCGCCTCCTTTTCTACCCGCTCGCCTATATGGGTTTGATTGTCCTGACGCGCAGGGCAATCAAGGATCAGCCCCTCAGCAGCT
>PMVZ01000100.1 GCA_003166375.1 Acidimicrobiaceae bacterium | reverse complement strand
AGTTCCGACGAGCTTCAAGAGGTACTCGCCTGACAGGAAGGCAGACGTGAGGAGAAAGGTGAGTGACGTCTGCCAGTTGTCACAACTCACCTTATTGTTGACGGGCGTTAGGGGACAGGCAGGCTGAACGACCCCGGTCGCGTCCGAAGATCGCCACACTAGGCGAGCACCCCTGCCCCCGTAGTACCCCATGCGGTACGCCTCGACGTGAAACCGTGGCGCGGTGCTGCTGACGTACAGCGTTACCTTGTCACCCACGGCGGCGTACGTGACGTTTGAGAAACCTGCGATCGAGCCACTCCTCGGCTCGTCCCGGATTTGCCAGTCCGTCGTGCCCGGCAGNNTCACCCACGACGCCTCGACCCCATATGGGCCGAGAAACGTGTGGCTATCCGCTGGGTTGGACGGGACCACTGCCGGCTTCTTCTTCCCTGAGACAGACGTGGCGGTCTTGGTCGACTTGCCGCTCTGCCTCGATGCCGAGTTCCTAGTGCCGACACCCAGGAACACGAGCGTCACAACAAGCACCCCGACGAGAGCGACAGCGCCGACGAGGACATAAATTCGCCGGACACGCACGGTGAAGATCATACCGACGACCGCGTGCGAGACGTGGCTCGTCGTCACAGACCGCCACATCGTGGCGACGGCAACGGTGTGCGGAGTGTGGCCGGTCGAGCCAACGCCTAAGCCGTCAACGACTGTTTGAACACGCCCGGCGTGTTGTCGGGGACCGCAAGCCTCTCCGGCGGCCACCCGGATTCCCCTTGCGACAGAGAGACCGATTGGACGTCGCCACACGGCAGTCAAATGCTAGGTTGACGACCGCATGGAGCAGTCTGAGATCGACACCCATGTCGAGGCAGCCAAGTCTGGTGACGTGATCGACGCGACGCAGGTAGGCGAACCGCGCGGTCGCCGTCGCCACCAAAGGCTCTCCCCACAACAGCACCGGCTCTGGCTCTGGGACCTAATGATCGCGGCAGTGGTGTTTGTCCTGCAGTCACTCTGCCCCACACCCCAGACGGGCGACTCACGGCTCTCAGTCGTCACTGCTTGGCAGTTCCTCCACCACTTCAACCTTCATCTTGAGAGCTACCCGCGGGTGGCCGCGCTCACAAACCATTACGACATGGTCAAACACGCCGGCCATATTTTGCCTTTCTTCCCTTGGCCAACGATGCTGTTCGCGATCCCCGCCGACGTTCTCTACTCTCTTACCGGGCACAACCCGGCCCTCCTTTCAATTAGCAACCCCAACCGGACGTGGCCGCTGGAGGTCGCGACCGCGAGTCTGCTTGTCGCGATCACGGCCGTCTTGATCAGGCGGATTGTGAGCGCGCTGGATTCCCCTTGGAGCCGACCGTCGGTTGCCGTGCTTGCCGCTTTGGTCTTCGCCTTCTGCACGAGCGCTTGGTCGGGTGGCTCACGAGCTCTCTGGCAACAGACGACCTCGATGCTCTTCCTCGCGGCGGTGCTGTTCGCGATGCAAAGGATCGACAGAGGCCGCGTGTGGTCCTTCCTGCTCGGCGTTTTTCTCGCGATGGCCTTTCTCACGAGGCCGACGAACGCGATCATTGTCGTGCTGGTCATTGGCTGGCTGCTCTGGCGAAGGCGGGCGGCTATTCCGTTGGTGATCGTCGGTATCGCCGTATGCGCGGTCCCCTTCGTGGTCGTGTCCCTCAGCCAGTATGGGCAGGGGCTTCCGCAGTACTACGTTCCGAGCCGTCTGGAACAGCTTGGCCCGTTCACGTTCTGGAATTCGCTGTTCATGAACTTGATCTCGCCGTCGCGGGGACTGCTCGTGTACGACCCGATTGTGTTTCTCGCCGGATTCGGCGTTGCGGCTCGCATCCGGGCCCGAAGGTTGACAGACCTCGACGTACTCATGTGCGTCGCAGTCATCGGTCACTGGCTAACGATCTCGGCCTACGAGTCGACTGGCGGTGCCACGTACGGACCCCGCCTCATGATCGACACGCTGCCCTTCCTGACGGTACTCTCCGCGCCAGCGTTCTCCTTCATTTTGAAACAGAGCAGTGCAGCGACCCGTGCCGCCTCCGGGGTCGTCCGTGTTGCCGTGGCAGCGATGATGCTCGTTCTCCTCTGCTGGGGCGGGTTCGTTAATGCCACGGGAGGGGTGCTTCGTGGTGGGTTCTGCTGGAGCGCCAACCCGGTGCCAGTTGACAGTAGGCCGTCGCGTGTATGGGACTGGTCGGACCCGCAGTTCCTCCGGCCGTACCGTGAGCTACTGAACGGCGTGCCCGTGCGCGATGTGGTTGCAGGCAGCTGCGCGACCCTCGAGAAGCTAACGAAGTAGTTACCCAAGTGGGCTCACGAACCCACCAGCTCGCTCATGGGATCTGCAGTCGCAAGTTGGCTCGCTGTGGGTACTGGCTTCCACCCATCTGAGAAGCCACTTCGTGCGGCGCACACGTGTGGTAGGGCAATTCTGCTCCCAGCGGCCGCTACTGGCCATCTCCGCTGAGCCCGCTCAATGCTTCACCTTCCGAATCTGAGAGTTATAACCAAAACCTGTGTGATCATCCATCTGAGCGGGGGCGCGGCGT
>PMVZ01000254.1 GCA_003166375.1 Acidimicrobiaceae bacterium | reverse complement strand
TTGACCTCCGTAGTTGCTGAACGATGCGATCGCCCAGATGCTGAACCCGGTGGTTCCCGTGCTACATACCGTTTCCCGCGCGCCGTTCGGGAGCGGTCGCATCTTCACAGTCGGCAGATTCCTTGTGGCAAATCACTAACGTTCGATGCCTTCTACTCGTGATGACGGGGTCCACGACGAAGCGTGCGCGAAATGGCACCGAACCGGGAGCTGACACTGGGATCGATGCTGGCCGCGAGGACGAGTTCACAGCGTTCGTCGTCGAGCACGAATGTCGGTTGCGGCGGGATCTGAGCAGCACCCAGGCTGAACTCTTGACCAGGACGCCAATCTGACGGCGCTGGCACGGCCTCGAGAATGAAACGTCCGCTCCCGAGTCGGGTTGGCCAGCCGACTTTGCCGATTCCCGAGAGGGTGAGGGCCAGATCGCCGAGGCGGTCTGCTGCTCGAAGGCGTCCGCGGCGGACATCCGCCGTCGAAGTGGACTCTGCATGTATCGCGGTGGGGAACGCTTGCTGAGCTGGTCAGACTCCGCGCCGCCTCATTCGTAGGCGACCGAAACTTGCTCATGAAGGAAGCTGTTGACCTCCAGAAGTTCGTCGTAGTCCGCGGACACCCCGAAGACAGAGTAGATGTACTGGCGAGTTCCATCGCGCCAGTTGACCGGATCGCCGGGCGACCGATTCACGAAGACCTCGTTGACGCCTGGGAGTTCGGCCAGCCGCTCGAGGCCGCTGATGCTTACAACGCGGCGGGCAGAAGTCGGAGCCTGGAACATGAGGCACCAGCCGACCCTGGCACACGGGATCGGACTTCTGACCACCGGCTCACCGAGGGCAACGCGCATCGAGAGTTGGACGAGCGACACGCCGCTTGCCTGGAACAGCATCTCGGGCACTCCGCCACCGAGCCTGCCGTTCACCTCGAGCACTCGAGGGCCATCCGGGGTCAGCTTGATCTCTGTGTGGCAGTCACCTGTCCTCACTCCGAGCGCGCGCAACGCGGCCGTGGCGACCTCGAGCACAGCCGCCAGCTGCGCTTGTGCCAGGTCAGCGGGGATGAAAAGCCCAGTTTCCCGAAACGGCTCGGCCGGTGGGAACCGCCCGGTTACCGCCACGTGGCTGATCTCGCCTCCGGCCACCAGGCTCTCCACCGACACGTAGCTGCCGAAACGCTCGCTCGGGCCTGTCGCGAGGCTCGGAAGATACTGCTCGACGAACATCCCGGTCTCGCCACCGGCCTGAGGCGGGAGCAGGGCAACCTGACGGACGAGGTCGCCCGCGTCCGCGACGAGCATTGTGTAGCGACCACCACTGCTTCTGCGCGGCTTGAGCACCGCCGGAAATTCCACCTTCGCGGCGAGCGCTTCAACTGCAGCCGGATCAGCGTCGGCCGGGACCTTCCAGCAAAGCGGCGACGGCAGGCCGCTGTTGCAAAGCGCTTCGCGCTGCAAGAGCTTGTCCAACAGGCGCCGAGCCACCTCTGGCGTGTGATAGTCGAGTCCCAATTCTGTCGCTATCAACGAGACGAGGAGGATGTCCGCGTCGCGGTAGGCCACCACCCCATCGGGAACATGTGCGCGCAAAACCGAGACCGTCTCTTCCGGCGACAGCCCGGCAAGATTCACAACAGTGCCGACTTTCCGCAACAGCCGGCTGGTGACGGCGTTCCCCGGAACACTCTCGTCCACAAGCCAGAGGAGCTCGCACAGGCCTGAAGCCGCCTCGACGATCCGTAGCGTAGGCACTGAAAGAAGACCGTGAGGGACCGCAAGGAGACGTTGCCGACGGTCAACAGTCATCGCTGTCACAGGAAGGCTTTACCAGGTCGGTCTCCGGAACGCAAGGTTACGAAGCGCCTGAGAAGGACGCCAACAGACGGTCGGTGAGATCGTTCGACGAGCCCCGAACTGGTCCAGCAGACGGCCACGCCACCGAAGAGTTGAAGAAGATCGGCTGTCACCGGTTATCGTCCGGCGGCGACACTCGGGTGGCGGGCGTAGCCCGTGGTCGAGGGTGACAATCATCTCGACCTGTACGCGCCGACTGAGCACGACGAGCAGGCTTGCTCCCGACCCATCCATTCGTTACGGATGCGATCGCGACGTTCGCCCAAGGACGTGGTGGCTCTTCTGGCGAACTGGCCGTCGTTTATGCGGGAGCTCCGGACGGAAGTCACCTCAAAGGCTCAGCCGGCTCGGTCATCTCGTAACTGGCAACAATGGATCGTTGAATTTGCTCGTATAGCTCGCAGAGGTGTTCGTGATCATTGGCCACGCCGTACACCGTAAGCAGCCGGCTGATGGTTCCCCGTCGCCAGTCGATGGCATCCCCGACGCAGCAGTAGAGACTGACTTGAGTCACGCCCGGCAATTGAGCCACAACCTCGAGACCGCTCAGCGCTACCAAGCGTTGCGCCTCCATCGGAGGTTGGTACATCGCGCAGAAGGAAACGTGCTCGGTCTGCAAGGGAGCGACATCCCCATCGGATTCACGCACCGCGAACCTCATTGCTTCCGATAGCAACGGAGAGGCTCCGGCAATTTGAAGCAACATAGGGATCTGGCCTCCGATTCGACCGTTCACTTCCAGCACGCGAGGACCGTCAGGTGTGATGATGAGATCGGTGTTGGTGAAGCCGTTGTCGACACATAGGGCCCTTAGGGCGGCTTCGGTCGCATCAAACACGGCTCTGGTCTCGGCATCACTCAAGTGGCTTGGAATGAACGAGCCTGTACCTCGGAAGGGTGGAGCTGGGATGAAGTGGCCGGCGACAACAAAGTGAGTGATGCGACCCTCGGAGATGAGACTGTCCACCATGAGCATGTCTCCAAAGCGCTGGGCTTCTCGAGGGTGGGCTTCGACGAGCAGCTCCTCGACCAGCATGTCGTCGGCTTCGCGCTGAGCCTCGTTGAGCAATCGCAACAAGGATTCGGCATCGCCTACTTGGCAGGTATTTCGGCTTCCGCTTCCAACCTGAGGCTTCAGGACTACCGGGTAGCTCAGGTCCGCAACGAGATGCGCCCTCACCGTCGGGGCGGTGTCTGCAGATACGGACCAGAAGCGGGGGCCTGGCACTCGCGCTTGAGCAAGTGCAACGCGCTGGCGGTACTTGTTCACCAGCAGGCTGGCGGTGCGGCGGCTGTGGAACCGAAGATTGGACCCCTCGGCAATCGCCGCAGCGAGCAGAATCGGTTCTGATGAGAACGTTATGACTCCGTCCGGGCTTTCCAGGGCGACCATTGCCGCAACCTCCGCATCGCTGAGACCGGAAGTGTCGATGGCAGTTCCTAAGCGTCGGATAAGGGGCAACGACCAAACAAGTAGCGGATCGGTGAAGTCCAAGACCCAAATCAGGTCGCACAAGTCCCGGGCGGCTTCGGCGATCTCCAACGGTGGAATCGAATAGCGGCAGTAGACAACAACGAGCTTGGGGCGGATGGCAGTAGCCACCATGGGCGGACCTTACTCCGGAAACGTCTCCCGAGACCTAAGCCGTGGGCTGTTCGCCGCTTCTCAGTTCGCGAGAGCCTCCAGCATCTTGGCTTCACGGTACCGAGCCTCGACGGGTTCTCGCGACGGAACAGCTCCGGGCTCTAGACCTTGTCGGGATTGGGGCTGTCCCACTCGGAGCGCTGCTCCTTCGCTCCTCGACATCAAAGGCGTTGGGGTCGCGACAGCCGCGACCCTGCTCGCCGCCACGGGCGACAATCCGACGAGGCTCCGCTCAGACCGCTCCTTCGCCGCATTGTGTGGCTCGTCACCTGTCGACGCCTCATCGGGGCGGCAACTTCGACATCGCCTCAATCGGGGTGGTGATCG
>PMVZ01000093.1 GCA_003166375.1 Acidimicrobiaceae bacterium | reverse complement strand
CCGACCGACCGACCCCGCCTATAATTACATAGATGCGATATTAAAAGGGAAAAAGCAGGCGGCGCGTCACCGACACCGATCTCAGAGGACTTGCTGTGTACAGCCGACGGCAACTCAACACAGGCTGTCGTGTGTCGCGACCGGTAAAAACCCGTCTTTCCCACCCACTTCGCTCGTGAATTACTTTGCCCATCGAGCGGGGATGGGTTCGCTATTTCCTCCGACCAGCCCAAGCGACCAGATAAGGACTGGCAATCAGGTTTTCCCTCGCCGGGTGAAGGCCTATACCACCAAGCCGCTTTTGTCAAATCGCAAGTCAACTGGTTTTGCGAGGACCCTAGGTCGGTGATCATATTCGCAGACGAGGGGGCCGCATCCGGGTTGAAATGCACGCCGAGGACTTCCATACACTGGTCACGCGTTGTGGCTATGTGACCACTCATTGCGGTCAGCTTCCCCTGTTGGTGCGGTCCAGGCGAGGCGGAAATGCCCTCCCACCTGCTANNCAGAATCCATGAAGAGCCGCTTCATGGCAGCGAGCGTGCTTGCGAGCGACAACTCGCTCGGTGGGTTCAGTCGGCGAAGATCGGTGCTGTCGGCGAACGCATTACCGACGCCAAGCCTCGGGTTCTTTTTGCGAACAGCCAAAGACCATTCAATGGCTGTCTTTTGTTGAGACCTAGGAAGACGCGCCGTTCCCACTCACTTTGCTCGTAGGTGTTGAGTCACCATCACTGCCGAGCGGGGACGGGTTTCGCTATTTGCTCCAACCAGCCCAAGCGACCAGATAAGGACCGGGAATCGACGCTTCCCTCGCCTCGCGAACCTTCGCGCCGGAAGCCTCTTGTGTCAAGTGCTTTGTCAGGCTCGATGTCATGTTTAATGAGAAATCCGTCATAATGCCAAGCATGGGATTCGGCTTGCTTTGCCTGACTTGTAAGGACAGGACAGACCTGCTTGTAAGGACAGGATAGAGCTGTGTTCCCGTCCGTCGGCCGGGCTGGATTGACCGGCCAGGATCTCGAGAACGAGAGCATATGGAGATCGGACCAGCAGAAGTCAGTGAAGACAACCCCTTCTACCCTTTCGATAGTGGAGACCGCCGTCGGTCATAGAGCGCCCTTGCCTTGACCGCCGAGAACAGCGCGCCGGCGACTCGGTTCGTGAGGTGACAGTTGGCGGCTACTCGGTCGATGTGACGGCCCGTTTTCGCGACCGGAGAGCGGGCGACCGCGTTTATTTCCTTGTTCTCAAAGGCGCCACTCGTCGTACACAGGTGCCCACTCTTTGTGGCGACACGAAGGCCGGGAGGCGTCGACAGACGAGGGTTGCTCAACCGGTCCATGAGCGCGGCGGCGGTGCCAGGCGACGAGGCGGACCCACGCTGAATAGGTTGTAGCCGAGAGGCCTGGCCGAGCTGGCGGGCGTGAGAGCTGTGGGAAGGGAGACCGGAGAATGCCTCGAGCCAGTGACATCGAGCAGCAGGTGCGCGAGTACTGGGACCTCGACGCTGCGACCTACGACCGCTCACCCGGGCACGATCCGCAGACACGGGTGGAACTGGCGGTGTGGGCGGCGACTCTGCGCAGGCTGCTGCCGCCTCCGCCGGCGCGCGTGCTCGACGCGGGGGCGGGAACCGGGTTCGTCAGCCTGCTGCTGGCTCGTGAGGGCTATCGCGTCACGGCTTTGGACCTGGCGCCTTCCATGCTTGCGCAGCTGAGCGCGAAGGCAGGGCGCCGCGGGCTCAGCATCGAGGTCGTCGAGGGCAGTGCAGCCGAACCGCCCCGTGACGCCTACGACGCTGTCGTCGAGCGGCACCTCGTGTGGACCTTGCCGGACCCGAGGGCGGCGCTCGAGGCGTGGCGCCGGGTTGCGCCGGCGGGGACGCTCGTGCTCCTCGAGAGCATCTGGGGGGCGCACGCCGGCCCTTCGGAGCAGCTGCGCGCTCGTGCCCGGGTCCTTCTCCGGCGACTGAGGAACGGGCCGTCGGAACATCATGCCGAGTACGGCGCCGACCTCCGCTCCGAGCTCCCGTTCGGGTCGGGCACGAGCCCGGAGCTGCTCGTCGAGCTCGTTGAGTCAACCGGCTGGGGCCCGGCTCGAGTCGAGCGACTTCGCGACGTGGAGTGGGCGACCCGGGAGGCGTTGGTGTCAGTGGTCGACCGGTTGTTAGGAGTGACGCCTCGTTTTGCCGTGGTCGCCGGTTGACCGGCTCTGTAAAGGTGTGTCGCTCCAGGCAAACCGAGGCCTCCGCAGCCCCCGGGCCTGGGAGCGGCACGGCCGCCCTGGCGGCGAGTGGCCACTGTTGCCACTCAGAGTGGTCGAGACAAGCGCGCTAGCGTGTCAACCATGAGGCGTGTCAAGTGCCTCGCGGTGGGTGTCGTCGCGTCGGTCATGGCCTTGAGCATTCCTGCGGCAGGGGCGACAGCCCGGCCGCGGACCGGCGGGACGAGCACGCCCACGACTGTCCGGAAGACCCCGGACAAGCCGCACACGTCTACGACGACCACGTTTCCTGGAGTCCCGCGCAAGGCCGACCCGGTGCTGAAGCGTCTGTTGGCGACGGTGGCCGTCGTCACCGCGGACGACCAGAAGGCGGCGGCGCTGTCGGAGTTCTACGACCTCGAGAAGTGCAAGCTGGCCGAGGCGCAACTCGAGGTCGCCGCGCTCGACCGGCGAATCCGCGTCGCCGATCTTCGCGTGTCGGTGGCCGGTGCCAGTCTCCGCCAAACCGCGATTCGTGCTTATGTCTCCGGCGAGCTGAACGAGGTCGGCTCCGGGCTCATCTCGGGCAATGCGTCCGAGCGCGAGATGGCCGGGGTCTACACGGGTGTCGCGTTGAGCCAACTGCGCCAAGCCGTCGGGCNNGCCGCCGTGCGTGCCCGCGCCCGGGCCCTCGTGCGCAAGGCGTCGGGCGAGTACTCCTCGATCAGCAGACGGTTGCTTCGCCTGGTCGGGCGGAAGGAGTTCGCCCGGCTCTTCTCGCCATTGCCTAAAGGCAGCCCCTACAGGGGGCCGAAGCTCGCCGGCACCGATGTGTCGCACGTTGCCACGAGAGCCCAGGGTCTCAAGGCCGCGGAGGTGGCCCGGGGGTTCCTCGGCGTCGCGTACGTGTTCGGGGGTGTCGGCAGGGCGGGCATCGACTGCTCGGGGCTCACGATGCGCGCGTGGGCTGCGGCGGGCCACCCGCTCGCCCACTCGGCGACACTGCAGTGGGAGGAGTCCCGCCCGGTGTCCCTGGGCCACCTGGAGCCCGGGGACCTGCTCTTCTACCACTTCGCCCATGACGGCGCGAATGCCATCTCCCACGTCGTCATGTACCTCGGTTCGGGCCCGTTCGGGCCTGAGACGGTGATCCAGGCGGCCGAGCCCGGGACGAACGTCGCTCTCGGCGCGATCTTCTTCAACGGCCTGGTCAGCGCCGGGCAACCCTGAACGGCCCGGTAGGAGCGCCGACCTACCAACGTCCCCGGTGGACGACGTCGCCAATCGGGCGCCGGGCACGACTTCCCGGGGACCCGGCCGGGCCTGAGGTCCCAGCCGAGGCGGAGGACGCCTCGTAGCCGAGTGCGACCGCACCGATGACCTGCTTGCCTTCGGGCACGCCCAGCGCGCTCAGCAGTGGGCCAGGGTCCCGGTGCAGCCGGAAGAAGAGCGCCCCCAGTCCCTCGTCGGTGGCGGCGAGGAGCAGCAGCATGACGGTGAACGACGAGTCCACGAGCCAGTACGGCACGGTCCAGTCCTCGGCCGGAAGGCCGGCGAGGCTCGAGCGCGCCTTGTCCGGCTCGCCGTATCGAGCGACGTAGACGTTCGGATCGCCGATCGGCAGCACGATCACCGGCGCCCGGACAAGGCCACGCAGCGCCCGGGGCCCGGCGAGGAACTCAGGATCGCTGGTCATCTCGAAGAACTGCCCGGTCTGTGCAGGGCCCTCTAGCACGAGCAGGTCGACTCCTTGGCTGAAGCCCGCCGACGGCGCTCGCAGGGCCACTCCCAGCACCCGGTCCAGGACTTCGGCCGGCACCGGTTCGCCCGAGTAGCGCCTTGTCATCCGGCGCTTGCGGACGACGTCATCCAGTTCCACCCGGCGGACGCTAACTGACCTCGAGCCCCGGACGCGGGGCCGCTTGTCCAACAGGAGCACGAGTGCGAGCGCGGGCTCGGCTCGGAACGGCTCGGAAAACTGATCACACTGGTAGCGTTTGAGGACTCAGGAGCACCGAGGAAGAGGTGGGGCTGGTGCCGAGCTTCAGGGAAATGCTGAACCAGGCCAAACGCGACATCGTCGAGATCGAGCCTGATGCCGCGGATGGCGTCTTCGACCAGGCGCTCTTCCTCGATGTACGCGAGGCGGACGAGTACGCCCAGGGAGCGCTGCC
The DNA here is from genome assembly GCA_003166375.1 of Acidimicrobiaceae bacterium. Lineage (GTDB taxonomy): Bacteria > Actinomycetota > Acidimicrobiia > Acidimicrobiales > Bog-793 > Fen-455. The sequence goes on along the minus strand of PMVZ01000093.1, from coordinate 10,766 downwards.
GGGCGCCCTCCACCTCCCGCGGGGCCTTCTCGAGCTTCAGGTGGAAGGCCGGGTACCGGACAAGGACCGCAAGATCATCGTTTACTGCGCGGGCGGCACCCGCTCGGCTCTCGCCGCGCAGGCGCTCGGGCAACTCGGCTACTCGGACGTGGCGTCGATGGCCGGTGGCTTCAACAAGTGGAAGGACGAAGGACGCGACTGGGTTGCCCCGAGGACGCTCGACGCCGCCCAGCGCAACCGGTACCAGCGGCATCTGCTTCTTCCCGAGATCGGCGAGGCCGGCCAGCAGCGTCTCTTGGAGTCGAAGGTCCTCCTGCTCGGCGCCGGTGGCCTCGGCTCGCCCGCAGCGCTGTATCTGGCCGCGGCCGGGGTGGGGACGATCGGGATCGTCGACATGGACGTCGTCGACTCCTCGAACCTGCAGCGCCAGATCCTGCACAATCTCGAGCGCGTCGGCGAGCGCAAGGTCGACTCCGCGAAGAAGACGCTCACGGCCATGAACCCTGACGTGAACGTCGTCACCTACGACGTCCGACTCGGGGCGGCGAACGTGCTCGAGATCATCGACTCCTACGACCTGATCGTGGACGGGACCGACAACTTCCCGACCCGGTATCTCGTCAACGACGCATCGCTGGTGAAGAGGATCCCTGTCGTGCACGGGTCGATATTCCGCTTCGAGGGTCAGGCCACGGTCTTCTACCCCTACGAGGGCCCCTGCTACCGCTGCCTCGTGCCCGAGCCGCCACCCGCGGAGCTGGCGCCTTCGTGCGCAGAGGCGGGCGTGCTGGGCGTGCTGCCCGGGATCATCGGTTCCATAGAGGCGGTCGAGGCGATCAAGCTCCTGCTCGGGCTGGGGGAGTCGCTCGTCGGCCGCCTCCTCACCTACGACGCGCTCGAGCAGTCGTTCAGGACCTTCAGGATCCGGCGAGACCCCGCCTGCCCGGCTTGTGGCGAGCACGCCGGCGAGATCGTCATCGCCGAGTACGACGACCTTTGCATGCCGCATCCCGCACAGGGGCCGCACCTCGTCGCCGCCGGCTGAGGCTGGGCGCGGCCCGGCACACTCCGGCGCATGCCGAGACCCGAGGTGACAGCCTCGGCGGGCGAAACTTAGTCTTGGCCCATGGCGAGCGGTGAAGGTGCGCGCCGGACCGACTCCGGCATCGAGATCCGTCGCCGCTATGACGCGGAAGACCTGGAAGGCTTCGATCCTTCGCTCGAGCTCGGCGAGCCCGGCGCCTACCCCTACACGCGGGGGGTCCAGCGCGACATGTACCGCGGCCGGCTCTGGACCATGCGCCAGTACGCCGGGTTCGGGACGGCCGAGTCGACCAACGAACGCTTCAAGTTCCTGCTCGAGGCCGGCCAGACCGGGCTGTCGTGCGCGTTCGACCTGCCCACCCAGATGGGATACGACTCGGACCACCCGCGCGCGGAAGGTGAGGTCGGCAAGGTCGGCGTGGCCATCGACTCGATCGAGGACATGGCGGCCCTGTTGGCCGGGCTTCCCCTCGACAAGGTCTCGACCTCTATGACGATCAACGCCACCGCCGCGGTCCTGCTCCTGCTCTACGAGCTCGTGGCCTTGGAGCAGGGCGTCGCGCCGTCGTCGCTGAGCGGCACCATCCAGAACGACATCTTGAAGGAGTACGTCGCCCGCGGTACCTACATCTACCCGCCGCGACCGTCCATGCGTCTTGTGACCGACACCTTCGCCTACTGCGCGGAGCGGGTCCCGGACTGGAACACGATCTCGATCTCCGGCTACCACATCCGTGAAGCGGGCTCGACAGCAGTCCAGGAGCTGGCCTTCACGCTCGCGAACGGGATCGCGTACGTGCAGGCCGCGCTCGATGCGGGCCTGGACGTCGATGCGTTCGGGCCGAGGCTTTCGTTCTTCTTCAATGCCCACAACAACCTGTTCCAAGAGGTCGCCAAGTACCGGGCAGCGCGCAGGATCTGGGCCCGGACGATGACCGAGCGCTTCGGTGCCCGCGACGAGAGATCGAAGCGTCTCCGCTTCCACACCCAGACCGGTGGTTCCACGCTCACGGCCCAGCAGAGCGACGACAACATCGTCCGCGTGACGTTGCAGGCCCTTTCCGCGGTCCTTGGGGGCACCCAGAGCCTGCACACGAACGGCTTCGACGAGGCACTCCAGCTCCCGACGGAGCACGCGGCCAAGCTCGCCCTGCGCACCCAACAGGTCATCGCCTTCGAGTCCGGCGTGACCGACACAGTCGACCCGCTTGCCGGCTCCTACTTCGTGGAGACACTCACCAACGAGGTGGAACGCGCCGCGCTCGACTACATCGCGCGCGTCGACGAGCTCGGCGGCGCGGTGGCGGCGATCGAGGCCGGCTTCATGCAGGACGAGATCGAGCAGGCCGCCTATGAGTACGCGAAGGCCGTCGAGTCGGGCGACCAGGTGGTTGTGGGCGTCAACAGGTTCACGGAGGAGGACGCCGGCGAGCCGGAGGCCTTCCCCCTCGACCCGTCCCTGCAGCACACCCAGATCGAGCGGCTGCGAGCGCTCAGGGCGTCGCGGGACCAGGCCGGCGTCGACGCAGCCATCGACGACGTGCGCGCCGCTGCCCGTGGCACACAGAACCTGCTCGTCCCCATGCGCGAGGCGTTGAAGCGCCGCGCGACTCTCGGAGAGGTGTCAGACGCGCTCCGCGAAGTCTTCGGGGAGTACCGGCCCAACCGGTGATCCAGCCGTGAGGACCTGCAGCCCGACCGTGAGGACCTGCAGCCCGACCGTGAGGACCTGCAGCCCGGCCGTGAGGACCTGCAGCCCGACGAGGCGGCCCGGGCCGGGGGACCGGAGGCTCAACCGTGCCGGTAGGCGGTCGTGCTGAGGCGCCGGCGCACGGCCTCGTCGCTCGCAAGGTCGATCGTCGTCCAGGCCATGGCCAAGGCGCCGTCGAGCACGGCACGGTCGGCTGCCGGGCTCGCGGCGGCCGCTGCGAACCCGGCCTGATGGTTGACCGCCGGAAGCGAGTCGATCGCGAGGAGCGGGTGGATGGAGGGGATCGCGAGCGACACGTTGCCCATGTCGGTCGAGGCTCTCATGGCGCCTTGCGGCACGGTGGAGAAGACACGGCCGATCGCCTCGGCGTTGCTGCGGTAGAGCGCCGCCATCTCCTCGTCGGTGAGGAACTCCGAATACCGCGGGCCCTGGGGCACTATCTCGAGGGTGGCACCTGTCGCGAGCGCACCCGCCTCGAAACATCTCACGACTCTCCTCTCCCACGCCACCAGGGCCTGCAGGGTCTCGGCGCGCACGTAGAACTTCGCCACGGCGAGCGCGGGCACGATGTTCGGGGCAGCACCGCCGTAGGTGACGATCCCGTGGACCTGGTCGTCGCGGCCCGAGTGCTGGCGCAGCAGCCCGATCGCGACCTGGGCGACGGTGATCGCGTCTGCGGCGTTGACGCCAAGCTCGGGGAACGCCGAAGCGTGCGCCTCCTTGCCGGTGTAGCGGGCGTCGAAGTGGCTCACGGCCAGGCACGGCATGCGGTCGAGCTCGCTCGGCGACGGGTGCACCATGAGCGCGGCGTTGACGCCGTCGAAACCACCGCGCTGCATCATGAGGATCTTGCCGCCGCCGCCTTCCTCCGCCGGCGTGCCGAGGACGCGAACGGTGATGCCGAGGTCGTCCGCGAGCGACGCCAGAGCGAGGGCGGCGCCGACGGCCGCCGACGCGATCACGTTGTGACCGCAGGCATGGCCGATCTCGGGAAGGGCGTCGTACTCGGCGCATATCGCGACCGTCAGCGGCCCGGTCCCGGCACTCGCAGCGAACGCGGTTACCAACCCGCAGGTTCCCCGCTCGACGGTGAAGCCGCCGTCGGTGAGCGCCTCGGCGCACCACCTCGACGCCTGCTCTTCTTCGAAGCCGAGCTCCGGATGGCCGTGGATCATCCGCGAGAGGCCGATCAGCCGGTCGCCGGCGTCCGCGATCGTGGTACGGGCCAGTTGCTTCGCGGTTTCGGTCGTTGTCACCTGTGTCAACCTATGACCGCGACGACGTCGCCCGCGCCGAGCGAGTTGCCGACCGAGACGCGGAGGTTTCTCACCACCCCCGCCCGGTCCGCGCAGATCGGGTTCTCCATCTTCATGGCCTCCAGCACACATATGGTCTGGTTGGCCTCGACGAGCTCGCCCTCGGTCACGAGGACCTTGATGATCGTCCCCTGCATCGGGACACTGACCGTTCCGTCGGCGACGAGCACCGCTGCGGCGGCCGCGCGCCGCCGGGAGCTGGCCGGGGTTCGCTTGGAGCGTGGCGCCGGCTGACCGGTCGCGGCCGTGTCGGGCACCCAGAGCTTCACGCGGTACCGGCGGCCGTCGACCTCGGCGTCGACTTCCCGGATCACCATGTCCTCGACGCCGTCCGTGCTCCCGGTGTCCCGGGTGCTCCTGGCTTCGTGAGGCGGTCCGCCCGCCGGCGGCACGGCGGCGATGTCCGACAGGTCGAGGCGCTCCTCGAGCCAACGAGTGGAGTGGCGGGCTTCGATGAAGTCGTCATGAGTGAGGACCTCCTGGATCACCGCTCTGGTGGTCGCGACGCCCTCGACCTCCATCTCCGACACGGCGCGTAGCAACCTGCGGCGGGCTGCGTCGCGGTCGTGGCCCCAGACGACGATCTTCGCGACAAGGTTGTCGTAGTACTGGCTGACGGTGTCTCCGGACTCGAATCCCGCGTCCGACCTCACACCGAATCCCTCGGGAAGACGGAGCCTGGTGATCTTTCCGGGGCTGGGGAGGAACCTGCCGGCGGACGGGTCCTCGGCGTTGATCCGTGCCTCGATGGCGTGCCCCCGGCTCAGTGAGGCGAGCTCGTCCTGCGACAGCGGGAGCGGCTCGCCTGCCGCGACGCGCAGCTGCCACTCGACAAGGTCGAGCCGCGTCAGCATTTCTGTGACAGGGTGCTCCACCTGCAGGCGCGTGTTCATCTCCAGGAAGTAGAAGCTCCCGTCCTCGTACAAGAACTCGACCGTGCCGGCGCCTTGGTAGCCGCACGCCCTGCAGATGCGGACCGAAGCCTCGCCCATGGCCCGGCGGAGCTCGTCTCCGAAGTCTGGCGCGGGGCTCTCTTCGATGAGCTTTTGGTGACGGCGTTGGCACGAACAGTCCCGCTCGCCCAGCCACACCGCGTTCTGGTGGCTGTCGGCGAACACCTGCATCTCGATGTGGCGGGGCCAGGTGAGATAACGCTCGACGTACACCTCCGCGTGCCCGAAGGACGACAGGGCCTCGCGCTGGGCCGACTCCATGGCGGAAGCGGCGTCGCCGGCACCTGTGACGACTCTCATCCCGCGGCCTCCGCCGCCGAACGCCGCCTTGATCGTCACCGGCCAGCCGTCGGACTCGCCGAAGGCGATGACCTCCGAGGGGTCGGCAATGGGCTCGTTCCGGCCGGGAACGCTGGCGACACCCGCGCGCGTTGCGGCGAGCCGAGCGCTGATCTTGTCGCCCATGGTCTCGATGGCGCTGGCGGGTGGCCCGATGAACGTCGCGCCGGCGGCGGCGACCGCTCGGGCGAAGGGCGCGTTCTCGGCGAGGAACCCGTAGCCGGGATGCACCGCGTCGGCGCCGCTTCGCGCAAGGGCATCCAGGATGGCCTCGGTCACGAGGTAGCTCTCGGCCGCGGTCTGGCCGCCCAGGGCGTAGGCCTCGTCGGCGAGACGAACATGAAGCGAGTTGGCGTCGAGCTCGGAGTAGACAGCGACAGTCGCAATCCCGAGCTCGCGGCAGGTCCGGATGACCCTTACGGCGATCTCTCCGCGGTTCGCGACGAGCACCTTGTCGAACACCGGCCCTCCTTCCTAGCCTCGTGTCCCAATGGAGCAGGTGCCGCGAGCCGACGGACCACCCGTAGGGGAGTGCTCAGTCGAGCAGGCTATCCGCGAGGGTCAAGGCGGCGATCCCGTCGTCATAGGGGACGCCACCGGCGAGAGGCCGGTCCCTTTCGCCGTGCCGGAGCGCCTGCAGGTCGTCGACTCGACGAACCGGTACCTGGTCGGCCTCGTAGGTGCCGGGTTGCCAGGTGGCTCGGAGGTCCCCGAAGGCTACGCCGTGGTGGCCGATCACCAAACCGGGGGCCGGGGGCGGCTCGAGAGGAGCTGGGAAGCGCCGCCCGGCACCGCTGTTCTGTGCTCGATCCTGCTCAAGCCGGATCTCGGCCCCGACGAGCTTCATCTCGCCGCCTGGGCCGTGGCGCTCGCAGCAGTTCGGGCCTGCCGTGTCACCGCCGGGGTCGAGCTGTCGCTGAAATGGCCGAACGACCTCATCGTGGGCACCGGTGGTGCCGGGGCCGGCGGGGCCGGGGCGCGGGTCGAGGGTCGTCCCGGGGGCGCGGAGAGCGGACGGAAGGTCGCGGGCATCCTGTCCGAGATCGTGCCGCCCCACGCCGGACAAGACCCGCGTGGGCGCCTGGCTTGGAGGCCCGGCGGGGTCGTCGTGGGCATCGGGATCAACGTGAACTGGCCTGCGGACTGGCCGCCGGTGGACTCGGAGGACCCGGACCTGGTCTCGGTCTCGGCCCGCGCCACTTCGTTGAACCGCATCGCCGGACGGCGGATCGACCGGAGCGAGCTCGTAGGAGAGCTGCTCAGCGGCACAGGCACGTGGAATGCGATGCTCGCCAGTCGAGAGGGACGCCACGGCCTCGCATCGCAGTACCGTCTCGCCTGCTCGACGATCGGGCGCGAGGTCCGCGTCGAGCTCGTGGACGAGACTGTGACCGGGAGGGCATTGGACCTCGACGACGCCGGGTGCCTCCTCGTCTCAACCGGTGCCTGTATCCGGACCATCTCCGCGGGTGACGTCGTCCACGTCCGCTGAGCCGTGGGTCTTTGCTCACGGGCGCCTTGTGAATCCCGCGTGGGCCCGGCCTCCCGGCTGAGGCCGATTAGCCTGGGCCGATCATGCAACTGCTCATCACAGGAGGCGCGGGCTTCATCGGGTCCAACTTCGTGCGCTACTGGGCCGCACGCCGGCCGGAGGACCAGCTCGTCGTTCTCGACGCCTTGACCTACGCCGGGGACCGTCGCAGCATCGCCGAGCTGGAGAGCGCCGGCCGGGTGATCTTCGTTCACGGGGACATCTGCGACCAGCCCCTGGTCTCCGAGACCCTCGCCCGGCACGGGATCGAGACGATCGTGCACTTCGCCGCCGAGTCGCACAACAGCCTGGCGATCTTGGACCCGGCCCGTTTCTTCCGGACGAACGTGCTCGGGACCCAGGCGCTTTGCGAGGCCGCCCGCCGAGGCGGGGTCGCGAGGTTCCACCACATCTCCACCTGTGAGGTTTACGGGGATCTCGCGCTCGACAGCGAGGAGTCTTTCGCCGAGGACTCCCCATACCGGCCGCGTACCCCCTACAACGCCTCCAAGGCCGGTGCCGACCATGTGGTCCGGTCTTACATCGAGACCTTCGGGCTCAAAGCGACGATCACCAACTGCTGCAACAACTACGGCCCGTACCAATTCCCCGAGAAGGTCATCCCGCTGTTCGCCACCCGAGCCCTCGAGGGCCAGACGCTCCCGTTGTACTCCTCGACGAAGAACCGCCGTGAATGGCTGCACGTCGAGGACCACTGCCGCGCCATCGAGCTCGTCCTCAGCGACGGCGTGGTCGGCGAGACCTACAACGTCGGCTCCGGCCATGAGGCGAGCATCGAGGAGATCGCCGACGGTGTCCTCGAAGCGACCGGCCGGCCCGAGTCGCTCAAGACGATCGTCCCCGACCGTCCTGGGCACGACCGGCGGTACCTGCTCAACTCGACGAAGATCCGCACAGAGCTCGGCTGGGAGCCGAAGGTGGCTTTCGAGTCGGGCCTCGAGGCGACCGTCGGCTGGTACCGCGACAACCGCTCTTGGTGGGAACCGCTGATCGGGCGTTCGCCGGTCGTCGAGTCTTCCTGGTCGAGCGCGCCGCCGCCCGCCCGGCAGTCCTGAGGTCCGGCACAAGTGCGCGTGTTCGTGACCGGCGTGACCGGCCAGGTCGGGACCGAGATCGTCGCCGAGCTGCAGCGCCGGGCGGCGCAACGCCGCCGGGGCCCCTTGCTCGACATCATCGCCCCCGAGGAAAGTGTCCTCGACATCTCCGATCGCGACGCGGTGCTCGCCGCCATAGGGACCGTCGAGCCGGATGTCGTCATCCACCCGGCGGCCTGGACGGCCGTCGACGCCTGCGAGTTGGACCCTGATCGCGCCTATCGCGTGAACTGCCTCGGCACCCGCTACGTGGCCGAGGCAGCCCGCAGCGTCGGGGCGCACCTGTGCTACCTGTCGACCGATTACGTCTTCGACGGCACCTCGCCCCGGCCGTACCTCGAATGGGACGACCCGAACCCGTTGTCGGTGTACGGGCGCTCCAAGCTCGGTGGCGAGCGCGAGCTCGATCCGGGCCACACGATCGTCCGCACCGCATGGGTGAACGGCAGGACGGGGGCCAACATGGTCAAGACCGTGCTGCGCCTGGCCGCAGCGGGCGAAGCGCTTCGCTTCGTGGACGACCAGCGGGGGAGCCCGACTTCGGCGGCCGATCTTGCCGCCAGGGTCGTCGACCTCTCTCTCGGCAGGCATGCCGGCATCTTCCATGTGACCAACCAGGGCTCGACGACCTGGTACGACTTCGCCCGCCTGGTCGTCGGTCTTGCGGGCCTCGACCCGGGACGGGTCGAGCCGATCTCGACCGACGAGCTCAGGCCGCCTCGGCCTGCCCCCCGGCCCGCCAACTCCGTGCTCGACAACGCCGCCATGCGGCTGTCGGGCTGGGACCTCCTTCCCAGTTGGGAGCAGGCGATCACAGGACTTGTCGCCGAGCTGACGGCCTGAGTTGCCGAGATCCGACATCTCCGCAAGGGTCGGGGCAGTCGTCGTCGACTACAACGCAGGCGACGTGCTGGCCCGCTGCGTGGCGAGCCTGCAGCGCAGCGGTGTCACCGACATCGTCGTGGTGGACAACGGCTCGACCGACGGCTCGACCGCCCTGGTGCGAACCCTCGGGGTCCCATGCCGGTTGATACGTGCGTCGCGCAACGGCGGGTACGGCGCCGGGGCGAACCTCGGTGCCAGGTCCAGCCAACGCGAGCTCCTGTTCATCTGCAATCCCGACCTCGTCACCGAGCCGGACGCCATCGAGCGCCTCGCCGAGGCACTCGATGCGCATCTGGACGCGGCAGTGGCGGGCCCGATGCTGCTCGAGACGGACGGCTCGGTCTACCCATCGGGGCGGACGTTCCCGGACCTCGGCGAAGCGCTCGGGCACGGCTTTGTCGGCCTGTTCTGGCGCGACAACCCCTGGACGCGGCGGTACCGGCTTGTCGGCGACGAGCAGCACCGGGCCCGCAACGCGGATTGGGTGTCGGGTGCGAGCTTTCTTGTACGGCGCGACGCCTTCGAGGCGGTTGGCGGCTTCGACGAGGCTTACTTCATGTACGTCGAGGACGTGGACCTCTGCTGGAGGCTGCACCGCGCCGGTTGGGCCGTCCTCTACGAGCCGTCGTCCCGGGTGGTCCACGAGCAAGGGCGATCGACCTCGCGCGAGCCCTACAGGATGCTCGTGGCTCATCACCGGTCGATCCTGCGATTTGCAGGCCGCTCCACCGAGGGGCGCCGACGGCTCTTGCTGCCGCTCGTGGCCGTCGCGCTCGGCGCCCGGCTCGTGCTCGCGTCCCTGGAGCGCTACGTCGGCACGGTTCGCTCCAACCGGTCGCAGGCGCGGCCCTGAGCGGCAAGGGGCGTCCCTAAGGCGTCAGGGCGCCGGAAAAGGACCACGGCGGGAAGATGGGATCCAGCTGGGGCTAGAGTCGTGGCCCGTGCCCAGGAATTCGATCAGCCGCAGGGTCGCGCGTGCCGCGTCGATCGGCGGAAGCCGCAGTTACAGACAGCGCACGCCCATGGGGTGGTACACGATCCTGCTGGCGGTCTGCGTCATCGGTCTCGGGCTGATCGTGTTCAGCCGCCACGAGCGTCAGCAGGCGGCCTCGAACGCCTCGACCACAACCACCACCACCCAGGCCAACACCACGCCGCCACTTCTGACCGACCACTGGCAGGTGGCGCTCTCGGTCGATGTCTGTGGCCAGGTCCAGAACCTGCCGCGCAGCGCCAACCAGAGCTCGGGCATCATCACCACCGGCAACGGCGTAGTGGACATCGAGCCCGCGAGGGCGGGCACGAAGGCGGCCCAGTTCGAAGGTGCCAAGGCAACGCTCGCCAAGTTCCTCACATCAGAGGACGTGGGCTTGACGGCCAGCAAGCTCACGCTCCCGAAGTCGCTCGGCAAGCTCGCCGGCACCTACGGTGCCAGTCGTAAGTGCGGCACGAAGCCGGGTCGCGTCCAGCTGCTCATCTGGAGCTCGCCGAGCGCCACCACGCCGTTCGCGGCCCCGAGCCCCGCCGGGATCGGTTACGGCGACGGCGAGATGTACATGGTGGCTTTCGTTCCGAAGGGCGCCACGGTCGCCCGGCCGCCGGCGCAAAAGCTGGTCGCGGCGTTCCTCACGTCTCAGACCACGACGACTACGACCAAGCCGGCCAGCACCACGACGACGACCAAGCCGGGCGGCACCACGACGACGACCAAGCCGGGCGGCACCACGACGACGACCAAGCCGGGCAGCACCACGACCACCACTGGCTGATGGACGCCGTAGTCCTCGTCGGCGGTGAGGGAACCCGGCTCCGGCCGCTCACCTACGAGATCCCCAAGCAGATGCTGCCCGTGGTCGGGCGGCCGATGATCGC
>PMVZ01000101.1 GCA_003166375.1 Acidimicrobiaceae bacterium | reverse complement strand
GTGATCGTCACCCACGACGAGCGGATCGCCACGACCGCGGACCGCTTGATCTCGATGCGCGACGGCGCGTTTGTTGACGAGACATGCCTCACCGGTGGTTCGCGCGGGCACCTCGGCACCTTCGCCGACTGGGAGCGGCTGTCGTGATCAATGAACGAACGAAGGGCGTCATGAATCAACAGCGCGGCACTCGACACGATGGAGTAAGGGGACGCGCGCTGTTGCTCGGCCGCCTCGCGGCGAGCGATCTCCGGCACCATGTTGCCCAGGCCGTCCTCTTCGTGGTCGCGATTGCCGCGGCCACCACCGTGCTCTCTTTGGCCTTCGCACTGAACGGCGTGAACAGCAATCCCTACCAGCAGACGATGGCAGCGACGAATGGGCCCGACGTCGTCGCCCAGAGTGGAAATGACCCCTACACCGGCGTGACGTCGCCGGCGGACTTCGCCGCGCTCGTGGCGCTGAACCATGCCAAAGGGGTGGTGGCCCACAGCGGCCCTTATCCGATTGTGGGCGACACCGGCCCGGTCGGCGCCACGATGGTCAGTTCGGACATCACCACCTCAGTGCAGGTCGAAGGACGTGCGACTGGCGTGGCTGCGGTCGACCAACCCAAGGTGACCGCCGGGACGTGGCTCCGACCCGGCGGCGTGGTNNAACGGACACCCCTTCCGGGTGGTCGGCTTCGCCGTCACGTCGGCGTTTCGTGGCTTCCCGGGCAACAGCCTGATTTGGGCCACCGAGGCGACGGCGCGGAGCCTCGCAACGAAGGCCGACCCGCTCTCGTACATCTCGAACCTCAAGCTGTCCGACGCGTCACCACGCGCGGTCAACGCGTTTGCAAACGTCTACAGCAACGGACTCCAGCAGAACAAGGGCGGCCCCGTCGACGCCACGACGCCGTTCCTCACCCCATGGACCGCGGTCGCCTACGACGACAGCAGCTTCCTGCGCACCGACCAGGCCTTCCTCTTTACCGGCACCGTGCTGCTCGGCCTGCTCGCACTCGCCAGCGTGGCCGTCCTTGTCGGGAGTCGCCTCGCGGAAGGCACCCGGAGGGTCGGACTGTTGAAGGCCGTCGGCGGCACGCCGGGCATGGTAGCGGCGACTTTCCTTGTTGAGAACCTCTTCCTGGCACTCGTCGCTGCCGTCGTCGGGTTGTTGGCCGGTTGGCGTGCAGGTCCGCTCGTTTCCAAACCCGAGGCCGACCTCGTCGGCGCTCCGGGAGCGCCGCCGCTGACGCTCGTCATGGTCGCCGTGGCGCTCGTAGTCGCGCTCGCCGTGGCGCTCGCATCGACGCTCGTTCCCGCGATCCGAGCGGCGCGGATGAGCACGGTCAGCGCGCTCGCCGACGCGCCCCGCCAGCCGAGGCGGCGGGATTCGCTGATCCGGCTGTCAAGGAAGCTGCCCGTGCCGGCCCTGTTCGGGCTGCGCCTCGTCGCCCGCCGGCCGCGGCGAGCGGTCCTCAGCGCGGCGAGCATTGCCGTCGCCGTCATGGGTCTCGTCGCCGCGCTCGCTATCCATGCCGCCGTCGACAAGAAGTTCGCTCACTTCGCGAGTTCGGGCGGACTTGTCAACCCGGATGTCCCCCGAGCGGAACAGGTGCTGACTGCCATCACCATCTCGCTGGTGACCCTGGCGGCGCTCACCGCGATCTTCACAGCCTGGGCGACGGTCCTCGACGCGAGACGTGCCTCCGCGGTGACGCTGGCGTTGGGTGCAACACCGCAACAAGTCCGAACGGGTCTGGCCATGACGCAGGTCATCCCAGCGGTGCCCGGAGCGATCATCGGCCTCCCACTGGGCATCGGTCTGTTCGAGGTCGCGGGCCATCACCTGAGTGGCCTGCCGCCAGTGCTCTGGCTGGTCGCGGCGGTGCTCGGTACGGTGTTCGTAGTGGCGGCGCTGACCAGTGTTCCGGCATGGATCGGCATGCGGCGACCCGTTGCTGAGATGCTTCAAACCGAGGGCGCGTGAGGCCTGCGGCCGCAGATTATGCCGACATCGGCATAATCACGACTTGAAACACACCGGCGTAGCTCTCTCGGCTGCCGCTGATGTCGATCCCTCAGAAATTGCGCGACGCGCAGGTCACAGTTCCGTGGCCTTCACCTACGACCGGTACGGGCATCTTTCCCTGAGGTGGGTTGACAGATGAGGCTGCCGGATACTCAAGCTGTTAGGCGCGAGTTGCGCTCAACGCGATCGAGGTTCTCGACGAGGTGCGAGCCCTCTACCAGGCTGGACCCTCACATGACTTCATTGCGTAAATCCGGCTTCACAGCCGGCGGCAGTCACGTCAGGGTGGAAGCGCTTGTGAACCCAGTGGCGCTCGCCGAGGAGGTTCACCTGGCCAACCCAAAGCCAAGTCCTGCCAGTCGCCGTTTTGCCATCGGAACGATTGAAGCGCTCTAGGAACTCGTCGTCACGTGCTCGGTGGCACGATAGGGCCATGGACGAGGCATCGCATGCTGCTTTAGTACGGGCTGGAGGGGAATTCGGTCCGTTCGGTGGTCGAGTGTGGTTCAACACTGCGCACCAGGGGCCCCTACCCCGAGCAGCGGTAATTGCGGCGGAGCGTGCGGCGGCGCTGAAAGCCGCACCGCATCGAATCGGAGACGACGACTTCCGCGAGGTTCCTGAGCGCCTACGAGGCTTGCTCGCTCAATTGGTTGGTAGCTAAACGGAGGAGATCGTCCTCGGCGACAGCACCTCTCACGGACTTCATCTGATCGCCAACGGCCTATCTTGGGCCAAGAAGGACGAGGTCCTTGTGGTCGAGGGTGACTACCCGGCGACGGTGCTGCCCTGGCAACGACTGGCGAGAAGCGGTGTGCAGGTCCGGTCGCTTCGCCCGCAGTACGGGTTGCTGACCGCCGAAGAATTGGCCGCGGCGGTCAGTCCCCGCACCAGGGTCTTGGCCGTGACCTGGGTCGACTCGTTCACCGGTAGGACCCTGGACCTGTTCGCCTTGGGCGAAACTTGTCGAAAGGCGGGGGTGTTGTTGGTGGTCAACGCATCGCAGGCCCTCGGTGCCCGCCCGATCGACGTCTCGACCATGCCGGTCGACGCCGTGGTGTCGTGCGG